>NZ_JBKHUI010000001.1:0-463932 GCF_046569695.1 Kluyvera sp. 142486
AATGTCAGATCGTATGCGCCTGTTAGGGCGCGGCTGGTAAGAGAGCCTTATAGGCGCATCAGAAAAACCTCCGGCTATGCCGGAGGATATTTATTTAGTTATGCTGCCCGTCTTTGGGTGGCAGTTTGTTGTCGCCGTCATGTTTTGGCGGCTGGCCTTTGCCATCATGCTGCGGGCCTTTATTGTCGTGCGGCGGCTGGCCTTTGCCATCGTGCTGCGGGCCTTTATTATCGTGCGGCTGCTGACCATTATGCTGCTGTTCTACAGGCGGCTTTTTCGGCGGCTGCTGATGGTCAGCAGCGAAAGCGGTTGAACATAGACCCATTGCCAGGATTGCAGACAGTGCAATAATTTTCTTCATCATGTACTCCATACATTGCTTTTGTGTATGGGACGTAGTTGACCAATAAAACATGGAGAAAATGTGATGGCCCGTCCAATTAAGAATAGTCCGGGCACGTAAAGCTTAAAGCTGTCATCCCTTTGTTATATCAGGATTTAAATCCAGCCGCGGTCATTAGCACACGAAATAGACTCCCCACAATGGCGAGCGTTAGTACGCTGCCGCCCCACAGTGCGACCAGCCAGAAAAGGCGTGAAACCCAGCGATTTTTCATCAATGATAGCCCTCATCCTGCGGCACTTTGCCGCGAAAAACGTAATAACTCCAGAAGGTGTACACCAGAATAACCGGGATAATAAACAGCGCGCCAATCAGCATGAATTCCTGGCTTTGCACGGGCGCTGCCGCCTTCCAGAGCGTAATGGACGGCGGAATAATGGCTGGCCAGATGCTGATCCCAAGCCCGCTAAAGCCGAGGAACACCAGCACCAGCGTCAGAATAAACGGCTGCGCATGGCTGGTATCTTGTGCCAGATGCCGCCACAGCAGGGCGCTGGCGGCGATGACCAGCAGCGGCACCGGCAGCAGATAATAGAGATTCGGCAGGCTAAACCAGCGCCGGGCAATGGCCTCGTGCTGCATCGGCGTCCAGAGGCTGATAATCGCGATAACCGCCAGCAGCGCCAGCAGCAGCCCGCGCGCGCTGCGCTTCATCGTATGCTGTAACGAGGCTTCGCTTTTCATCACCAGCCAGGTCGCACCCAGCAGCGCATAGGCGATAGTCAGCCCCACGCCACAAAACAGCGTAAACGGTGTGAACCAGTCGAAGGCGCCGCCGCTGTAGGCGCGTCCCGTCACCTCGAAGCCGTTAATCACCGCGCCAACGACAATCCCCTGGCAAAAGGTCGCCAGAATCGAACCGCCCATAAAGGCCTTGTCCCAGAACGGCCGGTGTGACGGCGTGGCATTGAAGCGAAACTCGAAGGCCACGCCGCGAAAAATCAGGCCGACCAGCATCAATGACAGCGGGATAGTCAACGCATCGATAATCACCGCGTAGGCTAGCGGGAATGCGCCGAATAGCCCTGCACCGCCGAGCACCAGCCAGGTTTCATTGCCGTCCCAGACCGGCGCCACGCTGTTCACCATCACGTCGCGCTCCTGTGCGCTGCGGGTGAAGGGGAAGAGAATGCCAATCCCCAAATCGAAACCATCCATGACGATGTACATCAGGGTGGCAAACACAATAATCACAAACCAGATGATGGACAGATCGATGTTCATACACGTTCCTCCTTGTGGGACATTGCGGCGGACAACGGACGTGCTGGGGTTCCTTGCGGGTCGGGGCTAAACGGCTGTGGGCCTTTGCGGATCAGGCGCACCATATAGCTGTAGCCCACGCCGAAGACCGAGCTGTAGACCACGAAAAAGGTCAGCAGGCTGATGCTCATATGCAGGTCACCGTGCGCCGAGACGGCGTCAGCCGTGCGCTGCAGCCCATAAACCACCCACGGCTGGCGGCCCACCTCCGTCGTCACCCATCCGGCAAGGATCGCCACCAGGCCAGAAGGGCCCATCAGCAGCGCGAACCACAGGAACGGGCGCGAGGTGTAAAGGGTTTGTCGCTTGCGCAGCCAAAGCGCCATGACGCCCAGCAGCAGCATCAACATGCCGAGCCCGGCCATGATGCGGAATGACCAGAAGACGATGGTGGAGTTGGGTCTGTCTTCTTTGGCAAATTCTTTGAGCGCTGGAACCTGTTTATCCAGGCTGTGGGTGAGGATCAGGCTGCCCAACGCCGGGATCTCTAGCCCAAAGCGAGTACGCTCCTGCTCCATATCCGGCCAGCCAAACAGCAGCAGCGGCGTAGGTTCGCCTGGAGGGTTTTCCCAATGGCCTTCAATGGCGGCAATTTTCGCTGGCTGGTGCTTGAGCGTATTGAGACCGTGCATATCACCGACCATCGCCTGAATGGGCGCAACGATAAGCGTCATCCATAGCGCCATCGAAAACATGGTGCGAATGGCTGGCGTCTGGTTGCCGCGCAATAGATGCCAGGCGGCCGACGCGCCGACGAACAGCGCGCTGCTCAAGAACGCGGCAATGGACATATGCAGCAGCCGGTAGGGGAACGACGGGTTAAACACAACGGCAAACCAGTCGACCGGCACCACCTGGCCGTTGACGATTTCATATCCCTGCGGGGTCTGCATCCAGCTGTTGGAGGCGAGGATCCAGAAAGTGGAGATGATAGTACCCAGCGCCACCATGCAGGTGGCAAAGAAGTGCAACCCCGGGCCGACGCGGTTCCAGCCGAACAGCATCACGCCGAGAAAACCGGCTTCCAGGAAGAAGGCGGTCAGCACTTCATAGGTTAAGAGCGGGCCGGTAATGCTGCCTGCAAACTGCGAAAAGCCGCTCCAGTTAGTACCAAACTGATAGGCCATCACCAGCCCGGACACCACCCCCATGCCGAAATTGACGGCGAAGATCTTTGACCAGAACTGATACAGCGAACGCCAGACCGGGTTGCGGGTTTTCAACCACAGGCCTTCAAGCACCGCCAGATAGCTGGCGAGACCTATGGTGATGGCGGGAAAAATAATGTGAAACGAAACGGTAAAGGCAAATTGAATTCGCGCGAGGTGAAACGCATCAAGACCGAACATGCAAACTCCGTGGAGAAGAAGACTCGGCTTGATTTTAGAGGGTGGGGCGGAATGGGGGCAGAGACAGTCAGGGGCTATTAAATGATAACAGTTTTAATTTCTCTTTCAGTTTTGGGGAACTGTTATCACTATCTTTATGTGTTTGTTAATTTTTTTTGAAACGTGCCGTGAGATTTTTCGTTTTTGGGTAAATGCACGCCAGGCCGCTACCCATCACGACAACAAACAGGAGCGGGTTAATCATCGCCAGCACTTCATTATGCAGCTCGCCGGAGGCGATGACTGAGGAAAAACACAGCGCTGCCGAATAGCCTAACAGTTCAATACTTGTCATTTTCATTAAAAATAGATCTGCCTTCTTGATAACCAAGGTGATTGCCTGACGTTGGGCCGCAGGTTGCAGTGCGTGCCTGATAGCAAGCTGCACATAATGGCGTTTTGGGCAGTTATTGCTAATCATAAATGTCATGATCTGGTGTTTTCCGCACCGGGTGTGCTGCTTTTATGTCGCAGGTCAATCATTTGCGGCTTTCAGGATGTTGCTACAGGCGTCAGAACGTATCGCGCAACGGTTGAACTGAATACCGCCTGCTGGCGGTATTCAACGAGTGATGACTCTCAGAAGTAGTAACGAATACCCAGACGGATGCGGTAGCGTTCAGCATTGTTACCGTTGTCGCGATCCAGCCAGGAGAGTTGCACGAAAGGTCGCCAGGTGTTGGTCATCTTCCAGGTGAATTTATGGTTCAACTCCCAGCTATGATCTTTACCGTTTTTACGATTGTAGTCTCCGGTATTGATATAAAGATCGGGTTCAAACTCATAGCTGATGCTTTCCGTCATTTTATAATTTACGACCATGACAAGCTGATGATTATCATTGTAATCAGGCTCGCCTTGTAGATCGGCAGTCTGGTAGTTCATGTGGTTATAACGATACTTAAATGCCATCGCCAAATCATGATTATAAACATAAGCCAATTGTACATACGGTGAGGTAGTGGAGCCTGCGCTGGTGGAGTTAATAATCCCGCCAGGATAGAAGGTCAATTTGTCCGTGATTTTCCAGAGAGGATACCATCCCTCGAGTTCATCAAATGTGTGTTTTAACTGTTCGAGGTTTTTACAGGTGTTAAAAACCGTTTGATATAATACCCCAGCGCCATTATCAAAATTATATCCACCGCCTAATTTAAGTTGATGATCTTTTGATGCGCTCTCATAAGCTTCTCGGACTTCAATAAAGCCGCCTGCTATTGAAGAAAAAGAGATGCTCAGAAGTATTAAAGATATAGAATAAGGAAATGCTTTTATTATACGCATGATTACTCCGAGGGAATGTCTACCCCTGTCAGGATATAAAATTAATTAAGATGTTTTACCAGTATTTAACTTCGGGTGATACGAGTCTGGATATTGCTTCGAACAGGAAATAGTCTCCCCAGGTACTGTATTCCCCGACACCTCTATTTTTATTCATGTTATAAACGGATTGGGTTAAATAGCCCCCATAGTTAAGCTCACGATCAAAATAAGCCTCCAGCAACGTGTCCATCATGCTGAGCGCTTGTTCGATAAAATCGCGACGTTCCGGGTCTACGACAGAGAGATGGTTAGCCAGTTCAAGCAGACCGCAAACGGCAATGACTGCCGCGGAAGTATCCTTATGCGTTTCGGCTGCGGTCAAACTTAAATCCCAGTAACAGATGCCGTCGGCGGGAAGATGCTTCAGAAAGTAGCGAGCGGCCTCTTTTGCAGCCTGCAAAAACTGTTTATCGCCAGTGTAGTGGTAACTCAACGCGCAACCATAAATGGCCCAT
The DNA here is from genome assembly GCF_046569695.1 of Kluyvera sp. 142486. Classification (NCBI taxonomy): domain Bacteria; kingdom Pseudomonadati; phylum Pseudomonadota; class Gammaproteobacteria; order Enterobacterales; family Enterobacteriaceae; genus Kluyvera; species Kluyvera sp. 142486. The sequence continues at coordinate 4,836 of NZ_JBKHUI010000001.1, forward strand.
GCCTGTCCTCGGGCCCAGCAGGAATTATCGGAAAATCCCTGATGCGTTTTGCCACCTAAAGGCTGGCCGGTTTTCACGTCCATGTAGTAGGTATGGAACGTCGAGCTATCCTCTCTGAACAGATATTTCCGGGCTTGCTGTGCGTGGTGATAAGCCTTATTCATGTACTCGCTGTTACCCGTCTGTTCACTTGCCCAATACAACAGCGGTAAATTCATCATGCAGTCGATAATCATTCGTCCCTGCTGCTCAGGATCCTGTAAATCGCCCCATGCCTGAATAATCCTCGCTTGCGGATGGTAGCGGGCCATTAACATATCAGCGGCCTGCAAGGCACAGTCACGTGCGTTGATATTGCCGGTCATTCGCCAGGCATTTACGCAGGAGAGTGAATACAGAAAACCAAGATCGTGTGTTTCCAGATCGTGCTTTACGCGAAGGCGCTGCGCAAAGCTCTCCACCTGCTGTCCGAGAGCGTTAAAGAAACGTTCCTGATGGCTGAACGTTGCGGCAAGCGCCGTCATACCGCTCCAGAAGCCGCTTGTCCAATCGGTATTTGGCGTTAGCGGATAAATGCCGTTGATGCTACAAGCGGCAGGAAATTGTCCATTAAACTGGCCGAGCTGAAAGGCGAGTTTATCTGCCAGTTGATGGGTGATGCTTTGAAGATATTGGACATTTTTAACCGACGGTTTATCTATGTTCTGCATATGAAATTCTCTTTGCGACAACAACATTAATTAACTGAGTGAGCGTTTAGCGACCGGGTGATGATGCCCTGGCATTTCTTTATCGCTGGAGAGCACAAAAATAGACATCAGCGAAAAGGCGATAATAATGGCACCCATAATAAAGTAGGCATTCCCAAAACCGATATGATCATATAGATAACCCACTGGTGCGGAGACGAAAATAGTGCCAATGTAGATGAAGCATTGATAACCAATCAGATACATGGTGGAGTTAACTTTTTTATCAAAATGCTCTGCGATGTATTTAAATACAGCAATCAACAAAAGTGAGTTCTCCAGACCGTAGAAAGGTTTGATAAAGGCGATCATTAATGGGCTGGTGGCAAATCCAGAAATAAGTAAACGTGCACCAATTAACAAACCGGCAATGATTAACGTCTTACGCGCCCCCAGTTTATTGACAATCCAGGGTACGGTCAGCATTGAGATGAATTCGACTATTGCCTGAACGGTACTTAAATAACCGTACCAGGAGTTTCCTGACTTATCGCCGTGGAAGAATGAAACAAAATAACGAGGGAACTGCTGCTCCGCGATATGCATAAACCATACGATGCCTGCGACATAGAAACAAAAACGCCAGAATTTACCTTGTTTAATCAATTCACGGACATCGGCCATATTGATTTTTTTGGCTGGCACCACGGCGTTTTCGCTGTTGTCGGCATCAGGGATTTTTATGCTGATCAAGACGGCCAACATAATTAATGAGACCACGCTGCTAATGGTAAAGTTAATGACCGGTGAGATGTTGAACAGCACCCCTGCGAAGGAAGCAGTGACCGCCGCACCGCAGGACCCCCACATGCGGATACGGCCAAATTCAAAACCTTTAAGGCGCCCAAAACGGTCACAATAGGATTCTGATACGGCTATACCAGCATACCAGGCGAGGCTGAGGTAGATTGCACCAACCACAACGCCTATCGGGAAACTTGCAATCAGCAGTGGATGATAGACGTAAACGAAAAAGGGCATCAGCAGCGCGGACATGATGGCCACAAAATAGAGTAGATGCTTCTTCATTCCCAGCTTGTCGGTGATGTAGCCATAAAAAGGTTTTAACACGACGGCGAAGGCGCCATTAACGGCAAAGACGGCGCCAATTTCTGCACTTGATAATGCGGCGTGCTGCCCTAGCCATATAGCATATAGGCTAAAACTCATGGTCCACACCACGAAATAGAGGAACATAAATGTACTTATCTTTATGTAATCGACTTTATTTACTGCGTACATAGGGTTACCTTTCGGATTTAGGGGTTAGCGAAATAGTGAGGGATGTTCCTTCATCCTGAATGGTGAAATAACGCTGTTGTGGGTCGATATCTACCGATACATCGCTTTCACCGGGAGTGCCGTGGCCCGCCCGAACCAGACAGGATAAGAGATGTTTGCCGGGCTCCAGAGCATTTTGTAATGTGGGAACGCCGCTACTGCAGGGGAAAATAATGTTGCTTGCAGGTGGTGAAATGACAATTTCAGCGGTGCGTGTTAAGACAGGAGATAGATCGTTAATCATGCTGAAAAGATTTTTCTGAATATTTATTATTCCACTTTTCTTCTCCCCGGGAACGGCGGTTTCGGTAGTGTCTACAGGAATAGGGAAACCGCCTTCTACGGTTTTTATATTCTTATCGGTTTCGATAATATGCAGCCGGAAATGGCCGCTCGATAGCGGGACAAGCCAGGTTTGAACTGAAATGCCTGATTGTGGCTGCCAGCGACAATGGATATAGTGATTGTGCACTTCCGAGTACTGATTAATGCGGCGTCCACGAAAGTAGTCGTCATGCTCGGAAAACAGCAGCATCGAATCGCAAGCGTTCATTTCAATGCCATAGCGACAACGCTCAAGGTTAAACCCTAACAGAGATGAATAGGCGAACTTCGCGTATTTGCTCTCGCTGTTATTATAGTTTTTGGCTGGAAACTGACCGGCGTTGAGTAAATAATGGTGCTGGTTGCGGGTATCGTGATGAACAATCTGTCCGGCATGCGCAAATTCATGTTGTGCGGTTGCCGTTGGCAGCGGTAGAGCCTCGCTTTTCCAGAAAGCGCTCTGTTTATCTAATGCCAGAATAAGGAATGTTTTACATGCCCAGTAGGACGATCCTGGTGCATTGTAATCTTCTGATATTCCATTGTTATCATAGGTATAACCGACATTCATAATGCCGCGGCTATCGGTGAGTTCCTGCTGTCGCCACCAGTTGATATTGCGCAGAATCAGCCCTTTAACGACACCGGCAGGAAATACCGGGAGTTCAGCAAAAGCGACGGCGCTCCAGAAGGCGGATTGTGCAAAACGGTAGGTTAGGCTGCGGCCAAATGGAATAGCGCTGCCATCGTCGGCGAACATATGGATAAAGTCACGGGCAAAGAGGGTGGCGCGTTCACGAAGGATATGGCTTCTTTCCGGGTCGCGCTGGCCCATGAGTTGTGCATAAACCAGCCCATAATAATGCAATGCCATGGCGTTATAATAATCACGTGGACGGCCTTTGCCATCGCTATACCATCCATTTCCCAGATAGTATTCATCAAGGAGAGAAAAGTGGTGTGCAATGGCATCCGGCTGCCAATTTTCTCCCGCAATACACAACCCGGTTTCAACCATAATGGGGAAGAATGACCAGTTATTTTGCGGCAGTTTCACGCTTCGGATGTGTTTAAGCCAGCTCACCAGATTGGCAAATTCTTCGATAGAGAGGTGTGCTTTGAATTGCCGTGCTGTTAGCGCCAGGCCGACGCCGTATACCGCCATTTCTACGCAGCGTTGATCAAAATCTCCGGGAGTTCCCCAGTAGTTCGGGTGCTTAGGGTTAGTGCCGTCAGCAATGAGCCGAAATAATGGCGCAACAGGTAATGACGGGCTATCCGGACAGGCCAATTGCGAGAAAATCCCCCACATCAGGCGAGAAAATGTCTCCATTGCTGCAATTTTACTGCCATAAAGTGGGATGGCTTTACCCGGCAGAATGCCGGTTGCGCCATCCTGGTGAAGCGACCAGGCGGCAGTAAAAAGGGTGTTGAATTCATTTTCAACATCACTTCTGGTACACAGCGGTTGCAGTGAACATGGTGGAAGTTTCATCAAACATATACCTTGATAGTAAAATGGAATAACGTTTCATAACGCCATGCAATGGCACGTAACTTATTGTTGTTCGATGATGTAATTCGTTATGAAGATCACAAAAAACGAGGATTTGACTCCGCACACAGAAAAAAGAGGATTTTTTTTCGAAATTTTGAATTATTCTGAATCAAAGTTGAACTATCTTGACATCGCCGTTATGACTGCTGAGTTATTACTTGATCGCATTGAATTCGATGATCTCTATGCGGAGTTTCGTCGGGTGGAGGGGAAAAGTGTAGATTATTATCACTGGCATCAGTGTCTGGAGGTTTTATATATTTATGATGGGGTGGGGATTGTCGTTGTCGATAACCAACAATACACATTGCGGCCTGGTAGGATTTTTATCTTCCCGCAAGGAAAACTGCATAAAGTAACGGTAGAGAATAGTCCATCTAATTATTATAAGCGCAACATACTGCATATTGATGCTAATGTGCTAGCCGGCTATTTCAAGCCTTTTAATGAATTTCATAATATTCTCGAAAATATCTCATCGACGGATTCAAAAGCGTTTGTTTTCGACCTATTGCAGCACCATGATTTTATTCAAAAGATGTTTGATACTTATGAGAGGAAATATCAGTCGGTTTCGAATAAAGTTGAAGTTATGGCCGTGCTATTGCTGAATCTGTTTCAGCTTTTCTCCGAGGATGCCTACGTACGGACCACATCAACAGGGAAAATTTCCTCGAAAATTATGCGTCTTATTGAGCAGGATTTCCGTCAGCCTTTGACGTTGAAAGCGATTGCCGAGAGTCTGGAAATATCGCAGAGCTATGCCTCACGAGTCTTTCGCAAAGAGACCGGTGGAACCATTCAGGAATACCTGATGATTCGACGCGTCAAGTACGCTTGTGACCTCCTGGAAAACACCGAGTTATCGGTGTCGCAAGTGGCCGAGCGGGCAGGGTTTAACCATGTCACTTATTTTATTCGCTGCTTCAAAGAGCTATTGGGCTGCGCCCCATTGCGTTACAGAAACAAACAGAACCGCTAAAACATAAAACCCATATCAGTTACATAAAAATGCATATTTTGTAACGCTGATATAATATAGACGCAATGTAAGATTTAGCGGAATTGATCATGAAAAAATACCAGCGCCTCGCCGAGCAGATGATGGAACAGATTGCCCTTGGGGTGTGGTTGCCGGGCGATAAACTGCCGTCGCTGCGTGAGCAGGTGGTGAATAGCGGCATGAGCTTTATGACCGTCAGCCACGCGTACCAACTGCTGGAAAGCCAGGGACGCATCGTGGCACGCCCGCAGTCCGGCTATTATGTTGCCCCGCGCGCGGTAACCACCCGAGCGGTTACGGCGCCAGCGCAGGTGATGCCTGATAACGCCGTCGACATCAACACCTATATCTTTGAAGTGCTGCAGGCCAGCCGGAATGCCTCGGTGCTGCCGTTTGCCTCCGCCTTCCCCGACCCCAAGCTGTTCCCGCTACCGCAGCTTAACCGCTCGCTGGCGCAGGTCAGCAAAACCGCAACGGCGATGAGCGTGATTGAAAACCTGCCGCCGGGCAATGACGAGTTACGTCATGCCATCGCGCGGCGCTATGCGCTACAGGGCATGACCATCTCCCCGGATGAAATTGTTATCACCGCCGGTGCGCTGGAGGCGCTGAACCTCAGCCTGCAGGCGGTGACGGAGCCGGGCGATTGGGTGATTGTCGAGAACCCCTGTTTTTACGGCGCGCTGCAGGCGCTGGAACGCCTGCGATTAAAAGCGCTTTCGGTGGCGACCGATGTAAAAGAAGGTATTGATCTTGATGCGCTGGTGCAGGCACTGCAAACCTATCCGGTAAAAGCCTGTTGGTTGATGACTAACAGCCAGAACCCGCTGGGTTTTACCCTGACGCCGGAAAAGAAAGCGCGCCTGGTGGCGATCCTCAGCGAATACAACGTCACGCTGATTGAAGATGATGTCTACAGCGAGCTCTATTTCGGCCGCGATAAGCCGCTGCCCGCGAAGGCGTGGGATAAAAGCGATATGACGCTGCACTGCAGCTCATTTTCAAAATGCCTGGTGCCGGGGTTCCGCATAGGCTGGGTGGCGGCGGGCAAGCACGCCCGGCGCATTCAGCATTTACAGCTGATGAGCACGCTGTCGACCAGCTCGCCGATGCAGCTGGCGCTGGTCGATTATCTGGCGACCAAACGCTACGACGCGCACCTGCGTCGCCTTCGCCGTCAGCTTGCTGAGCGCAAACAGCAGGCCTGGCAGGCGCTGATGCGCGCGCTGCCGCCTGAGGTGCACATCTACCATAATGACAGCGGCTACTTTCTGTGGCTGGAACTGCCGGCGGGCCTTGATGCCGGCGTGCTGAGCGCAAAAGCGCTGGAACACCATATCAGCATCGCCCCGGGCAAAATGTTTTCCACGACCGATAACTGGGCGTCGTTCTTTCGGTTTAATACCGCCTGGGGATGGAGCGAGCGCGAGGAGCGGGCGGTAGAAACCCTCGGCGCGCTGATTCGCGAGATGATGAAATAACCCACGGTTGCACCTGCCATTCCCTGATAATACTCCTGATAACACCCGGTCATAGGAAATATGCATAACGCCTTTGGCCGGTAACCCCTTGTCTATAATCCATATTATCTCAGCTCGTTTTCCATTTTTGCGGAATGCGCCCTTGGTCACAACCTGTGCAAATATCTCGCCGCTGTACCGGTGGAGCGTCTGGCGCTGTCTATTTTTAGTAAGGGAGATATTTTTAACGGCAAGGCTGCCGCTCAAATTCATTGTGACAGGAGTAATAACTTTATGAGCAAGAAATTTGCCCGCAGCAGCCTGTGCGCGCTGGTGATGACCGTGGCGACCGCGAATGCAGCCGAACCGCCAACGTCGCTGGGGAAAGCGGAAGGCCGGTTGGATATTATTGCCTGGCCGGGCTATATCGAACGGGGTCAGACCGATAAAGGCTACGACTGGGTGACGCAGTTTGAAAAAGAGACCGGCTGTCAGGTCAACGTGAAAACGGCGGCGACCTCCGACGAGATGGTGAGCCTGATGGCGAAGGGCGGTTATGACCTGGTGACCGCCTCGGGAGACGCCTCGCTGCGCCTGATCATGGGTAAACGCGTGCAGCCGATTAACACCGCGCTGATTGATAACTGGAAAACCCTCGACCCACGCCTGGAAAAAGGGGCCTGGTTTAACGTCGACGGTAAAGTCTACGGCACGCCGTACCAGTGGGGCCCGAACCTGCTGATGTACAACACCAAAACCTTCCCAACCCCGCCGGACTCCTGGAACGTTATCTTCGTTAAACAAAATCTGCCGGACGGCAAAACCAACCAGGGCCGCGTGCAGGCCTATGACGGCCCAATCTACATCGCCGATGCCGCGCTGTTTGTCAAAGCGACCCAGCCACAATTGGGCATCAGCGACCCGTATCAGCTTACCGAAGCGCAATATCAGGCCGTGCTAAAAGTGCTGCGCGATCAGCATGAGCTGATCCACCGCTACTGGCACGACACCACCGTACAGATGAGCGACTTCAAAAACGAAGGCGTGGTGGCCTCCAGCGCCTGGCCATATCAGGCCAACGGGCTGAAAGGTGAAGGGCAGCCGATTGCCACCGTCTTCCCGAAAGAGGGCGTCACCGGCTGGGCCGATACCACCATGCTGCACGCTGAAGCGAAGCACCCGGTCTGCGCTTACAAATGGATGAACTGGTCGTTAACGCCGAAGGTTCAGGGCGATGTAGCGGCGTGGTTTGGTTCGCTGCCGGTGGTGCCGGAAGGCTGTAAAGCCAGCACGCTGCTGGGCGATAAAGGGTGTGAGACTAACGGCTACAGCTTCTTCGACAAAATCGCTTTCTGGAAAACGCCTATCGCCGAAGGCGGTAAATACGTGCCTTACAGCCGTTGGACGCAGGACTATATCGCCATTATGGGCGGTCGCTAATTATCCGGGAGTCCAACATGACGTATGCGGTTGAGTTTCATGACGTCTCGCGACTTTATGGTGACGTGCGGGCGGTGGATGGCGTCAGCATTGCTATCCTCGATGGGGAGTTCTTTTCCATGCTGGGGCCGTCTGGCTCCGGCAAAACCACCTGTCTGCGGCTGATCGCCGGGTTTGAGCAGCTCTCCGGCGGCGCTATCTCTATCTTTGGTAAACATGCCAGCGAACTGCCGCCCTGGGAGCGGGACGTCAACACTGTCTTCCAGGACTATGCGCTGTTCCCGCATATGTCGGTGCTCGATAACGTTGCCTACGGCCTGATGGTGAAAGGCGTCGGAAAAAAAGAGCGTCAGGCAAAAGCGGCACAGGCGCTGGAAAAAGTCGCCCTTGGCTTTGTGGGCGGGCGTAAGCCTTCGCAGCTTTCCGGCGGCCAGCGCCAGCGTGTGGCGATTGCCCGTGCGCTGGTGAACGAACCACGGGTGCTGCTGCTGGATGAACCGCTGGGTGCGCTGGATCTGAAGCTGCGCGAGCAGATGCAGTTTGAGCTGAAAAAACTCCAGCAGGATCTCGGTATTACCTTTATTTTCGTCACCCACGATCAGGGTGAGGCGCTGTCGATGTCTGACCGGGTGGCGGTGTTCAACAATGGTCGTATTGAGCAGGTAGATACGCCGCGCGAGCTGTATCTGCGCCCACGTACGCCGTTTGTAGCGAGCTTTGTCGGCACGTCTAACGTGTTCGCCCCGGCGATGGCGGAAACGCTCTGCGGAATGACGGGTAGTTGGGCGCTGCGCCCGGAACATATTCGCCTCAATGAAAGCGGTGAGGTTCAGGTACAGGGACGCATACAGGCGGTGCAGTACCAGGGCGCGGCGACGCGCTATGAACTGCTGCTGGAGGGTGGCGAAAAACTGCTGGTCAGTCAGGCTAACTTCTCTGCTGGGCTAACTGCCGAAGGCCCGACCGTGGGTCACGTGGTGCAGGCGTCATGGGCGCGCGATGCCATGGTGGCGCTGGACGGAGGGAGGTGAATGGAGATGAGTATGACGCCGGTTCCTCCCGCTCGCCGTCAGGGGCGATTATCCAGCCTGTTCTGGCGTAAGCCAACCCTCGGGCTGTTTTTACTGCTGCTCGGCCCGCTGATGTGGTTCGGGATTGTCTATTTTGGATCACTGCTGACGCTGCTGTGGCAAGGGTTTTATACCTTCGACGATTTCACCATGTCCGTCACGCCAACCCTAACGCTGGCGAACCTCTACGCGCTGTTTAACCCTGCCAACTACGACATCATTATCCGTACGCTGGTGATGGCGCTGGCGGTCACCGTAGCCAGCGCGCTGCTGGCGTTTCCGATGGCGTGGTATATGGCGCGCTACACCAGCGGCAAGCAAAAGGCCTTTTTCTACGTCGCGGTGATGCTGCCGATGTGGGCCAGCTATATCGTCAAAGCCTACGCCTGGACGCTGCTGCTGGCGAAGGATGGGGTGGCGCAGTGGTTTCTGAACCATATGGGCCTGGAAACGCTGCTGGCGGCGATTCTGACGGTGCCCGGCGTCGGCGGCAACACGCTGTCTACCTCCGGGCTGGGCCGTTTTCTGGTGTTCGTCTACATCTGGCTGCCGTTTATGATCCTGCCGGTGCAGGCGGCGCTGGAGCGCATTCCCGGTTCGCTGCTTCAAGCGTCTGCTGATCTCGGCGCGCGCCCGCGTCAGACTTTCCGCCACGTGGTGGTGCCGATGGCGATCCCCGGAATTGCCGCGGGTTCCATTTTCACCTTCTCACTGACCCTCGGCGACTTTATCGTGCCACAGCTGGTGGGGCCGCCGGGCTATTTCATTGGCAACATGGTCTATTCCCAGCAGGGCGCTATTGGCAATATGCCTATGGCCGCGGCGTTTACGCTGGTACCCATCGTGCTGATTGCCCTTTATCTGGCGTTCGTGAAGCGTCTGGGAGCGTTCGATGCACTCTGAAAGGGCACCGCTGTTTCTCAAAATTGCCGCCTGGGGCGGGGTTATCTTCCTCCATTTCCCGCTGGCAATTATCGCCATCTACGCCTTCAACACCGAAGACGCGGCGTTCAGCTTCCCGCCGAAAGGCCTGACGCTGCACTGGTTCAGCGAAGCGGCATCGCGCGGGGATATCTTTGAGGCCGTGACACTGTCACTGAAAATTGCGGCGCTGTCGACGGCGATTGCACTGGTACTTGGCACGCTTGCTGCAGCAGCGCTGTGGCGACGAGACTTTTTCGGCAAAAGCGCAATTTCGCTGCTGCTGATGCTGCCGATTGCGCTGCCGGGCATCGTTACCGGCCTGGCGCTGTTGACCGCCTTTAAAGCGGTCAACCTTGAGCCGGGACTTATCACCATTGTTATCGGCCACGCCACCTTCTGCGTAGTGGTGGTGTTTAACAACGTGATTGCCCGTTTCCGCCGGACGTCGTGGAGCCTGGTGGAAGCGTCGATGGATCTGGGCGCGAACGGCTGGCAAACCTTCCGTCACGTGGTGCTGCCGAATTTGGGCTCGGCGCTGCTGGCCGGGGGCATGCTGGCGTTTGCGCTGTCGTTTGATGAAATTATCGTCACCACCTTTACCGCCGGGCATGAGCGTACGCTGCCGCTCTGGCTGCTTAATCAACTCGGTCGTCCGCGCGATGTGCCGGTGACCAACGTGGTGGCGTTGATGGTTATGCTGTTGACGATGATACCGATTTTAGGGGCGTGGTGGCTGACTCGCGAAGACGATGGGGCCGCCAACGGTGGTACGACATTTAAATAAAACAGGATCATGCTATGCAACATAAGTTACTGATTAATGGTGAACTGGTCGCAGGTGAAGGGGAATCCCAACCGGTCTACAATCCTGCGACGGGTGAGATCCTGCTGACGATTGCGGAAGCCTCGGCGGCCCAGGTGGATGCGGCGGTGAACGCCGCTGACCGGGCGTTTGTTCAGTGGGGGCAAACCACGCCGAAGCATCGCGCGGAGTGCCTGCTCAAGCTGGCGGATGTCATTGAAGAACACGCCGCCACCTTTGCCCGTCTGGAATCGCTCAACTGCGGTAAACCGCTGCACTGCGTGACCAATGATGAAATTCCGGCGGTAGTGGATGTGTTCCGCTTCTTTGCCGGTGCCGCGCGTTGCCTGAACGGACTGGCGGCCGGCGAATATCTGGAAGGCCACACCTCAATGATTCGACGCGACCCGGTGGGCGTGGTGGCCTCGATTGCACCGTGGAACTATCCGCTGATGATGGCGGCCTGGAAGCTGGCCCCAGCGCTGGCGGCAGGGAACTGCGTGGTGATCAAGCCGTCTGAAATCACGCCGCTTACCGCCTTAACTCTGGCGGAGTTGGCAAAAGATATCTTCCCGGCGGGCGTGCTGAACGTGCTGTTTGGCCGCGGCAAAACGGTGGGGGACCCGTTAACCGGGCACGCCAAAGTACGGATGGTATCGCTGACCGGTTCGATTGCTACTGGAGAGCACATTCTGGGGCACACGGCGTCGTCGATTAAGCGCACGCATATGGAATTGGGCGGCAAAGCGCCGGTGATTGTGTTTGACGACGCTGATATAGATGCGGTGGTGGAAGGCGTCAGAACCTTTGGTTTCTACAACGCCGGGCAGGATTGTACGGCGGCCTGCCGAATTTACGCGCAGAAGGGCGTTTATGAACGGCTGGTGGAGAAACTCGGCGCGGCAATAGCAAGCCTGAAATCCGGGGCACCGGACGATGAAAGCACCGAACTGGGGCCGCTCAGTTCGCAGGCGCACCTGGCGCGAGTGAGCGACGCCGTAGCGCGCGCCAAAGCGCTGCCGCATATTAAGGTGGTGACCGGCGGCGAGAAAGCGGCAGGCGCTGGCTATTACTTCCAGCCGACGCTGCTGGCGGGGGCAAAACAGGAAGATGATATCGTGCAGCGTGAAGTGTTCGGCCCGGTGGTGAGCGTCACGGTATTTGATACCGAAGAACAGGTGCTGGGCTGGGCGAACGACTCCCAGTACGGGCTGGCCTCATCGGTGTGGACGCAGGACGTCGGGCGTGCGCATCGTTTGAGCGCGCGCTTACAGTATGGTTGCACCTGGGTGAACACCCACTTTATGCTGGTCAGCGAAATGCCGCACGGCGGCCAGAAGCTTTCGGGCTACGGTAAGGACATGTCGATTTACGGGCTGGAAGACTACACCGTGGTTCGCCATGTGATGATAAAACATTGATCGCGCGTTAAGCGCATGATTGGGTGGGAGATGGCGTGAATCAGGATTTCCAGGATATCAAAAATGCGTTTGAGGAATATGGACCCGAGGCCGGTGAAAGTGTCGCTCAGGAAATGTATGAGTCGCTGGCAAAGAGGCTGACGCCTTATTTCTTTAACCAGGAGAGCATCAATAAGCGAAGGCTGATCATCAAACTTGAGGAGGGGGAGAAAGAGGTTGGTACCCTGACCAGGTACGATTGGCTGGCGGCTTTTGAGAGATACAAACCTGAGACTCACTAGCGACCTTTACTCATCATTACCCCCTTCGCGGTAGGCGCGATGCCTGCCGCTACCTCTCCCTTGTTTTTGACATACCCGGTGCAACGTGCGAGGATCCGCGCCGTTGTAAAACCGGGTATAGTCAGAAAAATGAAAAAAAGTATCGTGTGTTCTGCTGCGGTGATTGCCGTGGTAATGGGGATTGGGACCTACTATTCGGCCAGCCGCGTGGCGACCTGTGAAGGACAAAACCGCGTGAGCGCCGCCTGCGTCGCGCAGGCCTGGGATACGGAAAAGGTAAACTTAGTGCCGCAGTACGACCCCAACCATTATGTGAGCGACCCGACGACGGACAGCATCTTCGCGTCCACCGTGCCAAAGCGCTAACCGTACAGCGTGTCACAGAAATAAAACCCAGCGCGGCGTAACGTAGTGCTGGGTTTTTTCTATTTAGCAGTCAATTCGGCTGGAGCTGAATGTCTGGATTGCACAATATTTCAGCGATAAGCGGCGAAAAACTTGATGTACGTCAAAAAACGTAGCATATTGCGCCGCTTTAACGATCAATTACAAGGACTCGATTGGTGACGCTATATCAACATATGCTCATCTTCTACGCCGTGATGGCGGTTATCTGCGCCATTATTACCTGGTTTCTTACCCGCGAAAGCACCTCAATTCGCCTGATTGCAACGCTGTTAATTGGCGCAACCTGGCCGTTTAGCTTTCCCGTTGCGCTGATGCTGTCGCTATTCTGACGCTATTTGCTTAGGTCGCTGAGCAGGATGGCGATGCTTTTGCCGCCTTCGGTCTGCTCAAGGGCAATTTTAACGATAATGGTCAGCGGGACGGAAAGCAGCATGCCGACCGGGCCAAGCAGCCAGCCCCAGAAGATTAACGACAGAAACACCACCAGCGTCGAGAGTCCCAGTCCGCGTCCCATGATGCGGGGCTCGAGAATGTTGCCGAACACGAGGTTAATCACCAGATACCCCGCCAGGACGATCAGCGCATCATAAAAACCGCTGAACACCAGCACTTGAAGGATAGGGGGAATGGCTGCCAGCACTGAACCGATATTCGGAATATAGTTGAGCGCAAATGCCAGCAGTCCCCAGATAAAGGCAAAACGTACCCCGAGCAGTTCCAGCATTGCCCATACCACCAGACCTGTCACCACGCTTATCGCCGTTTTCAGCACCAGATAGTGGCTTACGCTATCCAGCGCCCGCTGAATAGCGGCCATACCTTCCGTCGGTTTCGCCATGATTTGCTGCAGTTTGGCCGGTAACTGCGGGACTTCCAGCAGCATAAACACCACCGTCAGCAGCAGTAAAAATATCGACGACATGGCGTTTGAAAGCTGAGTCAGCAAGCGTGAAACCAGCGTCATCGCGGCATTAGGGTCGATATACTTAATCAGCTCATCCGGGCTGACGCTGATACCAAAGCGCTGCAGCCAGGGCTCAAGATTATAGATGGGGACCGCCAGCGACGAACGGTACTGCGGCAGAGTGCGCGTCAGTTCATTGAGAGAAGTGCCGAGCGTGGCCAGCAGCAGCACGGCGGCGAGAATAATGACCCCAATCAGCAGCGAAATGCCCAGCACCCGCGGCACGCGCCAGCGCACCATTAGTTGCACCACCGGGTTTAACACCACGGCGATAAACAGCGCCAGCACGAACGGCACGATGATGTCGGCGGCAAAACGAATGCCGGTGAGAATGATGACCAGCATGCCCAGCATGATGACAATTTTTAATCCATTAAGCGTAATGATCGGTCTGGACATGTTTTGTTAGCTCCTGCTAAAACCTATGCAGAATATGATAATTGCGAATCAACTAATAATAAATGCATTAACATCAAACAGTCTCGGTAAAGATTTGCAAACATTTTGAGATACTTCGACATCTGTGTTAGAAATTAGCTGTGTTTAACTACCGAGGACAATTTTAATCCGCAACGATGAGAAGCAATACCGCGGATAATTGTAATTTTATGGACAATATGTTCAGGACGTTCAGCTTTACCAAACCTTCTGTTTTACCTTCCTTTTCTGCCTTCTGTGGTGAGCAGCACTGGCGCAACGCGCTATAGTACCCTTCTTCGTTTGAGCTAAATTTTAATCATTTTATTTCAGTTTGCGCATCGCCGCGAACTGCACGGATTATATTCTCATGCAGGAGAAGGACCATGTTTTACTGGATTTTATTAGCCCTGGCCATTGTTGCAGAAATTACTGGTACGCTTTCTATGAAATGGGCGAGCGTATCTGATGGCAACACCGGTTTTATTTTGATGCTCGTGATGATCGCCTTGTCGTATATTTTCCTTTCGTTTGCGGTTAAAAAAATCGCTCTGGGTGTCGCCTATGCGCTGTGGGAAGGCATTGGTATCGTATTGATCACCCTGTTTAGCGTACTGCTGTTTGACGAAAGCCTTACGGTGATGAAAGCTGCGGGTCTGGCAACCTTGATTGCCGGTATCGTACTGATTAAGTCCGGTACCCGTAAGCCCGCGAAGGCGAATACAACGCTGCACAAAGAGGTGAATCATGCATAACTTTGAGATGATTCACGGCATATGGCTGGCAGGCTCCATCGTACTGGAAATTGTCGCTAATATTTTCCTCAAGTTCTCTGACGGCTTTCGTCGTAAAGGCTACGGCATTCTGTCGCTGGTTGCCGTACTGGCCGCGTTTAGCGCCCTGTCGCAGGCGGTAAAGGGGATTGACCTCTCCGTCGCCTACGCCATCTGGGGTGGTTTCGGCGTCGCCGCGACGCTGGCGGCGGGGTGGATCCTCTTCGGCCAGCGACTGAACAACAAAGGCTGGGTGGGTTTAGGCCTGCTGTTGATCGGTATGGTGATGATCAAGCTCGCCTGATGTGATCGCTGCCTGAGAAATCGGGCAGCGAAATCCCGTGTCTGTATTACGCTTGTAACAAAGGGTTAGCGTAATTGATGCGAGGGTGAACCATGTTCGATCCATCACGCTGGCGTGATATCGCCACGGCCAGAACGCTGTTCGTGATTATCTTTTTTGCTGGCATTGGCCTGATTTTTTCTATTATTTCGCTTCTCTACCTCTCCCAAAGCCTTATTACCAGCAAAACCAACGATATCGATGCTCGCCGCTCGGCGCTCTCGGTTGACGGCGCGATGCAGACCTCTATCAACCGCGTCCTCTCGCTGGTTATCGATAACGCCATCTGGGATGATGCGGTGCGCGAAGTTTATGCGTCAAAGCTCGATACCACCTGGCTGTACAACACCTGGGGCGCGGGTTTTAAAATCAATAATCTTTATGATGGCACTTTCGTGCTGGATGAAAACTACCGGGTGCTGTGGGGATCGTTTCGCAGCTCGTCGTTTAGCGAACACGATCTCGCGTTTTTTGGTGATGGGCTAAAAGCGCTGATAGCCCACAATGAAGACCCGCTGCGCCGGGGGAAAAACAATTTTGCCGGGATAACCAAAACCCGGGAAGGGCTCGCGTTTATCGGTATTGGCCTGATTCGCCCGATGGTGGGGCGGTTGAAGGTCTATGACTCGACCCGTCGCTATCTGGTCATCACCCGGCATATCAACCCTCTGCTGCTGCGTACTCTCGGCAACACTTTCCAGATCGAAAATCTGACCCTCACCGACTCGCCGCAAAACAAGTACAACATACCGATACGGACGTCCAGCGGTGAGGTGGTTGGCTGGCTGGATTGGCAACTGCGCCAGCCGGGCGTGGAGGCGGCGCAGGCGGCCTCGCCGGAAATTCGTGAGATTGTGCTGTTGGCAACCGGGCTGATCCTACTGTTTATTCTCGTCAGTAGTCTGGGGCTGTGGAAGCTGGCGCGCGGTGAACGGCAAGCGCGGGAGATAGCTTTAACTGACTGGCTGAGCCATTTGCCCAACCGGCGGGCGTTGATCGAGCAGCTTGAGCGCATCAGCCGCCGTGGCGATCGGGATATCAAAACGGTGGTGTTTATCGATCTCGATGGTTTCAAGGATGTTAACGACATTTATGGCCATGATGTCGGCGATATTCTGATCATTCGTATCGCGGATATGCTGCAAACGCTGGTGCCGCAAGGCGGTATGCTGGCGCGTATGGGCGGCGATGAATTTGCGATGACCGTTGGCGGCGCGCACTCCGAAGCCAGCGCCTCCGTGTTCGCCGGTAGCGTGCTGAACTACCTCAGCACGCCCATTCGCATTGGCGAACGGACGCTGCACATCAGCGCCAGCCTCGGTATCGCCAGTGGTACGTTACAGGAGAAAACCAGCTCGGAGCTGTTCCGTCAGGCGGATATCGCCATGTATCACTCGAAAATCACCGGCAAAGGGCGCATTACCCATTACGACGCCGAGTTGAGCAGCGCTCGCGAATATCAACTCTCGCTGGAGAACGATATTCGCCATGGGCTGGAGCACGATGAGTTTGAGGTCTGGTATCAGCCGATCGTCTGCGCTCGTTCGCAGGCGATGGTTGGGGTGGAGGCGCTGGTGCGCTGGCCGCGGCGGGCGAAGGGCGAGCTGATGCCGGATGCGTTTATTACGATTGCCGAGACCAGCGGGCTTATCTATTCGCTCGGACAGTTCGTGCTGGCAAGGGCCTGTCGGGATCTGCTGGCGCATAATGATTTAAAGCTGTCGGTCAATATCTCCCCGGCCCAGTTCCGCGACCCGGAGTTTGAGGATAAGGTCTCAAGCGTGCTGAAATCCTCCGGTTTCCCGCCTGCGCGACTGCAGCTTGAAGTCACCGAAACCTACGTGCTGGAAAGGCCGGAACGGGCAAGGGCGGCGATCTCTGCGCTGAAATCGTTGGGCACCGCCGTGGCGTTGGATGATTTTGGCACGGGGTATTCCAGCATTGGCTACCTGCGTCGGTTTAACTTCGACACCATTAAAATCGACAAATCGCTGGCCGGGCTGGTGGATGATGACGATCAGGCGGCAGCGCTGGTCGGTGGCACCATTCGTATTGCCAGCGCGCTGGGAATGACGGTGATTGCGGAAGGGGTTGAAACGGAGAAACAGATGAAATTGCTGCGGCTCGCTGGCTGTGACCAGCTGCAAGGATTTTACTTCAGCGAGCCGATGCCGCTCTCGTCGCTGCTGGCGTTACGCCACCAGCAGCGGCAGAGTTAGTTTCCGGCGGCCAGCGCTTCCAGCTTATCGCGAAAACCGGTCACTGAGATGGCGCGGTTGTCGGCACGCTGGCGATCTTTTGCCGCTGGCGCAGAGCTTTGTACCGCAATCACCTGCCAACCCGTGTCCGTTTTCAGCAGCAGCGGTGAGCCGCTATCCCCCGGCAGCGTATCGCACTGATGCGAAAGGACCGAAGTCTGCGCCCAGCCCGTTACCGTACAATCCTCATGGCTGTACAGCGAATCAAGGTGGTCAAGCGGATAACCCGACTGGGTGACTTTGCGGCCGGTGGCTTTCAGCGCGGCGGTGAGATCGTCTTTATTGCCCGCAAATACCGGCAATGGCGTAATGCCTGAAGGCGGGTTGCGCAGCACGATAATGCCAAAATCCCACGGCGCGGCGGAAGCCGGAACAATCCAGCCGTCGCCATCGGCTTTCAGGCGCTTACCTAAAGAAGGATCGACGCGGCCTTGAATATCATGAATTTCATAACGCCAGGTACCTTTCTGCGACACAAAGCGCAGCGCGACGGCTTTATCCAGCTTGCCGCGCGGTGGCTCAAGCAGGCAGTGCCCGGCGGTGAGCGCCAGGTGGGGAGAAATCAAGGTTGCCGTACACAGATTGCCGCTGGCGGTTTCCAGCTGGCCAATCGCATCCCAGGGAGCCTGGGCGGGATGGCTGACAAGGGTACGATCGTCCTGGCCAAAGAACAGGGTTTTAATGTCTTTTGCACTGATGCCAATATCATCGTCATCAGCGTGGGAAATCAACGGTAGTACGGATAACGTTCCCAGTAAACAACACACAAAGGCTTTGCGCATATCACTCTCTGATGGGGCAATTATGATTATAAAAAATAAACCCAATGAGACTACTATAGACGGGAGAAGCTAAAAGTGGGAGTAAAATCAGCGAACTACGCTCAGTAAAAGAAAAACTGGGTTGCGATCAGTGCGCAGATGATAAGAAATGCCAGGATGAGCTCGAAACGATAGCGCCGCAACATGATTGCTCTCCGGGAAAAAATCGGCGCTATATAAGCGCCGATATGATAATTGATTAACTCAGGTGGCTACCCGGATTCAGCATTGCTACTGGCCTCCCGGCGCCACCTGTTATCTGCGTATCGCTACGCAGATACGTTATCAAGAATGATTATGCAGCTGGCTGAGCGGCTGGTTTAGCAGCAGTGTGTTTAGCTGCTTTGTGGTGCTTTTTAGCAGCCTGAGCTTTCTGTGCTACAGCTGGTTTAGCAGCTGCTTTTTTGTGTTTTTTAGCAGCCTGAGCTTTCTGCGCTACAGCTGGTTTAGTTGCTGCTTTGTGGTGCTTTTTAGCAGCCTGAGCTTTCTGCGCTACAGCTGGTTTAGCAGCTGCTTTCTTGTGTTTTTTAGCAGCCTGAGCTTTCTGTGCTACCGCTGGTTTAGCAGCGGCTTTTTTGTGTTTTTTAGCGGCCTGAGCTTTCTGCTCTGCAGCTGGTTTAGCGGCTTCTTTCTTGTGTTTTTTGTGGTGAGTGGCTTTAGCCGGTGCCGCGTGAGTTGCGGTAGCGGAAGCAGCCGGAGCCGGAGTTGCAGTTGCTTCAGCAGCAAATGCAGCGGAAGACAGACCCATAGCAGCGGCAACAACCAGAGCTAATACTTTTTTCATTCTAATACCCTCGAATTGGTTTTTCATTCAACCCCACTGCGGGGCCGTTGAAATAACTATATCGATGAGCGAGCCGGCTTTCCGTGAGTGATTGGTTTCGGCGTGTAACGTAATGTACGAGATATGTTGTACATCCGTAACGGGGCGGTTTTTGACCGCCCCGCAAGGGGTTAGCTCTGGCAGGGGGGCTGTCTGTTGCGCTGGGAGAGGTACACGCGAAGGATCAGCACGAAGGCCCAGGCCACGACGATAGCGGCAATCAGGTAAATGCTGCCTAAGCCCTGATAGCCGGCAATCCAGCCCGCCACCGGGCCGGTGAGGCCAAGCGCCAGGTCGAGAAAGGCGGAATAGGTACCCAATGCGGTTCCCTGGTTTTGCTCTTCCACCTGCTTCACGGCTTCAACGCCGAGCGCCGGGAACACCAGCGAGAAACCCGAACCGGTCAGGAATGCGCCGACGCCCGCCATCCACGCGTTCGGGGCAAACCAGATGATCAACAGCCCCAGACACTCCACCACGTAGCAGATAAGCGATACCCGTAGCCCGCCAAAGCGGGTGATGGTGTTGCCAAGCACCAGACGAATACAGATAAAGCCAATGCTGAACAGCGACAGGGTAAACGCCGCGCCCGCCCAACCGTGCGAGGAGAAGTAGAGAGTGATAAAGGTGGCAATGACACCGAAGCCAACTGTGCCCAGCCCGAGCCCCAGACCGTATGGCCAGATCTTGCGGGCCACCACGTGGAAGGGCGCCCTGACTCCGGCGCTGACGCTGACGTCTGCGCGGGTACGGGCAAATAGCAAGCCCACCACGGCGATAATGACAATCAGCGCCGCAAAACCGCTGATGCCGAACCAGCCATTGAGCACCACGCCCAGCGGCGCACCTGCCGCCATCGCCACATAGGTGGCAACGCCATTCCAGGAGATCACCCGGGAGGTGTGAATTGCGCCGACGGTTTTAATCCCCCATAGCGTTGAGCCAGTAGAGGTGAAGCTTTCGCCTACGCCGAGGAATACTCGACCGACCAGCAACAGCGCTACCGCCAGAATGGGGCTGGCGTGAGCAGCTGCCGCCGCGAGGGTAAACAGGCCGCTCATCAGGCAGCAGACAATCCCTAAACTGACGACTTTTTTGGGCCCCCAGATATCGGTATAGCGCCCGGCGTGCGGTCGGCTGACCAGCGTCGAAATGTACTGCAGGCTGATTACTGCGCCAGCGACCAGAGTGCTGTAGCCGAGGTTGTAGTGGATAAAGCCCGGCAGCACGGCGAGCGGCAGGCCAATAGAGAGGTAGCAGATACAGGTAAAAACAACGATCGAGATAATGCGAAGGTTGAGCTGGGTATTGCTGGCACGGGTCGTCATAGCGCTACATAGGTAAGACAAAAGTGGGTTCATTATAGAACCTGTCAGTATTCTGTTGAAGTTCTTAAACTTTTCTCCGCACTAAAACACACAAGGGGCGCAGTGAGGGCGTACCAGACTTAGCGTTTTTCGTTCAGCATATCTACGGATTGAGATAAAAGCGAAGGGCGGTAAACCGACAACAGCGCAGATGGGGGGCTTCAAATGATGATTTGAACAATTCATGCGAACATTAAGATAACCTTAAGAAGATAGCATCCAATGCTAATGGTATCTATTTCTCAGAATCTACTATCGCTAATACATTTTTAACTTGAATGATTTCTATGAAATTCGATACGCATTTACCCTTTTCTGTTATTGCTATGGCGGGTCTCGCGCTGTTATTTCCTTTTGCCGCAAACTGGCATCTACCGCTGCTTGGCGGTGCTTTGGTGACGCAGATTGAAAACGCTCAGGCGCTGTGGCTGCTGTTTGGCGTGTTGTTTACCACTTGGTATATCAAACCGCTCTCGAGGCCTGAAGGAGAAAAACAGTTCTGGATGTGGGCCGTGCTGTGGTGGGTGGTGTTGTTAGGACGGAGTACGAGTTGGGGGCGGGTTTATTTCCCGGATCAGCCTCATCTAGTGTTTAAAGTTATTTCCGTCATTCTGATCGGAGGTTTAGCGCTTTCTCTATTATCCGGGCCATTACGCAAGGACATTGTCCGCAGGATTAAGGAAGAGACTATGCCACTGTGGTTGCTGGCGGTGACTGTTTGTACGTTTTTAATTTCCGATACCGTTGAGCACCATCGTCTGCTGGCTCCGCTGTTTGTTCATAATCCTCAATATGCAGACCTTATGGAAGAGCTGTATGAAATTCCATTTATGGTAGGGCTGCTGCTTGTTACCTACTATTTTATGAAAACGGATAAATCCTCTGAACGGCTTTTCCAAAAAAATATCAGTTTAGACTGCAAATAAAAAATGCCTCGGCGTTTAGGGCGCTGAGGCATTTTTTAGCCTGTTCTTAATTGAGCGTCACGTGTGTCTGCTCTTTTGCGCTTTATCTTATTTTCTGGGATACCCCGGAGTCGGCGTTGCCTCGTCCGGGCTACGTGGCTACGTGATGTTTGGTATTAATGCAGACGCTTATGCAAGGTGAAGCCCACCAGCAGCGCACCAACCAGCAGTAATGCAATAAACCCACCGACGCCGTTCCAGCCATAGTTATGCCAGAACACGCCGCCGAGCGTCCCGGCGACGCTGGAGCCGAGGTAGTAGCTGAACAGATATAGCGATGACGCCTGGCCTCTGGCACGACGCGCGCGCGGGCCAATCCAACTGCTGGCGACCGAGTGGGCGGCAAAGAAGCCGGCGGAAAAGAGCAGCATACCGGGGAAAATCACCCATAGCGGCGAGAACAGCGTCAGCAGCAGGCCCAGTAGCATTACCCCGGTAAAGAAGATCATCACCGGCCCGCGACCGTAACGCGTGGTCATCATCCCCGCTTTTGGCGAGCTCCAGGTACCGGTCAGATAGGCCACGGACAGCAGGCCAACCACCGCCTGGTTGAGCGACCACGGCGACAGCATCAGGCGATAGCCGATGTAGTTAAAGAGGGTGACGAACGCGCCCATCAGCAGAAAACCTTCGACAAACAGCAGCGGCAGGCCGCGATCGCGCCAGTGCAGATGCAGGTTAATCAGCAGCGTTTTCGGTTTTAATGAGCTTGGACGGAAGTGGCGAGACTCAGGCAGGATGCGCCAGAACATCACCGCTGAAGCCAGCGCAAAGGCGCTGATAACCGCCAATGCCACGCGCCAGCCGAAGAAATCGGTAAAGACCCCGGTTAACAGGCGTCCGCTCATCCCGCCTATCGAGTTCCCGCTGATATACAGCCCCATCGAAAAGGCGACAAAGCTTGGGTGAATCTCTTCACTCAGGTAGGTCATGCCGACCGCCGCCACGCCGCTCAGGGACAGGCCAATCAGCGCACGCATAATCAGAATGCCGTGCCAGCTGGTCATCATCGTGGAGAGCAGCGAGCAGCAGGAGGCCAGCAGCAGCGCGGTGACCATCACCTTTTTACGCCCGATTGCATCGGAGAGCGGGCCGGTAAACAGCAGGCCCACCGCCAGCATTGCCGTCGAGATAGAGAGCGAAATACTGCTCCCAGCAGGCGAAATGCCGAACTCATGCGACAGCACCGGCAGGATTGGCTGCACACAGTACAACAGCGCGAACGTTGCCAGCCCGGCGGAGAACAGCGCGAGCGTTACCCGAATAAAAGCGGGCGTACCACGGCGAATAAAAGCATTTGACTGAAGGGGAGTATCATCGCGGACATCAATGGCAGGCGCGTCGTCTGCGGTGGTTGTGCGGCTCACGGGAAATCCTTGCGTAAAACAGTGGGTAATATCGACTCAGGTCACATAATCAGAGTAGGAAATTGTAAATATTCTGTCTAATATATTAATAATCTCAAATGATACTTTTAAAATATGAATATTGAACTTCGCCACCTGCGTTATTTCATTGCCGTCGCCGAAGAGTTGCACTTTGGCCGCGCGGCGGCCCGGCTCAATATTTCCCAGCCGCCGTTAAGCCAGCAGATTCAGATTCTCGAGCAGCAGGTTGGGGCGCGGCTGTTTGCCCGTACCAACCGCAGCGTAAGTCTGACGGAAGCTGGGCGGCAGTTTCTTGCCGATAGCCGCCAGATCCTGCTGCAGGTGAATGAAGCCGCCTCGCGGGCAAGCCGCCTGCATCACGGGGAGACGGGAGAGTTACATATCGGCTTTACCTCTTCCGCGCCGTTTATCAAGGCCGTCTCTGACACGCTCTCCACCTTTCGCCAGTGCTACCCGGATGTGCACATCCAGACGCGGGAAACCAATACCCGCGAGCAGATTTCGCCGTTAACGGAGGGAGTGCTGGAACTGGGGCTGATGCGCAATACCCTACTTCCTGACACCCTCGACTGGCAGGTGATCCTGCGCGAACCACTGCTGGCGATGATCCACCGTGATCACCCGCTCGCTAATAAACCGGCGGTCAGCCTGGTGGAATTGGGGAAAGAGCCGTTCGTCTTTTTTGACCCGCACGTGGGCACCGGCCTGTACGACGATATTCTGGGTCTGATGCGCCGCTACGATGCGGTCCCGACCATCACCCAGGAGGTGGGCGAGGCGATGACGATTATCGGCCTGGTGGCTTCGGGCTTAGGGGTGTCGATACTGCCGGCGTCGTTTCGCCGGGTCCAGTTGCATGAAATGCGCTGGGTGCCGATTACCGAAGAGGATGCGGTGTCGGAAATGTGGCTGGTGTGGTCTAAACACCATGAGCTTAGCCAGGCGGCACAGCGTTTCAAACAGCACCTGTTAAACGCGGCAAAGGTGAGCGTTTCGCTGCCAAATGTGTGAAAAATTGTGCAGTAAATCACAAGGCTAAGTAAAAATTTGACGCAGGGCGTTCAAGTACTTCACCATAGCCCAAAGTGTTTATTTCGAAGCGCGAAAATAAGGGAGTTTTTACGGTGGTAGCGGACAGTCAGCCAGGGCATATCGATCAAATCAAGCAGACCAACGCAGGGGCGGTTTATCGCCTTATTGATCAGCTCGGCCCGGTGTCGCGTATCGACCTTTCCCGACTTGCGCAACTGGCGCCCGCCAGTATCACCAAAATTGTTCGCGAACTGCTGGAAGCCCACCTGGTTCAGGAAACGGAAATTCAGGAAGCGGGCAGCCGCGGCCGTCCTGCCGTGGGCCTGATGGTGGAAACGGAAGCCTGGCACTATCTTTCCGTACGTATCAGCCGGGGCGTTATCCATCTGGCGCTACGCGACCTCAGCAGTAAGCTGGTGGTGGAAGAGCAGCTGGATCTGGCGTTGGAAGATGAGATCCCGTTCCTGAACCGGGTGGTGTCCCATATTGACCAGTTCTTTATTCGCCATCAGAGCCTGCTTGAACGTCTGACCGCAATTGCTATCACCCTGCCGGGTATTATCGATACCGAGAACGGCATTATTCACCGTATGCCGTTTTATGATGTTACCGATGTTCCGCTGGGCGGTACGCTGGAGGCGCATACTGGCGTGCCGGTGTATATCCAGCACGATATCAGCGCCTGGACGATGGCCGAGGCGCTGTTTGGCGCATCGCGCGGCGCGCGTGATGTGATTCAGGTGGTTATCGACCACAACGTCGGCGCAGGGGTGATTACCGATGGGCGTTTACTGCATGCTGGCAGCAGCAGTCTGGTAGAAATCGGCCATACCCAGGTCGATCCGTACGGTAAGCGCTGCTATTGCGGCAACCATGGCTGTCTGGAGACCATCGCCAGCGTGGAAAGCGTGATGGAACTGACCCAGGTGCGCATGCAGCAGTCGATGAGTTCCATGCTGCATCAGAAGCCGCTCAGCGTGGAGTGGCTGTGTCAGGCCGCGATGCAGGGTGATTTGCTGGCAAAGGATATCATCAGCAGCATCGGCACCAACGTCGGGCGAATCCTCGCCATCATGGTTAACCTTTTCAATCCGCAGAAAATTTTAATTGGCTCGCCGTTTAATCAGGCGGCCGACATCCTCTTCCCGGCGATAGGCGACTGCATTCGCCAGCAGTCGCTCCCCGCCTACAGCAAGCATATTGCGGTAGAGCAGACGCAGTTCTCGAACCGTGGCACCATGGCGGGGGCGGCGCTGGTAAAAGACGCGCTGTATAATGGAACATTGCTGATTAGACTGTTACAGGGTTAACAATTTTTAGCAGTTTTGCAAAAAATTGCGCTATCTCAATCTGACCCATTCGCACATCACGTAAACTTTCACTCCGTTGAATTATTCATTGCCATGATATTTTCAGGGCGCAGAAGTGGGGTTAGTTTGTGATGCTTAATCGTTTCTTTATTACTGGTACTGATACTTCTGTCGGCAAGACGGTGGTTTCTCGTGCGCTTTTGCAGGCGCTCGCCGCCAGCGGGAAACGGGTGGCAGGATACAAACCAGTTGCCAAAGGCAGCAAGGAAACCGCAGAGGGGCTGCGCAATAAAGATGCGCTGGTTCTGCAGGCCGTTTCATCGCTGGACTTACCCTATGACGCCATCAATCCGATTGCGCTGAGCGAAGAAGAGAGCAGCGTCGCCCACAGTTGCCCCATCAACTACACCTTACTGTCTGACGGACTGGCCAATCTGAGCCAGCAAGTCGATAACGTGGTGGTTGAAGGGACCGGCGGCTGGCGCAGCCTGATGAACGATCTGCGTCCGCTCTCGGAGTGGGTGGTGCAGGAACAACTGCCGGTGCTGATGGTGGTTGGCATTCAGGAAGGCTGCATTAACCATGCGTTGCTGACCGCTCAGGCCATCGCTAACGACGGCCTGCCGCTGATTGGCTGGGTGGCGAATCGTATCAACCCAGGGCTTGCGCACTACGCGGAAATTATCGATGTCCTCAGCAAAAAGCTGCCAGCACCGCTGGTGGGCGAACTGCCGTACCTGCCGCGTCCGGAACAGCGTGAGCTGAGCCAGTACGTTGACCTAGCGATGCTCCGTAACGTGCTGACGGTAGATAGAATTCTGGCGTAAGGTTCGCGATAGAACCGACGCCAGTACGCAGGCAATCAGTAAACCGGGTAGTAACGTATACTGCCCGGTCATTTCACAAATCATCAGCGTTGACATAATCGGCGCATGCGTCGTTGCCGCCAGCAGCGTAGCCATCCCCGTGACCCCCAGCAGTATCGCCATCGCCTCATGGGCAGGAAACACCAGCCCCAACGTATTAGCAAACAGAATTCCGACAGCCAGACCAATAAACAGCGTAGGGGTAAAGACCCCACCGGGCGCGCCCGAGCCGCTGCTGGCAAGAATGGCGAGCAGTTTGCACACAAAGATCCCGGCGATAATGGCAAAGCTTGGCGGGGTCAGCAGAAAACCCTGCACGACGCTGTAACCGTTGCCCCAGACGGCGGGCGTCAGTAGCGAAAGCAAACCAACAAACAGCCCGCCGAGCGCAAGCTGCCAGGGGGGTGATAGCTTGAGCCGCAAAAAAACCTGGTGGCTGATGCCCATCAACCACATTAGCAGCGGCCCGCCTAATCCACAAACCAGACCGGTGGCGAGCATCAGCGCGTAATGGGCAGCGCTGAGTGCAGGGAGTTCGCCAACGCGGTAGAGCAGTTCCGCGCCGCCGTTCATCAGTTGTGTGGTCAGTAGCGCCACCACGGCGGCAATCACCACCGGGCCGAGCGAGGCGAGCATCAGGGTGCCGAACAGGATCTCGGCAATAAACAGGCTACCCGCCAGCGGGGCATGATAGGCGCTGGCCATCCCAGCGGCAGCGCCGCAGGCAATCCACAGTTTCCATTCGTCTTTCGGCGTGAAGCGCTGGGCAAAAAAGGAGGCGGCGAGGGCAGCCAGCAGGATCATGGCCCCTTCGCGGCCGATGGCGCTACCGCTGATGACCACCAGCAGCGAGGCGGCTGATTTAATCAAGCTGGCACCGGTATCGAATTTACCTTCGTCGCTTTCCAGCGCTTCCATGTAGTCGGTCGGTGCGTGCGGGCGCTGGCGGGTGTGGCGCTGCCAGGCCCAAAGTAGCATCCCGGCGGCAAGCCCGCCGAGAGCGGGAGTCAGCAGCCGTCGCCACCACACTAGCCCTTCGGCGGCGTTGACCAGGCTGCCGCTGTCATTGCTAAGAAATAGCCACTCTCCCAGATACATGGCGTGACGAAATAGCGCCACCGCCAACGCCGCAAGGATGCCAATGACGGTGGCAATCAGCAGGCGACGAAACATCGCCGTAATATCGGGATAGTGATGAAGACGCTGCATCGCTTATTCCGGTGGCTTAACGGTACAGTTTTTTGTCAGCGACAGGGATTAGCAGCGAGGACTGCCACTGCGCCAGCGTTTGTTGTGCAAGCTGCCCCAGCGCAATAAAGAACGGATGATCGGCCTTCTCGATAAACTCGGCGAGGAAGCGCGGCGCCCACGGCAGGAGATGCCAGGCCAGCAGTTGATTACAGGCGTCATCACGGCCGTTTTCCAAAAGCCAGGCCGCCAGCATCAGCAGAGTGCCAAAGTGATCTTCCGGCTCGTTTTGCTCTACGTCGAAAGCAATCTGGTTTTCACGCATCCACTGGCGCAGCGCCAGGGTTGAGTCGCCAAACAGCACGTTCTCACGATCCAGCCAGACGGAGCCCCAAGGTGGTGACGGCAACGCTGATGGCCCGATAAACAGGCGTTGCCAGGCCTGAGGCAATGACTCATCGCTTTGTGCAGCAAACCCTGCGGAAAGGGCATCGGCATGTTCAACGACATATGGCCACTGCTCAAGCCACTCACCGTCGGTGAACGCCGCAACCAGCGGCTCGGCGAGCGTGCTATTCGGTGCGAAATAGAACAGGGCACCCAGTACCCGGGCAGAGAACGCTAAGGCGTCGTTGTGCTGAACGTCATTCATTACTGCATTTCCTTATTTGGGCGCGGAAAAGCTCCCGCGCCGATGATTTACCCGGCAATCGCCATGCCGACGGTCATATGCAGGCCATAAAACAGCCCGCGACCGATAAGTTCGCCAACCAGCATCAGTACTAACCCCAGCGCCAGGCCCGCAGCGCGTGGTGGCACTCGGCGCAGCAGCGGGCAGATCCAACAGCCTAAACCGGCTGCCAGCAGGACGAAGCGCCACACCTGCAAGCGGCCCCAGTCCGGCAGCAGCGCGTTAGCCTGCTGAACCGAGCTGTGAATAAAGCCCAGCTCAGAGGTTTGCAGCACCACGACCGCCAGGCTGAGCAAATAGCCCAGCACGCTGACCGCGGCGAAGAACTTACCGTTAAACGGCACTTTCGCCAGCTTCAGCAGTAGCGCGGCAAACAGCGGCCCGGTGAGCAATACGGTCAGGAAGAACGATGCCGTTGTATAACCATTATACCAGGTTGGCACGGTATCTATCTGATAAACACGCGTCATCGCCCAGACAAATAGTAGCCCCAGCACCATGCTGACCAATAACCAGACGCGCCCGAGCGCCGCAGGCATTTTGCCGAGAACCGACAGCAGCCACCAGAACCCGCCGACGGCAAAGAACACGGAGCCGCTGGCGATTTCATTACTCAGCGCCGATGCGCCCACGCGGTTCAGTGAATTGAACGCCCGTAGCGGCGAGCCAAGGTGCAGCACCGAGGCGAAGAACGCGATCCCCATGATAACCCAAAGGAAAAACATAGTGAGCACAATGCGGCGTTGATCCGCCGGTTCATGGCGTGCCGCCAGCCAGCCTAAGCCAGTGATGATTGTCGCGCCTGCTACGCACTGCCCCAGCACGGTAAACAGCACCAGCGGCCATTCATGCCATCCGCTTCCCATCTCACACCTCCTTCGGATTGGCCAGATAGCCAGTGGTATCGCCGCACGGACGTGCATTGGCGTTAGGTTTAATCACAATGCTGGGTTTGGTGAAGTGCGCGGACGGCAACGGCGCGACCGCCGCCAGTTGGCCGTGTTTCTGACGCAACGCTTCGATAGGACCAAAGTCCAGTGCGCGCAGCGGGCAGGATTCCACGCAAATTGGCTTTTTGCCTTCCGCCACGCGCTCATGGCAGCCGTCGCATTTGGTCATGTGACCTTTAGCTTCGTTGTACTGCGGCGCACCGTACGGGCAGGCCATATGGCAGTATCGGCAACCGATGCAGACATCTTCGTTGACCACCACAAAGCCATCTTCGCGTTTATGCATCGCGCCGCTTGGGCACACTTTGGTACAGGCCGGGTCTTCGCAGTGGTTACAGGCGATGGACAGATAGTAAGCAAAGACGTTCTGGTTCCAGACGCCGTTGTCTTCCTGCCAGTCGCCGCCCGCGTATTCGTAAATACGGCGGAAGCTAACGTCTGGGGTTAAGTCTTTGTAATCTTTACAGGCCAGCTCGCAGGTTTTGCAACCGGTGCAGCGGGCCGAGTCGATGAAAAATCCGTATTGGGTGCTCATGGGCTAGTCCTTATACCTTCTCGATCTCAACCAGGTTGGTGTGCTGCGGGTTGCCTTTCGCCAGTGGAGAAGGGCGATGCGTGGTCAGCGTGTTGATGCAGGAGCCGTGGTCAATCCGGTCTCCGTTCATCTC
Organism: Kluyvera sp. 142486; assembly: GCF_046569695.1. Classification (NCBI taxonomy): domain Bacteria; kingdom Pseudomonadati; phylum Pseudomonadota; class Gammaproteobacteria; order Enterobacterales; family Enterobacteriaceae; genus Kluyvera; species Kluyvera sp. 142486. The sequence goes on from NZ_JBKHUI010000001.1 coordinate 34,381, forward strand.
GGCGTCGTGCCAGGCGCCCTGGCCCATTGCGGAGACGCCCGGCATAATGCGCGGCGTGACTTTTGCCGGAATACGCAGCTCACCGCGGCCGTTAAACACGCGCACCATGTCGCCGTTCTGGATCCCGCGTTTCTGCGCATCCAGCGGGTTTAACCACACCTCCTGGCGGCAGGCGGCTTTCAGCACATCAACGTTGCCGTAGCTTGAGTGGGTGCGAGCTTTAAAGTGGAAACCAAACAGCTGTAGCGGGAAAGTGCCGCGCAGTGGGTCGTCCCAGCCTTCAAAGGTGGAGGCGTAGACCGGCAGCGGGCTGATGGTCTCGTCTTTCTCAAGCTGCCATTTCGCCGCGATATCGGCCAGGCGGCTGGAGTAGATTTCAATTTTGCCCGACGGCGTTTTTAACGGATTGGCCTCTGGATCTTTGCGGAAGCTCTGGTAGGCAACAAAGTGCCCATTCGGGTCTTTGCGCTTGTAGATGCCCATTTTTTTGAGTTCATCATAGGTCGGTAAATCTGCGTCTTTGGCGCGCATTTTGGCGTACAGATACTGCAGCCATTGCTCCTGAGAACGCCCTTCGGTGAACTTCTGATACACCTCGTCGCCCAGCCGTTTCGCTACTTCGCTTAAGATCCAGTAGATCGGCTTGCGTTCAAATTTTGGTGCCGTTGCCGGCTGGATAAAGATCAGGTAGCCCATATTCCCGGCATAGTCGTTGGGAATAATGTCTTCCTGTTCAACGGTCATCAGGTCAGGCAGCAGGATATCGGCGTACTTTGCCGAGGCGGTCATAAAGTTCTCAATCACCACGATCATTTCGCATTTGCTGTCGTCCTGCAAAATCTCGTGGGTTTTATTGATATCCGAGTGCTGGTTAATGATGGTATTGCCCGCATAGTTCCAGAAGAACTTGATAGGCACGTCCAGTTTATCTTTGCCTCGCACGCCGTCGTGGGTGGCGGTCATCTCGGCGCCGTGGTCGATCGCATCGGTCCAGGTAAAGCAGGAGATGGCCGTTTTGACCGGGTTAACCAGCACCGGGAAACGCTCGATGGTGATGGTATAGGTCGATTCGCGCGCGCCGCTGTTGCCGCCGTTAATACCGACATTACCGGTCAGAATCGGCAGCATGGCAATTGCACGGGCAGAGAGCTCGCCGTTTGCCTGACGCTGCGGCCCCCAGCCCTGGCAAATATAGGCCGGTTTAGCGCTGCCGATTTCACGTGCCAGCTTGATGATTCTGTCGGCAGGAATACCGGTAATGCTAGATGCCCACTGTGGGTTTTTCGCCACGCCGTCATCGCCCTGACCGAGAATATAGGCCTTATAGTGACCGTTGGCCGGCGCGCCTTCCGGCAGGGTTTTCTCGTCGTAACCAACACAGTATTTATCAAGGAACGGCTGATCAACCAGATTCTCGTCAATCAATACCCAGGCAATGCCGGCAACTAGCGCGGCGTCGGTACCCGGACGAATCGGGATCCACTCATCTTCACGACCAGCAGCGGTATCGGTATAGCGCGGATCGATAACGATCATGCGCGCATTTGAGCGTTCGCGAGCTTGTTCAAGATAATAGGTGATACCGCCGCCGCTCATGCGAGTTTCCGCCGGGTTGTTGCCGAACATCACCACCAGTTTACTGTTTTCGATATCGGAGGTGCTGTTGCCGTCATTGGTGCCGTAGGTATACGGCATGGCGCAGGCAATCTGGGCGGTGCTGTAGGTGCCGTACTGGTTGAGCGAACCGCCGTAGCAGTTCATCAGGCGCATCACGGCGGAACCGGATGGCGAGGAGCGTGTGATATTGCCGCCGACGATACCGGAAGAGTAGTTAATGTAGACGGATTCGTTGCCGTAATCTTTCACTACCCGTTTGAGGTTGCTGGCGATCGTGTCCAGCGCTTCATCCCAGCTAATGCGCTCGAATTTACCTTCGCCGCGTTTACCCACTCGCTTCATCGGATAGTTCAGGCGATCGGGATGGTTGATGCGACGGCGAATAGAACGCCCGCGCAGGCAAGCGCGTACCTGGTGATCGCCATAGATGTCGTGGCCGGTATTGTCGGTTTCGACCCAATATACTTCGTCGTCTTTCACATGCAGGCGCAGCGCGCAGCGGCTGCCACAGTTTACCGAGCAGGCGCCCCAGACCACTTTGTCTTCTGGCTGGCCTGCTGCACGGCGGCGGCCGTCGCGCGTAAAGAGAAGGGGAGCGAGAGACCGCCCGCTGCGAATGCTAAGGAGCCGATAGCCGACGATTTAATGAGGGTGCGTCGGCTTAGCCCCCCTGGCTTTTCCTGATCAGACATTACTCACTCCATTATTTTTGTTTAATGATTCCAGCGTGAAATTAAAAACCTGCTAACAATGGAAAGGGATAATACCTGGTTGGTGGTATACAAGTATTAATCCCGGTCAAAACAGCGGGTCATCCTAATGGGGTATTTGTGTGGCGGGGTTTGCCAGGTGAAGAGGTCATGTGCATAATTGTTTTACAACATAAAAACAGTTTTGTTACGGTCTGCGGGTTCCCGCAGGCTGATTTTCTTACCGCTAATCCGTTACTTATGGAACCTACCCATGCAGGATATTGATTCGTCCGCTATTCCGATGCCCGCGATTGAGACGGTCACGGTTCCCTACAAAGGGTTAAATTTTTTGCGTCCCGAAATTTTGCTCGATTTTATCAGCGTGACTGACGGCAAAGTCCTCGCCGTGACGCCGGTTGCCGTGCTCTATTCCACTATTGGGGTGCTAAGATCCGCTGAGTTGCGAAAAATTCCGGTGCTGGTATCCGGGCGCGTGGTGTATCCCATCAGTTCTCAGGCGCTGCCGTGCCTGCACTCGAAATTAACCATTAACACCATGTCGCAAAAGCTGCGTTTTCAGGGCGGGCTGGATGCGCTTTCCGACGATCATTCGCTGCGTGATGGCGTGCTGATTGGGATTGCGCTGGATTTTGTCGTGGAGAAGAAGGGGTAAGCGACACCGCCTCTCAAGTGAGGCGGTAGTGCATTACTGGGCGTTATCGGTGCGGGTGTAGAGAATTTTAAAGGTGTCATTTGCGCAGTGTCCGACGACCTGCGCCCCTTGCTTATCGGCCTGATCGTTAGGCACGATATCAAGAGTAAAGGCACTTTCAGCGACGCCGTTTTGCATGATTTTCTGCTGAATGTCGCTCCTGACGCGTTCACAGGAGTCAGGTACGGTTGCCAGCGCGGGCATCGCGCCTGCAAGCAGTAGTGCCAGTAACCAACGTGAAGACAGCATGATCGGCTCCTTTTCATAAGATTCGTGAAAAGTATAGCAGGGGCAATGTAAGCGTTTGTCTTTGAATCTCATTTTCTGATGTTTCTTAGCAAGGCGGTTATTTTTTGATTTCCGCCAGGCCAGACTATAAACAATTTTATATTGCTAATATAATTGAATAAATTCCCGAAACAGGATTGTGGCGTGAAGAAACTGATTTTACTGGCCTCGGCGTTTGCCGTACTGAGCGGCTGCGATAACAACACTACGCCGGCCGCGTTCACCCCGGAAATGGCAAGTTTTTCTAACGAATTCGACTTCGACCCGCTGCGCGGCCCGGTGAAGGATTTCAGCCAGACGCTGCTTAACGAAAAAGGCGAGGTGGCAAAGCGGGTGAGCGCACAACTCTCGCCGGAAGGCTGTTTCGATATGCTGGAGTTTCATGATATCGAGCAGGATACTGGCGCACTGCTGGTATTGAACGCCAACTATTATCTTGACGGTGTCACCCACGAGAAACGCGTGCGGTTACAGGGCAAATGCCAGTTGGCTGAATTCCCTTCAGCGGGCGTTAAATGGGAAACCGACGATAACGGCTTCGTGGTCAAGGCGCTTGGTAAAGATAGCGAGGTGGATTACCGCTATGACAAAGAAGGGTATCCGCTGGGTAAAGTGTCAACGTTAAAAGGGGTTACGCTGTCGGTTATCTCAACCCCATCGCAGGATTCGCGTAAAAAGCTCGATTACACCGCCGTGAGTATGCTCAATAAACAGCCAGCGGGGAATGTCACGCAAAGCTGTGATTACGATCGCCACGATAATCCGGTGAGCTGCGAGTTAGAGGTGGTGGACCAGAGCGTTAAGCCGCCGGTGACCCAGCGTTACACCATCAAAAACACCATTGAATATTACTGATGTGAATAGATAAGTGGCAAAGAAAAGGGCGCTGAGAAGCGCCCTTTTTTGCTGTGATTAGCGAACAACGCGCCCGGTTGAGCGGTCAAGACAGCGCAGGGTGTTGGGCTCCCAGTACGCATTCACGTTGGTGCTTTTCAGGCAATTATCGCGGGCATCAAAAGCAACATCTTCTTTATCCCACTCTTTTTCAGCGCGTTTGTTCACTTTCTGGCGCAGCTGACGGGTGTCGTTCCATTGTTCTTTATCCATCGCCGCGTTCTGGCGACTCTGTGCGCTATCGCCAGATTCAATAACCAGTTTGTTGGTTTCAGCAGAAGCGGAGGCGGTGTACACAATGGCACCCAGCGTCAGCATAGCCGTCAGGCAAAGGCGTTTGCTAAGTGTAATTTTCATCGGTGAGTTCCTTTAGCATGGTAAATACGATGACTCCTGAAAGCAGTCTACTACAACTCAGGCGACGGGCATACCCGTGAAAACCCCGTGGTCGAATCTGGTTGATTTTTGCGTATCATAGGGAAATTCGTATGTTGATGAAGATAAACGATGTTAAAGACTTCGCTGCTCTTTTTTGCTACCGCGCTGTGTGAAATTATCGGCTGCTATTTACCGTGGTTATGGTTGAAGCGGGGGGCGACGCCGCTGTTGCTCGCGCCGGCAGGGCTCGCGTTGGCCCTGTTTGTCTGGTTGCTTACACTGCATCCCGCTGCCAGCGGCCGCGTTTATGCCGCTTACGGTGGGGTGTATATCTTTACCGCTCTGCTATGGCTGCGTGTCGTTGAAGGTGAAAAGCTAACCATGTATGACTGGCTCGGTGCGGCAGTTGCGCTCTGCGGCATGCTGATTATAGTCGCCGGTTGGGGACGCGCCTGACTCCTGGCCCGAAAGGGCCATATCCCTCCCTTTATCTTCGTATTTCTCGTCTTTTGGACTGAATTTCCCCTCTCATTTTTGTGATCTTCTCCGGTAAATTTCGATATTAATACTTGTATGGTAGTTTGGTCAGGCGTAATTTCGCCACACTAACCTATGAGATGTAAAGCTAAGGATTGAAGATGAAAATTGTGGGTGCTGAGGTTTTTGTAACCTGTCCTGGACGTAACTTCGTCACGCTGAAAATTACCACCGATAGCGGCTTAGTCGGCTACGGTGATGCCACGCTAAACGGCCGCGAACTGTCCGTTGCCTCCTACCTGAAGGATCATTTGTGCCCGCAACTGGTGGGGCGCGATGCACATCGCATCGAAGATATCTGGCAGTTCTTCTACAAAGGCGCCTATTGGCGTCGCGGCCCGGTGACCATGTCCGCTATCTCGGCGGTTGATATGGCGCTGTGGGACATTAAAGCCAAAGCCGCCAATATGCCGCTGTACCAGTTGCTGGGCGGCGCGTCCCGTGAGGGCGTGATGGTGTACTGTCACACCACTGGTCACACCATTGATGAAGTGCTGGAAGATTACGCGCGTCATAAAGAGATGGGCTTTAAAGCCATTCGCGTTCAGTGCGGCGTGCCGGGCATGAAAACCACCTACGGTATGTCTAAAGGCAAGGGGCTGGCCTACGAACCGGCAACCAAAGGGCAGTGGCCGGATGAGCAACTGTGGTCCACCGAGAAATACCTCGATTTCACGCCAAAACTGTTTGATGCGGTACGTAATCAGTTCGGTTTTGATGAACATCTGCTGCACGACATGCATCACCGTCTGACCCCAATCGAAGCGGCCCGTTTTGGTAAGAGCATCGAACAGTACCGCCTGTTCTGGATGGAAGATCCAACCCCTGCGGAGAACCAGGAGTGCTTCCGTCTGATTCGCCAGCACACCGTCACTCCGATTGCGGTCGGTGAAGTATTCAACAGCATCTGGGATTGCAAACAGCTGATCGAAGAGCAGTTGATTGATTATATCCGCACCACCATTACCCACGCGGGTGGCATCACCGGTATGCGCCGCATCGCCGACTTTGCGTCGCTGTATCAGGTACGTACCGGCTCTCATGGCCCATCAGATCTCTCTCCGGTCTGCATGGCTGCCGCGCTGCACTTTGACCTGTGGGTACCAAACTTCGGCGTTCAGGAATACATGGGTTACTCCGAACAGATGCTGGAAGTCTTCCCGCATAACTGGACCTTCGATAACGGCTATATGCACCCAGGCGACAAACCGGGCTTAGGCATCGAGTTTGACGAAAAACTGGCAGCGAAATATCCGTACGATCCAGCTTATCTGCCTGTAGCACGTCTGGAAGATGGCACGTTGTGGAACTGGTAATAAGGAACACAAAATGAAAAGTATCGTGATTAAACAGCCTGAAGAACTGGTTATTGAAGAACGTCCATTGCCAGAACCTGGCGTCGGAGAAGTCCGCGTTAAAGTGAAAATAGCCGGTATCTGCGGCTCTGATAGCCATATTTATCGCGGCCATAACCCTTTTGCGCGCTATCCACGCGTTATCGGTCATGAGTTTTTTGGCGTGATTGATGCCGTTGGCGAAGGTGTCACCGATAAGCAGATAGGTGAGCGCGTTTGTGTTGATCCGGTGATCAGCTGCGGTCATTGCTACCCCTGTTCTGTAGGCAAACCTAACGTCTGTACGTCTCTGGTGGTGCTCGGCGTCCATCGCGATGGTGGTTTCAGTGAATATACCGTCGTCCCGGCGAAAAATGCCTGGAGCGTTGCGGATAATATTGCCGATCACCACGCCGTAATGGTTGAACCCTTCACGATTGCGGCAAACGTCACCGGCCAGGTCAATCCAACGGAAGCTGACGTAGCGTTGATTTATGGCGCGGGCCCGATGGGTTTAACCACCCTGCAGGCGCTGAAAGGCGTTTATCGCGTTAAGCAGGTCATTGTAGCCGACCGAATTAATGAACGGCTGGCCATGGCAGAGCGCTGCGGTGCTGATTGGGTCATTAATAACGGCGAGAAACCGCTGGCTGAATGGCTCGATGAGAAGGGGCTTAAACCGACGTTGATCGTCGATGCCGCTTGTCATCCGACGATTTTACAAGAGGCCATCACGCTGGCCTCTCCGGCAGCGCGTATTGTTCTGATGGGTTTTTCCAGCGATCCGTCAACCATTACTCAACAAGGTATCACAGGTAAGGAGCTCTCTATTTATTCTTCGCGACTTAACGCGAATAAATTCCCGGTGGTTCTCGAGTGGTTAGAAAAAGGATTAATTGATCCTGACAAACTCATCACGCATTACTTTGATTACCACCATGTTATCGATGCCATTGAATTATTTGAAAAGGATCAAAAATCCTGCTGTAAGGTCTTACTCACGTTTGATAAATAAAAACAAGATCATGCGATTAAGCTGTACGCATCTTACCCGGAGATGATTGCAATGACGCAATTAACACATGAAAGAACGACATCTGATTTAGTGAGAGCCGCCGTATCCGGTTGGCTTGGAACTGCATTAGAGTTTATGGATTTTCAGCTCTATTCATTAGGTGCAGCACTTGTTTTCCATGAAATATTCTTCCCTGAACAGTCGGCAGCAATGGCATTAATTCTGGCGATGGGGACCTACGGTGCCGGCTATATTGCGCGTATTGTTGGGGCATTTATTTTTGGCAAAATGGGTGACAGCGTCGGGCGTAAAAAGGTGCTGTTTATTACCATCACCATGATGGGGATCTGCACCACGTTAATTGGCGTACTACCAACCTACGCACAGATTGGTATTTTTGCGCCAATTCTGTTGGTGACATTGCGTATTATCCAGGGGTTAGGTGCGGGCGCTGAAATCTCCGGTGCAGGTACCATGCTGGCGGAATACGCCCCTAAAGGCAAACGCGGTCTGATCTCCTCCCTGGTGGCGATGGGGACCAACTGCGGTACGCTTACTGCAACGGCTATCTGGGCGGTAATGTTCTTTCTGCTTGATCGTGAAGAACTGATCGCCTGGGGCTGGCGTATACCTTTCCTGGCAAGCGTCGTGGTGATGATCTTCGCTATCTGGTTACGTTTGAACCTGAAAGAAAGCCCGGTATTTGAAAAAGTGAGTGAAGCCGATGTTGCGGTTACTGAAACTCCGGCGAATGACAATACCATCGGTGCGATGTTCCGTAGCAAATCCTTCTGGTTAGCCACGGGGCTGCGTTTTGGTCAGGCGGGTAACTCCGGTTTGATTCAGACGTTCCTTGCAGGATATCTGGTTCAAACGCTGCTGTTTGATAAAGGGATCCCAACGGATGCGCTGATGATAAGTTCCGTTATCGGCTTCCTGACCATCCCGCTGCTTGGTTGGCTGTCCGATAAATACGGTCGTCGTCTGCCTTATATTTTGCTCTGTATTTCCGCCATTATTCTGGCGTACCCAATGGTGTCGATTATTGTCGATAAGACCTACAGCGCCAGCGTAATAATGATGTCGATCATTATTATCCATAACTTTGCGGTACTAGGCCTGTTTGCGCTGGAAAACATTACGATGGCTGAGATGTTCGGCTCGCGTAACCGCTTTACTCGCATGGCTATCTCGAAAGAGGCAGGTGGTCTGGTTGCCGTTGGTTTTGGGCCGGTACTGGCGGGGATCTTCTGCAATATGACCGGGTCGTGGTACCCGATTGTCATTATGCTGATTTGTTATTCGGTGATTGGTCTTATTGCGGCATTACTGATGCCTGAGGTCTGCGACCGTGACCTCAGCCTGGCTGAAGACGCTGCTGACGCGACTGCTACCGCAGAGAAAAAGACAAACCAACAATATGCCTGATTGTGAAGCCCATCGCAGCATTGCGATGGGCTTTTTATATTGGCGAGATTAATCTAAAAAATATTATACGTGGTTAAGGAAAAATGAACTTTATTAACGATCGTTTTATGATCGAGAGTGATGTTGGGGTTCGGTTATATAAAGATGTAGCCGCTCAACTACCGATTATCGATTATCACTGTCACCTCGATGCAAAAGAAATCTACGAAAATAAAAACTTCGATAATATCACGCAACTGTGGCTGGCAGGAGACCACTATAAATGGCGTGCAATGCGTGCAAACGGTATTTCAGAACGCTATATTACCGGCGATGCAACGGCGGAAGAGAAATTTAAAGCCTGGGCTGAAACAGTGGAGGCCTCATTTGGTAATCCGCTATATCACTGGACTCACCTGGAACTGAATAAATATTTCGGCTGCAATGACATGTTGAGCAGTGAAAACTGGCAGCAGATTATGCAGCATTGTGATCAGCAAATTACCACTGATGATTTTAAACCACGCCGCTTAATCGCACGCTCTAATGTGGCCGTCATTTGTACCACCGACGCGCCATTAGACTCTTTGGAATACCATCGCCTGTTACAACAGGACACCACCTTTACAACCCAGGTGCTGCCGACGTTCCGCCCGGACGATCTGTTCACCGACAACGCGCAGGATTTCGCTGCGTTCACCGCTAAGCTCGCGCAGATGACCGGGCGAGACATTCACGGTTTTGACGATTTTGCAGCAGCGCTAGCGCTGCGAATCGATCACTTCCATGAAACAGGCTGCCGTATCTCGGATCATGGCCCGGTTACCGTGGAGTATCAGCCAGCCGATGCTGCCTGCATCAATGATCTGTTCAACCAGAAACGTCGCGGCGAAGCGTTGAACGAGTATGAAACAGCGCAACTCAATAGTGCGATGTTTGTCATGCTGGCCCGTGAGTACAAAAAGCGCGGTTGGGCAATGCAAATCCACTTTGGTGCCATCCGCAGTAATAACACCCGGATGTTCCAAAAATTAGGGATTAATACTGGCTTTGACTCCATTGCCGATCAAACCCATCTGGCGGTGGGACTGAATCGTCTGCTAGACGCCATGGCGTTGAATGGTGGCCTGCCGAAAACCATTCTCTATAACCTGAACGCCAGCTACAACGACGTAGTGGCGACGACCATCGCTAACTTCCAGTCCGGTGAAGACGGCGTGAAATCGCCGATACAGTTTGGATCTGGTTGGTGGTTTAACGATACCCGTCGCGGCATGGAGAACCAACTTAATAGCCTCGCTGACCAGGGATTATTAATGCACTTTGTCGGCATGCTGACGGATTCCCGCAGTCTTGTTTCCTACACCCGTCATGATTATTTCCGTCGAATTCTTTGCAACTTAATTGGAGGTTGGGTTGACCGCGGCGAGGTACCTGACAACCACAGGATCTTATCGCAGATGGTTAGAAATATTTGTCACGATAACGCCGTTAATTATTTCAAATTTTAAATCCTTCCTTGCATGAGGGTAGAACATGTCTCGTACTAATAGAAAAATAACAATTCCAGTCAGTATTGGCTATGGCTTAACGGATATTATGGGCGGCGGGGCATTTACCGTCATCGGTGCCTGGCTGCTATTCTTTTACACAACGTTCGTCGGCTTATCTCCGGTTGAAGCTGCCTCCATCGTGGCGATCGCCCGTATTGTTGATGCGATTGTCAGCCTGTTTATGGGCAGCTTTACTGACCATTTCTATAAAAATTCATTAGGTAAACGATTTGGCCGTCGCCGCTTCTTCTTATTACTCGGCGCGCCATTAATGCTGGTATATATCCTGTTATGGATAACCGGGATGAGTTTTTGGTTCTATCTGGCTGTTTATCTGGCCTTTGAAATTATCGCGGCGATGGTATTGATCCCATGGGAAACGTTGCCATCTGAAATGACCAAAGACTTTAATTCCAGAACCAAACTCTCTACCTGTCGTATGTTCCTGTCGGCATCCGGTACGTTCCTGGCGACCTTTATTCCGGGACTGCTGATCAGTCACTTTGGCGAGCACGATCCGCATGCTTACTTTATCAATGGTGTGGTGTTTGCGATTCTGTTTATGTTCTGCGTCTTCATCTCCTGGAAAGTGACCTGGGAGCGCGACCTGACGCCGGAAATGCAAGCAGAACTGGAAAGTCACCGTCAGCCAACCTCCTTTATCGACAAGGTGATCGCGACGGGCAAGCTGTTTAAAGAATACTACTCAACGCTGAAAGTGCGGGCATTCAGAAAGCATCTGGCTATCTATCTGTTCTCTTTCACTGCAAAAGATGTCTATAACACCGTATTCGTCTTTTTCTGCGTGTACTGCCTGAACGTCTCGTCTTCGCTGTCAGGTACGCTGCTGTCGATGAGTATTGTGGGCCTGCCAGTAACGCTGTTGGCCGGGGTGGCGATCATCAAATATGGTCCATCACGCCTGTATGTTTTTGCTTATACCCTGATGATGCTGTGCCTGGTAGGGCTTTTCATGGTTTACCAATTCCCACCGGACAATAAAGTGACCATCCTGGTCGTGCTGGCTGCGGTGTATCAAGTAGGCCGTTGTGTTCTGGAGTTTACACCGTGGAACGTTTTCCCCTTCATTCCGGATATCGACGAGATGATCACCCGTCAGCGTCGTGAAGGGCTGTTTGCTGCGGTGATGACCTTCTCCCGTAAAACGACCGTGGCTATCGCGACGTTTGTGGTGGGCGTGATGTTGCAAGAGGGCGGTTTTGTGAAGGGCAGCCTGGTACAGCCTGAAAGTGCCGTGAATACGATTGCAGTGCTGTTGTTTGCCGGTACGGCGGGTCTGCTGCTGATTGCTTTGTGGCAGGCGGTGACGTTCCACCTGAATAAACGCACGCACAAAATCTTTGTCGATGAAGTTGAGCGCTTGAAAGCGAAGGGTTCAAAGCGCGATGTTACGCCTGAGACGCGCAAGATTGTCGAAGACCTGACGGGCTACTCTTATGACGACCTGTGGAACGAACCGCAGCCGGCTGAGGGGCATCTGAAGCACACGGCGCCAGTCAATTAATGTTTCTATGATAACCCTGACGACTGCGTTGCGGCTTGTCAGGGTTGTCACACAACTTAAAAACCATGTCATACCAATAGCCAATATATTAACGCAAATCAAAATCTCGTGTGATGGTCTCGTTAAACTAGTATGGCAATCAACATTCTCTACAGCGAGTCAAAAAGATGCAGAATAAGCTATTAACCGCTAAGGCAACTCTCCCAAGCTACGATCGCAGCAAACTGGTGCCGCGCATTGTACATCTCGGTTTTGGTGCGTTTCACCGCGCCCATCAGGCTGTCTATGCTGATATCCTTGCCGCAGAACACGGCAGCGATTGGGGTTATACCGAAGTTAACCTGATCGGCGGTGAGCAGCAGATTGCCGACCTGAACAATCAGGACAATTTATACACCGTGGCGGAAATGTCCGCGGATGCATGGACTGCCCGCGTGGTGGGCGTCGTTAAAGAAGCGCTGCACGCGCAGGTTGATGGCCTGGAAACCGTTCTGGCGAAGATGTGCGAACCACAGGTCGCTATCGTTTCCCTGACCATCACCGAGAAGGGCTACTGCCACTCTCCGGCCACCGGCCAATTGATGCTCGATCACCCATTTATTGTGGCTGACCTGCAGAACCCACATCAGCCAAAATCTGCGCCGGGCGTTATCGTTGAAGCGCTGGCTCGCCGTAAAGCCGCTGGCCTGCCGCCATTTAGCGTGATGTCCTGCGACAACATGCCGGAAAACGGTCATGTGATGCGTAATGTGGTATGTGCCTTTGCACGTGCGGTAGATGCGGGTCTGGCTGATTGGATCGAATCTCATGTGACATTCCCATCCACCATGGTTGACCGTATCGTTCCTGCCGTTACGCCAGAAACGCTGGATAAAATCGAACAGCTGACCGGCGTTCGCGATCCAGCGGGTGTTGCCTGTGAGCCGTTCCGTCAGTGGGTTATCGAAGATAACTTCGTCGCTGGCCGTCCGGAATGGGAAAACGCGGGCGCTGAACTGGTCAGCGACGTCATCCCGTTTGAAGAGATGAAACTGCGCATGCTGAACGGCAGCCACTCCTTCCTGGCCTATCTGGGCTATCTGGCAGGCTATCAGCACATCAACGATTGCATGGGTGATGATAACTACCGCCGCGCAGCGCATGCGTTGATGCTCAAAGAGCAGGCTCCAACCCTGAAAGTGCAAAACGTCGATCTGGCGCGCTATGCCGATCTGCTGATTGAGCGTTACACCAACCCGGCGCTGCGTCACCGTACCTGGCAGATCTCCATGGACGGTAGCCAGAAACTGCCTCAGCGTATGCTCGATTCTGTACGCTGGCATCTGGCTGATAACAGCAGCTTTACACTGCTGGCACTGGGTGTTGCAGGCTGGATGCGCTACGTAGGCGGCGTGGATGAGCAGGGCAACGCGATTGAAGTTTGCGATCCGCTGCTGCCGGTTATCCAGGGCGTGGTACAGCAGAGTGAAGAGGGTGAAGCTCGCGTGAAAGCGCTGCTGGGTATTGAAGCTATCTTCGGTAAAGACCTGCCTAAGGAAGCGAAATTCGTTGAGCAGGTGACGGCAGCCTATCTGTCACTGCTGAGCAAAGGTGCAAAAGCGACCGTTGCTGAATTTGCTGCCTGATTTCGTTGTATGACCATTAATGCCGCCGCTACTGGCGGCATTTTCTTTTATATCTGCCGTCATTACACTTCTTTAAAGTAATTCAAGCCCCTTGAAATAATGGACGATTATTTGCACGCCGCAACTATCATTTTGGTGAATTAATGCTATCGGCATAGTCACAAATATGTCATGGTTATAGCGAAAGAATAATGGACACTGTGAAATAAGGAGCTCGGGCTATGTACAAAAAAATTCTGATGCCTGTAGATATTTTTGAAATGGACTTAAGTGATAAAGCGATTCGCCATGCCGTTTTTCTGGCCGGTGAGACGGGTGAAATTACGCTATTAAATGTATTACCTAACAGCAATCGCTCTATTTTACGCGGCTTCGCGGCGGATATTAAAAAATTTGAAGATTTCATGCAGGCAGAGTCGGTCAAGAAAATGAAAAACCTGCAGCGCCTCTTTGATATGCCTGCCGAGCGGCTGCATACCGACGTCCGCTTTGGCAATATCCGCGATGAAGTGATCGCGCTGAGCAAGAGCGGGGAGTACGATGCGATAGTCATTGGCTCACGCCAGCGAGGGATGACCACGCACCTTCTGGGGTCGAACGCCGAATCTATTCTGCGTTACGCCAATATTCCGACAATGGTCATTCGATAAAAATAAGGCCTTCAGTAATGAAGGCCTTATTTCTTATTCTTCGCTAAACCAGTCGCTGTTTTCCTGACGAATTAACAACACTGATTCACCAATTTCCTGCAGGTGCAGGGTCATCGCTTTTTCTACCGCATCCGCATCGCGTTTTTCCAGCGAAGCGAATATTTCATGGTGCTGCTTTAATAACATCTCCGGTGAGGAGACATGATCAAGGCTCATATAACGCACGCGGTCGATAGCGGCTTTTATATTCTCGATAGTATCCCAGGCTAACTGGCAATCTGCAATATTTGACAGCAGCTGGTGGAATTCGTCGTCGAGCAGGAAGAAATCGTTCAGCTGCTGGCGGTCGATGGCAATACGCTGCTGGTGCAGGTTTTGCTCAAGCTGATAGCTTTGTGCATCGGTGATCATCGTGGCTGCGCGTCTTGCCACCGCACATTCAATAGCCTGACGAACGAAACACCCATTACGCACCTGGGAAAGTGAAATCTTGTTTACGTAACTGCCGCGCTGCGGGCGAATCTGGATCAGACCGTTCTCAGCGAGTTTGATAAACGCTTCACGCACCGGCTGGCGAGAAACGTCAAACCGCAGCGACACCTCTTTTTCCGAAAGCGGGGTGCCTGGCGGAATAAGACAGTGCACGATATCGCGACGCAGGATGCGATAAATTTGCTGGTTGACGGGTTGTGTTGGGTTCAGTTGGGTTTCGGCGGCCATTGAGTCGTTCTTATCAGCTGATTAAGCTGCTATTTTACGCTTTTTTTGCCGCCGAGCCCAGACCCGACCGGGGGTCGGGTTGAGTTTAAATGCTAACTTTGGCGATGAACGCTCAGGCCAGCATAGGTCTGGCTGACCGGCATCATCTCGACGGTGTTAATATTGACGTGTTTTGGCAACGTCGCCACCCACCATACTGCTTCGGTCACGTCTTCTGGCGTTAGCGCGTTGGCATTTTCGTAGGTTTTACCGGCTTTGCTGTCGTCACCTTTAAAGCGCACGTTGGAGAACTCCGTGCCACCTACCAGACCTGGTTCGATATCGGTTACGCGAACGGCGGTGCCGTGCAGATCGGTACGCAGGTTCAGGCTGAACTGACGCACGAACGCTTTGGTCGCGCCGTAAACGTTGCCTCCCGCATATGGCCAGCTACCGGCGGTGGAGCCGATATTAATTACGTGCCCGCGATTGCGCTCTACCATGCCCGGCAGTACCGCACGAGTCATATACACCAGACCTTTGTTGTTGGTGTCAATCATGTCTTCCCAATCTTCAACGCTTGCGCGGTGAGCCGGTTCCAGCCCCAGCGCCAGCCCGGCGTTGTTGACCAGAATATCGATGTCACGCCATTCAGCGGGCAGATTGGCAATAGTCTCTTCAATTGCCGCACGGTTACGCACGTCCAGCTGAACGGTCAGAATGCTGTCGCCTAACTCATCTTTCAGCGCTTTTAAACGCTCATTGCGACGGCCAGTGGCAATGACTTTGTGCCCGTTGGCAATAAAACGGCGCGTAATGCTTTCGCCAAAACCTGCCGTTGCTCCGGTTACCAGTACGATCATCTCTCTGTTCCTTCAACGCTTAAGTGTTGTATTACGATAGCAGAACACCCGGTTTTCAATCATCTGTTTTGTAATGAGATTTTTTCTTTCTGCAAAATGTCAGCAAAAAACACAACGTTATCAGTCTGCCATTAGCATCGCGCCGGTTAGGCGTAATAGATGAATGATGGGTTGATTAAGAAATAACCTATACTATTTATAACGGCGTTCGCTGGAGGCTCAACATGTACACTCCAATGGTTGCAGTCATGTTCGTCTTACTGGTAGCTCAGGCGCTTATTGAGATCGGTTTTTTGAAACAATAAGCTAGTTTCAGCAATAAACGGCTGATAGCGATACGGTTGCATCTCTCTCAGGCGCACTCACCACTATGCTTCCTGCCTCTGGGAGCGGCAGATATCTGTGCCACTTTTATCGAGCTAACGCCATCCCTCAAAGAAAAAACGCTCCTGCCGGGTAAAACCATTGCGGTCTATCAAGAGCTTGCTACTCTGGAACCCTGTTATTTTCAGGAATCCAGGATGTCGGCCATGAATCCATTTTTTGCCAGCAGTACGTTACCTTACCAGGCACCGCCTTTTGATGCGATTAACGATAGCCACTATCGTCCGGCCTTTGACGAAGCGCTAAAGCGCAAGCGTCAGGAGATTGCCGACATTGCCAATAACCCGTCTCCGGCAACCTTCGATAACACCTTTGTGGCGCTGGAAAAAAGCGGGGAGATGCTTTCTCGGGTCAACGCCGTTTTCTTTGCCATGGCCGCCTCCCACAGCAACGATACCATCCAGCAACTGGACGAAGCGTTCTCCGCTGAATTGGCTGGGCTTGCCAACGATATTTACCTCAATGATGCGCTGTTTAGCCGTATTGAATACGTGTGGCAGCAGCGCGATGCGCTCGATCTGGATGCGGAGTCCCGTCGCCTGGTTGAGGTCATCTATCAGCGTTTCATTCAGGCTGGAGCAAGGCTGGGGGATGCGGAAAAAGCGGAGCTGAAAACCCTCAATACCGAAGCGGCAACCCTGAGCAGCCAGTTTCACCAGTGTCTGCTGGGCGCGGCAAAAAGCGGCGGGCTGGTGGTAGAGAGCGTGGAGGAACTCGCGGGGTTCAGCGCAGATGAAATTGCCGTTGCCGCTGCAGCGGCGAACGATCGCGGTCTGGCGGGCCGCTGGCTTATCCCGCTGGTGAACACCACCCAGCAACCGGCATTGGCTCAGCTTCGTCAACGCAAAACCCGGGAAAAACTGTATAAAGCCGCCTGGGCCCGCAACCAGATGGGCGATGCTAACGACACGCGGGAGAAACTGCTAAAGCTGGTGGCGATCCGCGCGCGTCAGGCTGCGCTGCTGGGCTATAGCGACTATGCCAGCTGGAGTATGGCCGATCAAATGGCGAAAACGCCGAAAGCGGCTTTCGATTTTATGCGCGAGATTACCCCGGCGGCGCGGGCGCGGGCGGAAAGCGAACTGGCAGATATTCAGACGCTTATCGATAACGGCTCAGCCTCATTTACCGCCGAAGCATGGGACTGGCTGTTCTATTCTGAGCAGGTACGTCGTGAAAAATATGCTATCGATGAAGCGCAGATTAAACCGTGGTTCGCCCTCGAGCGCGTGTTGGTTGACGGCGTTTTCTGGTCTGCCAGCCAGCTGTTTGGAATAACGTTTATTGAACGTTTCGACCTGCCGGTTTATCACCCTGACGTGCGCGTCTGGGAAATCTTTGATGCCAACGGAGAGGGAATGGCGCTGTTTTACGGTGATATCTTCGCCCGCGACAGCAAAAGCGGCGGGGCGTGGATGGACAACTTTGTGCCGCAATCTACCCTGAACGGTACGCGTCCGGTTATCTATAACGTCTGTAATTACCAGAAACCGGCCGCCGGAAAAAGCGCGCTTATCTCCTGGGATGATGTGATTACCCTGTTCCACGAATTTGGTCACGCGCTGCACGGGCTGTTTGCCAGCCAACGCTACGTCACGCTGTCGGGGACCAATACGCCGCGCGATTTTGTCGAGTTCCCGTCGCAGATCAACGAACACTGGGCCAGCCATCCTGACGTCTTCGCCCACTATGCGCTTCATCATGAAACCGGTGAGCCGATGCCGGAAGCCCTACGCGAGAGCCTGTTCCGCGCAGCCAACTTCAACAAAGGTTATGACATGACCGAGTTGCTGAGCGCCGCGCTGCTGGATATGAACTGGCACAGCCTGAGCGCTGAGTCGCTGCCGCAGGACGTTGAACAGTTTGAAACGGCGACGCTGGCGCTGGAAAACCTGGATCTCTGTGCCGTGCCCCCTCGTTATCGCAGCAGCTATTTCTCGCATATTTTCGGCGGGGGCTATGCGGCCGGGTACTACGCCTATCTATGGACTCAAATGCTGGCGGATGATGGTTATCAATGGTTTGTTGAGCAGGGCGGTTTGAATAGGGAAAACGGTCAGCGTTTCCGCGAGGCTATTTTGTCGCGCGGTAACAGCAGCGATTTAGAACAACTTTATCGCGACTGGCGAGGCCACGATCCGCTTATTACCCCAATGTTGAAAAACCGAGGGCTGAGTGAATAACCTGTTTAGCTAACGCATATCTGGCGTGGTCTATTCACGCCAGAAACCACAAAAAAATATAAAAAAAACCCGCACACAGGGCTGGCGGGTTAAGTACATCAATAAATAGAGCATTCTTGCTATCATTCCTGGAGGAAAGACAACGCCGCTAGTTTTACGTATTTGTAACAATTTAACAACCTGACATATTCGGTAGGGGATAAATCGCTGAATTACGCAGCAATGCGTCAGGTTTCCTCTTTACAAATGCGTTCACTTATTGAAGAAACTCGCCATTCGGGCTGCTATTATCGCTGTGTAAATCGTTGAGTTAATGGATTTAATTTCGACAATCTGCCCGGAGGCAAACATGAAAGTATCCCAGCGTAAAGCGCGTCGCAAGTCCATCTGGTCTAATCGTCCTGAGCATCAGGACCTGCAGGAATCCCGCTCAGGCAGATTGTGGGCAGGCCGTCAGGCCAGCTGTCAGAGTAAAAAGGCGTGGAAAAATTATGCCTTAAATAATGCACTCTCCGTTTAGCTTTAGTTGAATATTGCGGTGGTAGGGTAGTGGTTAGCAACGATGGTCCAATCAGGAAGAGCGGACGATTGTAGAAACAAAAAATCTATCCATGCAAGCATTTATGCCGCCAGTTAACCTGGCGGTTTTTTTTATCCGTTAATCATTCCATCTTCCGCTAAAATAGGCAGTCAGGAAACCGGAAAACAGAATGAGCCCCACGGCAACCAGAAACACTTGCATATTATCCAGCATGATGACCTCCTCTTTAACGATTCTCACAATGAGCACCTAATTAGCCTACTGATTTAAACTTAGACTAACGCCGTAATTTGTGAATTAATTATTTGTTGCAGTAAATTTTTTTCTGTACGCCAGCGGACTTATTGCCAGATGTTGCTGAAAGCGTAAACGCAGATTTTTCGCATTGCCGAACCCGCTTAACTCCGCCACTTTTTCGACGCTATCCCGGCTGCTGGTCAGGCGATGTTGCGCCTGCTGCAAACGTGCATCGAGCAGCCAGCGGGCAGGGGTTTTCCCGGTGGCATCCTGAAAGCGGCGTAAAAAGGTTCGCTCGCTCATTCCCACCCGCTGCGCCAATGAACTGACGCTATGGCTTTCCGCCAGATGTTGATAAAGAAAATCAAACAGCATGCCCAGGCGCTGGCTTTCCCGCGTCCGGGCGACAGGGTGCGCAACCTGTTGCTTCTGCGCGCCATCGCGATGGGGCTGGATGACCAGACGTCGAGCGACCTGGTTTGCCGCCTCCAGGCCGAAATCCGTTCGCACCACGTGCAGGCAGAGGTCGATCCCGGCGGCGCTTCCGGCTGAGGTGAATACGAACTCTTGTGCGATATACAGCACATCTTCCACGACCTCGAGCGCCGGGTAGCGTTGCTGGAGCGTATCGACATAGCGCCAGTGGGTTGTAGCGCGTTTGCCGTCGAGCAGGCCCGCGGCGGCGAGCACGAAAACGCCAGAGCAGATGGATATCACCCGGCATCCGCGCTGATGCGCCTGCCTGAGCGCCTGACACAGTGCAGGGGGGACTTCGGCATCGACGCCGCGCCAGCCTGGCACCACGATGGTATCGGCATGCTCCAGCATACTTAAATCTCCGTCCGCCATGACCCGTATGCCGCCGGTGGCTCGTAGCTCACCTGCATCGACGGCGGCAACGGCAAAGCGATACCAGCCTGCGCCCATTTCGGGCCGGGGGAGCCCAAAAATCTCCACCGCCACGCCAAACTCAAAGGTGCAGAGGCCGTCATAGGCTAACGCCACTACCATCGGGGCGCACTTTGTCATGTTCTGGCTGTTTTCTGTCATTTCTGCGGGCGGTTGTTGCATGGGGGCCTGTTTATACTCATCCGGTCGTTACCATAGTGGTAACACAGAACCGGAGAATTAACGATGAGTTACGTGACCGACATCCCCACTGCAAGCGCCGCCGAAGCAGTCGCCCATTTTCGCCAGCGCCTGAGCGTTGAAACCGACTGCGCTGACGTGCACGCCTCACTGCAGCAACCCGACGTCGACTTTGTGCTGCTTCACGTGGTGGGAAGCGCTGAAACCTTCGCGCGCCGTCATATTCCCGGCGCGCTTCACCTGCGGCATGCCGATATCTCCGCTGAAAGAATGAACTCCTGGCCCGCTGAGACGCTGTTCGTGGTTTATTGTGCCGGGCCGCACTGCAACGGCGCCGACCAGGCAGCGCTTAAGCTGGCGTTACTGGGTCGTCCTGTCAAAGTGATGATTGGCGGGATCACCGGCTGGCAGGATGAGGGATTCGCCTTCCAATCGGGATCATGAAAATCTTTCAACAGTGATGAATTATTCTCGTTTGCCTGGGGCTCTTTCGAATGACACTATTCAGACATATAGCCATCCAGAAGTCTAAATGGTTCAAATAATAAATTATCACTCAGGGCAACGAGTTTGCCTGATGGAGTAAGGAGATCGCATGACACACCAACACGCCCCTTATCGCGCTGACATCGTAGGCAGTTTTTTACGCCCGCTGGCAATTAAAGAAGCCCGTCAACAGTTGGCTAACGGTGAAATCAACGCACAGCAGCTGCGCGCCGTAGAGGATGCCGAGATTCGGCGTGTGGTGCAGCATCAATGCGACTGCGGCCTGCACGTGGTCACCGACGGTGAGTTCCGCCGCGCCTGGTGGCATTTCGATTTCTTTGACGGCCTACAGGGCGTTGAACGCTATGACTCTGAAAGCGGTATTCAGTTTAACGGCGTGCAAACCCGCGCTCATGGCATTCGTGTAACCGGAAAACTGG
Organism: Kluyvera sp. 142486; assembly: GCF_046569695.1. Classification (NCBI taxonomy): domain Bacteria; kingdom Pseudomonadati; phylum Pseudomonadota; class Gammaproteobacteria; order Enterobacterales; family Enterobacteriaceae; genus Kluyvera; species Kluyvera sp. 142486. The sequence goes on from NZ_JBKHUI010000001.1 coordinate 55,530, forward strand.
GTTTTGGCGAACATCCGATGCTGGAAGATTTCCGCTTCCTGAAAAGCATCAGCGGCGAAGCGACGCCAAAAATGACCATCCCAAGCCCGAGCGTGCTGCATTTCCGTGGTGGGCGTAAAGATATCGATGCGACCGTTTACCCGGATCTGGCCGACTACTTTAATGACCTGGCCGATACCTGGCGTGATGCTATCCGCGCGTTTTACGATGCTGGCTGCCGCTATCTGCAGCTCGACGATACCGTATGGGCCTATCTGTGCTCCGACGACCAGCGTCGCCAGGTGCGTGAACGCGGTGACGATCCGGATAAGCTGGCGGCTATCTATGCTGACGTGTTGAATCGCGCGCTGGAAGGGAAGCCGGATGACCTGATTGTCGGGCTGCACGTGTGTCGCGGTAACTTCCGTTCGACCTGGATTTCAGAAGGCGGCTATGAGCCGGTGGCAGAGATCCTGTTTGGCCGCGTAAACGTCGATGCCTTCTTCCTCGAGTATGACAACGATCGCTCCGGCGACTTCGCGCCGCTGCGCTTTATCCGTCCAGGCCAGCAGAAAGCCGTGCTGGGGCTGATTACCACCAAGAACGGCGAGCTGGAAAACCCCCAGGGCGTGAAGGCGAGGGTAGAAGAAGCGTCTCAGTATGTGGCGTTAGATCAGATTTGCCTCAGCCCGCAGTGTGGTTTTGCTTCAACGGAAGAGGGAAACAGCCTGAGCGAGCAGCAGCAGTGGGATAAAGTACGTCTGGTGACGGGGATTGCGGCAGATATCTGGTAATTACAGTGTATCCCCGGCTGCGCTTCGCTTGGCCGGGCTACCTATCCTGTAGCCCGGCGAGGCGGAACGCCGACCCCAGGGGAACATTACGCCACGCTCACCGTGGCACCCCAAGTGCTGGCCTTAATGCCACGAATAATCAGCCACCACGCCAGCACGATAACTACCATCATGATCGGGAACAGCGCGTAGGGCGCGAAATGGGTCAGGATTTGCCCGGTCAACAACGGGTTTAGCGCCGCGCCGAGCCAGCCAAGGGCTTGAGCGGAGAAGTAGCTGGCTTTCATGCCCGGTGGGGCAATGTTATCAATCAGCATGTATTCTCCCGGTGCGTAGATGACTTCGCCCAGCGTAAAGACCGCCGCCGCCAGCCCCCAGAACAGTAAATTACTGCCCGATATCATAAATCCAGCCAGACCCAGCACGTAGCAGAAGGTGCCAAAGGTCATCAGCGGTTTCAGATTGGTCGCCGTTAACCGACGACCGATAGCGTACTGCAAGGTCACCACCACCGCGGCATTCACCGGCAGGATCACCGCCACCACCTTTTCGGCGAAGGTGCTATCGCCAATCGTCAGCACGTACTGTGACATACAGGAGGCGAATGAGCCGCCAACGAATGAGGCTAGCAGGCCGGAAAGGGTAAACCACAGCAGCGCGCGGTCGTGCAATAGCACGGACGGCGACCAGGCCACGGGCGTTTCCGCCATCTCGGCGGCGTTAACGCGCGCCACGTAGCGCTGGATAAACAGCAGTGGAAACGCGGCGCAAACCGCGGCCAGCCAGAACGGCAGGTTAATGCTGTGCATCACCAACAGCGTGCCAATCGGCGGGCCAATGGTCCAGCCGATGTTCAGGAAGGTGTAGTTAAGCGAAAAAATGCGCGCTTTGGTAGTTGCCGTCAGCGTGTCGGAGAAATAGGCCTTCAGCACGGTCGAGAAGACCGAATAGGAGCAGTTGATCAGCGAGAAAAAGAACACCACTAGCGGCACGCTATGCACCAGCGGAATGGCGACAAAGCCGGCGATAAAGAACGTCACGGCGATCAGCATATAGCGTTTCTTATCGAACTTGTCCGCCAGAATGCCAAAGCCGAGGCTGAAGATAACGCCGGCCACCAGCGCGATAGACAGCGCATAGCCGATGGTGTCTACCGTCAACGCGTACTTACGCGTGAGGTAAATGGTCATAAACGGAAGGGTCGCGCCGCGCCCGATGGTTAACAGTAACGACGATGCCAGCAGCGCAATCGTGGATCGTCTGGTCGTTGGTTTCATTTTCCTGCCCGAGAGGTGTCGTTGTGCGTTTTTTTGTTATCGCATTCACAAATATCATGACATAAGCGGCTTGTATACCTGAGCGCGTGTCGGGAAGTGCGATTTCACCCCGCCAGAAATAATGATCTATTCCTGGGCTGAATTTTTCGTTACTTTGAATGTGTTTACATAAATTTAATAAACGGTGGGGCGTGTATGACGCGTAAAGATGGGCTGCTGGCGCTGCTGGTGGTCGTAGTATGGGGTCTGAATTTTGTGGTTATTAAGGTGGGGCTGCACGGCATGCCGCCACTGCTACTGGCGGGATTACGCTTCCTGTTTGTGGCCTTCCCGGCGCTGTTCTTTGTCCCACGCCCCCACGTTCCGCTGCCTCTGCTGCTGGGCTATGCGCTGACCATCAGCTTCGGCCAGTTTGCCTTCCTGTTCTGCGCCATTAACTTCGGTATGCCCGCCGGGCTGGCGTCGCTGGTGCTGCAGGCGCAGGCCTTCTTTACCATTATTCTTGGCGCGTTTGTCTTTGGCGAACGCCTGCAGCGCAAGCAACTGGTCGGGATTTCACTGGCGGTGTTCGGTGTACTGGTGCTGATTGAAACCAGTATGACCGGGCAGCATGTGCAGCTACTGGGCTTTATGCTGACACTGGGTGCGGCGCTGTGCTGGGCGTGCGGCAATATCTTCAACAAAAAGATTATGCTGCACCCGTCGAAAACCGGCGTGATGTCGCTGGTGGTCTGGAGCGCGCTGATTCCGATTGTGCCGTTTATGCTCAGTTCGTGGATTTTCGAAGGACCACAGTTGATGGCGCAGAGTCTGATTCATATTGATCTCACTACCGTGCTATCGCTGGCCTATCTCTCCTTTATTGCCAGTATCGTAGGCTACGGGATCTGGGGTTCGCTGCTGGGACGCTATGAGACCTGGCGCGTGGCGCCGCTGTCGCTTCTGGTGCCGGTGGTGGGGCTCGCCAGCGCGTCGCTGCTGCTTGGTGAGACGCTGTCGGTGATGCAACTGGCAGGGGCGCTGCTGATTATGGCCGGGCTGCTGATTAACGTCTTTGGCCTGCGTATTCCGGGGCTGCGTCGGGCGGTGAAGGGATAACGGGATAAAAAAAGCCCCGCCGAAGCGGGGCAATAACGTTTAGCGATTTTTATCGTTGTAGTACGGTACACCCAGTTCATCTGATTTATCGCTACCGGCGGCCATATGATTAAAATCAAACGGCGACTGGTTGCTGGCAGATGGCATCAGCATGTCCTGATGGGCGTGATTTTGTGCCGGTAGTTGTTCCGCATAGCTTGCGCTTGCGGCCATCGTCAGGGCGACGAAAGCAACGGCAGCGAACAGTTTCATTATTTCCTCGATACGTCTTTTTGCAGGCGATTAACAGACACAGTGATTAATAGGGAACAGGTAGCGAGAGTCCTCGCGCATATTGGTCACGCGGTACTTGTGCGGTGGCACATCAAAGTAGTTTTTAAACGTCCGCGTCAGCGTCTGCTGCGATTCAAAACCGTAACGTTCGGCCAGATAGAGAATAGGCTCATTGCCTTCTTTTAACTTCTGGGCGATTTCCGTCAGTTTACGGGTGCGAATGTACTGACCTAATGAATGACCGGTCTCTTTTTTGAACATCCGCTGCAGGTGCCATTTTGAGTAACCGGAACGCTCGGACACTTTCTCAAGTGACAGAGGGGATTCCAGGTTATCTTCGATCCAGTCCAAAATGCTATGAATAGTAATAGCGTCAGTGTTACGTCTGGACATCGTCTTACCTCTTCTTCTGTTTACGGCAATATTTTTTTAAGCAGAAGTTCGAGCGTCGCAACTTCATTTGCCGTTAAGTTTTTTGTTAATTCCTGGTGCAGGTTTTGCCCAACGAGCAGGTGGCATTGTTCACAAATGGCTGCGCCTTCTGGCGTCAGCTGAATCAATACCCCGCGCTTATCATTTGGATTGGGTAACCGGGCTATCCAGCCCCGACACAACAAACGATCAAGCATGCGGGTGAGCGCGCCTAGATCCACCGAAAGGGTCTTTTTCAACTCCACGGGGGTGATACTGCCTTGACAACGGATAGAGCAAAGCACTCTGAACTGTGAGGCGGTAATCTCTTCTGGCGATAAATGCTCGTTGAGTAAGCGATCTTTTTTCTGGTTAACCATGTGAATCAGGTGCCCAAGTGGAATCATTTCATTGAAGAGATTGCTTGTGCTGTTCACAATGGTTGCCCTGGCAAGTACTTTAGTTGCGGTGGATATTATTTCTCACGCAATCATAAGTCAACTGAATGGATTGAGTGATGCCACGAATTGCTAAAACGCTTCAGATAGCCGCAAATAGGATATCCTGTACTTAGCCTGCCCGAAGCCAGATGTGCTGCGCTGGTGAGGAATGGTCTGGTGTACAGCATGTAATTTTTCGTCAAACAGACAGGATTTTGGGACGCTTATGAAGGAACTTATTCAGGCAATAGGGCTTGGGCTGGTGGTATTGCTGCCGCTGGCAAACCCTTTAACGACCGTGGCGCTGTTCCTTGGGCTCTCCGGCAATATGAATAACGCAGAGCGCAACCGGCAGTCGCTGATGGCCTCGGTTTACGTCTTCGCTATCATGATGGTGGCCTATTATGCGGGCCAGGTGGTGATGAATACATTCGGTATATCAATACCTGGGCTGCGTATTGCCGGTGGGCTGATCGTGGCCTTTATCGGTTTCCGCATGCTGTTCCCGCAGCAGAAGGCGCATGACTCGCCGGAAGCGCGCAGCAAATCGGAGGAACTGGAAGACGAACCGACGGCTAACATCGCCTTTGTCCCGCTCGCCATGCCAAGTACGGCAGGCCCGGGGACGATTGCGATGATCATCAGCTCCGCATCGACGGTGAAGCATGGGGCAAATTTCCCGGACTGGGTGATTCTGGTCGCGCCGCCGATTATCTTTGCGCTGGTGGGCATTATCCTGTGGGGATGCTTACGTAGCTCAGGGGCGATTATGCGTCTGGTAGGGAAAGGGGGGATTGAAGCGATTTCCCGTCTGATGGGCTTCCTGCTGGTGTGTATGGGCGTGCAGTTTATTATTAATGGCGTGCTGGAGATTATTACGACCTATCACGCCTGACGGATCCCGGTGTCGCCGCGCCCGCCAGGCGCAGCGACACCGGGAAGCGTATCAATGCTGGTGCGCCTGTTCCTCTAACGATGCTGCAGGCCAGCGGCGGAAAATAATCACCGAACAGATTAGCGCCGCCAGCGCCGGTGCCGCTCCCACATAACCGATCGACGACATCGACAGATGGGTGCTTATCTGGCTGCCCAGCAGCGCGCCGGCGCCAATCCCGATATTGAAAATCCCGGAGAACAGCGACATTGCCACGTCGGTGGCATCCGGGGCTAGCGCCAGCACTTTCACCTGCATCCCCAGACCAATCACCATAATGGCAACACCCCAGAAGATGCTGAGCACGGCGAGGTGAGTCGCATCCTGCGCGGCGGGAAGCAGCAACAGCAGGCAGATTAGCAGCAGGCCAATGGCGCCGTTGATCAACCCTGACGAATGTTTATTGCCGAGCTTGCCGAAGATAACGCTACCGATAATCCCCGCACCGCCCAGCACCAACAGCAGAATGGTGGCAAAATTGCCGCTCAGCCCGGCTACCGTTTGCACAAACGGCTCGATGTAGCTGTAGGCGGTGTAATGGGCGGTCACCACCACCACGGTCAGCAGATAAATGCTCATCAGCGCTGGGCGACGGAACAGCACCGGCAGGCTTTTCAGCGAGCCGGAATGTTCGCTTGGCAGCTTAGGTAACAGCTTAATCAGCGCCAGCATGGTGATGAGCGCACCTACGCCGATGGCAAAGAAGGTGGTTCGCCAGCCAAAGTATTGCCCCACGATACGCCCAATCGGAATGCCGAAGACCATTGCCAGCGCCGTGCCGGTCGCTATCAGGCTCAGCGCCTGTGCGCGCTTACCGGCTGGTGCCATTCGAATCGCCAGAGAGGCGGTAATTGACCAGAACACCGCATGGGCAAAGGCAATCCCGATACGGCTTATCACCAGCACGGTGAAGTTCCACGCCAGGAACGACAGCACGTGGCTGGCTATGAACAGAATAAAAAGCCCGATCAGCAATTTACGCCGCTCCATCTGACTGGTCAGCAGCATAAACGGCAGCGACATCAGCGCCACCACCCAGGCGTAGATGGTCAGCATGATCCCGACCTGCGCCGTCTGCATGCCAAAACTGTTGGCGATGTCGGAGAGCAGCCCAACCGGGACAAATTCAGTGGTATTGAAGATAAAAGCAGCGATAGCCAGCGTGACTACCCGAAGCCACGCGATCCGACGAGAGACCGTGTTTGTTGTCATAAAAATGCACCGGGAGCGTTAAAGAAAGGAACAGATAAGCGATCTTAAAGCGATTATTACGACAAATACAATTATTTTGTGATTAACCTCTCATTTTTGTAATTGTGTGACGTTGTCACTTTCTATGCGAGAAAGCGAGTTGCCGGTGTTCATTTTTTATGTCAGTTTGCTATCTCGCACATATGATTCAGGGGATACGCATGCACGAGATTGATTTCTTTATGGTTGATGCCTTCAGCGACCATGCTTTCGGCGGTAACGCGGCCGCGGTTTGTCTGCTTGACGACTGGCTGCCTGATGAGACGCTATTGAAAATGGCCCGTCAGCATAATCAATCGGAAACGGCGTTTATTGTTAAGCAGCACGGCGGTTTTGCCCTGCGCTGGTTTACCACCCAAAATGAAGTTAACCTCTGCGGTCACGCAACGCTTGCCAGCGCTCACGTGGTGTTTCAGCACCTTCATTATCCTGATGAACGCGTCCATTTCGACACCTTGTCCGGCCGCTTAACCGTCTCGCGCCGCGCCGAATGGCTGACGCTGGATTTCCCAGCAGGTGCGACCCACGAGGCTACGCCTCCGGCGGACATGCTGCATGCGCTGGGCATTACCCACTACCTGAATGCCCGTAAAGGCCGCGCCTGGGTGATTGAACTGGAAAACCGGCAGCAGATTGAAGCGCTGAAACCCAATATCAGCGCCATGATCCCCGGCGAACATAAGGTGTCCGTCACCGCCGCAGGCGACGGTGACTATGATTTTGTTAGCCGCTTCTTCTCACCGGGCGAAGCGGTGTGGGAAGACCCGGTCACCGGCTCTGCACACACCATGTTAATTCCGTACTGGGGCGAAAAGCTCGGTAAAACCAGGATGCTGGCGCGTCAGGTTTCCGCGCGCGGTGGCGACGTACGCTGTGAATGGGTGGGAGATCGGGTATTGATGAGCGGGGTGGCGAGAACCTATTTACAAGGGAAGGTACTGCTGGATTAATCCGTCGCCCGGACTCGGAAACCCCGACCCGTATTGCCCGGCCGGGGTTTTCTGTTGCTAGAGCATCATACCGGGAAGATAAAGATGGCGCCCGCGCACAGCGCCAGAATGCGAATCAGGTACATCGGAATGGTGAAGAGCCAAAACTCCGACATTTTGTATTTCCCCATCCCCATAATCATGGCGGGCATACCGTCAATTGGCATATAACCACCGTTCCAGCCGGATATGGTGATCGCAATAGCCGCGGCCGTTGGGTTCAGCCCTAGCCCGGTGCAGGCCGCGATGCCGATAGGCCCAAAGATAAAAATTGAGCCGATGGTTGACCCGGTAAAGGTCGCGCAGGTACTGGTTAGCAAAGCCAGGATAAGAATAAAAATGAACGGTGAAACGCTGGTGCCCAGCACGCCAGCAACGGCATTACCAATCATCGCCGTCACCCCGGTACCGGCAAGCGCGTCGGCTACTCCAATGACGCAGGCGGTCATGATGATCACCGGCGCGCCCATATGGTCGCGGACCTCTTTAAAGTCGAGTACGCCAATAAAGAGCAGAAACGCGCCTGCTAAGCCCGGTGCAATATAGGCAATATCACCTAAGGTGCTCATCAGCATCATGCCAATCACGCTGAAGAAGAACGCCCCCACGGTGCATTTCTCTTTCCATGCCGGGAGGGTTGATGCCTCATCTTCCAGCGCCGCTGCATTTTCATCTGCCGCGTCTGCAATCGGATGATTGGGCAAAAAACGGTATGCAATCAGGCTCCAGGCAAAATAGGCCGCGGACATCACCAGGTTGACCAGGGCGAATTTCATCATCGAAATTTCCTGGTTAATTCCCGATGCCTGCAGTACGGAGACGGTAACGCCGAAAAGCAGCGCAACGTTAATCGGGATCAGCGGGTGGTTAGTCGCAAAACCTAACGGCATCACAAGTTTCGAGGTGGGTAGCTTTTGGCTATATGGCAGTGATGCGATAAGCGACAGAATCAGGACGTAATACCCCGTTGCCCCAGTCCCCGCCAGGCTTGCGCCAAGCATGACGATCATCAGCAACAGAATATAGCTTTTATAGCCACCCCGGTTGAGATGCACCATCATTGCCGTTTTGATACTGCTAATCAGCCGGGTTTTTTGTAATCCCGCCATTACGACCATAAAACCCGCCAGCATAATGACGGTGGAATTCACAAACCCGGCAAAGGCTTGTTGAATCGTGGAAACCTTGCAGACGACTAACAGCAGGCAGGCAAGCAAAGGTGGTGCGCCAAAAGGAAGTTTGTCCGTCATGATCAGCACGATCATCAGGATGAGTATTCCAAGCGACAGAATCATTTCCGTGGTCATTTTCTAGCTCCTTTTTAGGCATCCAGCATGTCGCGAGGGATTTTAAAGACCGCCTTTCGCACGGTGGCAGGTGCGCCGACCAGACAAAGTGCCTGGTGCGGTTCTCCCGGCATAAAAAGAGCGAAATCTCCCACTTGCAGCGTAATGGCGACGCCTGGCGTAGCGCTGTGGGTGATAAACAGGTCCGGTTTGCGCTCTTCATCATCAAACTTCGCGACATCCTGCACGCCAGCGTGAATCAACTCGCGCCCCGACAGCATCACCTGTATATCGGCCCACTCCCGGTGATACTCCGTGTGACGTTGCTCAGTGGCTTGCGTTTGCGCGTTACCGATGGTGCAAAACCATGAGTTATCCACCGGCTGTCATCGTCCATCTTCCCGCGCGATTAAAGCGTCGAGCGAACAGTCGGGACGAGAAAGTAATTGCCGAATGGCGAGAGGGAGCCCTGCCATTGCCAGGGCGTTGAGATTGCCGATAATCATTGTGCGGCTCCTTTTATCCATTCAGGGGTAGTGCGGACGTACTTAATCGCCTGGCGGTACCAGGTGTAGGCAATATGTAAAGTGCCATCCGGGCTCTGCTTGATACTGGGATAGGAGAACTCGCGGTTGCGTTTATCCAGCGAATTGTTGGTCATGCAGTAGCCGTCGCCTTCGTCCAGGTTGCGCTGCCACGGCCAGGTTTTTCCGCCGTCATCCGAGATGGCAATGGTCATCGGTGCGCGTGGCGCTCCCCAGAAAGCGCTTTTGCCGCCCGCGGGCTGCGGCTCTTTACGGCTGTTATCACCATCGTCAATTTCGTCGTACAGCGAGGCCCGTCGTTCCAGAGCACCGGCGGCGCTCATGGCGTTAAAGACCAGCGCCAGTTCGCCGCTGGCAAGCGTTGTCACCTGAATAGAGGAGTTGTTGTTCGGCAGGTTGGTCGCTTCGGGGATGGACCAGCTTTCGCCGCCATCCGTGGAGTGACTGGCATAGATATGGTCGGCCCAGCGGCTGCGAAACAGCGCCAGCAGCGTGCCGTCAGAGAGTGGGGTGATATTCATATGCACGCATCCAAGGCTCCGGGGGACAATGACATCCCCCCAGGTTTTTCCCTTATCGGCGGAAATCTTCACCGCGCTGATGTCATCATTGCCGACCCATTTTTCGCCTGGCTGGGTGCGGCAGTAAAATACGGGCAGTAACCAATGACCGTTCTCCAGTACCACGATAGGCTGGCGGATGAACGTTCCCGGTTGGTCAAGCAGCGTGGCGGTTTCTCCCCAACTGAGCCCGAGGTCGTGCGACTGGCGGTAACGGACAATCGCGGTATCCTGATTGCCGGAGAACTGTGCGGTCCACAGCAGCCACAGCACGTTGTCCGGGTCCAGAAACAGCACCGGGTTTTGCTCAGAACGGGTGTTGTCGTGAGACAGTTTAACGGCCTCGCTCCATTGCTTACTGCCGGGCGCCAGCCGCGATCCCCAGACGGAGATATCGGCTACGCCCTCCTGGGTGCCGCCGAACCATACGCACAGCAGCGCACCGTCCGGCAGGGGTAATAGATTAGCGGCATGGTTTTGCGGGCAGGTCGACGGCAGCATGGCGGTGGCAACCTGCGTGTCGTGACGGTCATGACGAATAATACCGTCACGAATAAGGGTTACAGACATAATCAGACTCCATTTTATTTTTCAGGGTTTTATTTATTCAGTTCTAAGGTTTCAAACGATTTATGCGTATTTGTTGTTTTAATGAGTCGCCGGTTGCGCACAATATTGATAATTTCCACGGTCAGAGAGAAGAAGATAGCGAAATAGAGATAGCCTTTAGCAATATGGATATTGACGCTGTCCGCCAGTAGTAACACACCGACAAACAGCAGGAAGGTTAATGCCAGTATTTTTATTGAAGGCGTATTATTGACGAAATCACCGATAGCTTTAGCGGCAAACATCATCACGCCGACCGCTATCATTACTGCCGCCACCATAATAAAGATATGCTGCGATAACCCCACGGCGGTAATCACTGAGTCAAGACTGAACACGATATCCAATAACATAATCTGGACAATTGCGCCCATCAGAGTGAGTTGACGCTTATCATCGTCATGCTGCTCTTGTTCCTGGCGGATTTCGGCCAGAATCTCCTGGAGCGATTTGTAGATCAGGAACAGGCCGCCGGCAAAGAGAATCATCGTGCGCAGCGAGACCGGGAAGTGCCCGATAGTCAACAGGGGGGCGGTGATATGCGCTAACCAGGCGATGGAGATAAGCAGCAGAATCCGCATTATCATCGCGCCGCCAAGCCCCAGTTTTCGCGCCATGTTCTGCTGCGCTAGCGGTAGTTTTGCCACAACCAGTGAAAGAAATATAATATTATCGACCCCGAGAATAATCTCCAGAAACGTTAGCGTGACTAACGTTAACCATATGTCGGGGTCGAACAGCCATATAAACATTGACAAAGCCCTTTCGCAGAATGGTAGGGTGCCAGTAAGCAACCCGTTATTTATTAAAATACTGCAGACTGAGAACGTATAAATAGAGCTTCCAAATAATAACAATTATCAATAAATGATCTGTCCAGTGAGTGACAATAATATCTTCAGCATGCATTTATTTAACGCGTCATTGCGTTTGAATCTTTCTGGTATTTCTGGTTGGGAATGCCGTTCCCAACCGTGTTATTCGGTGAAACAATTAATCGTAAAATAGAGTGAAATATGCGACGTGATTAACAATACGGCGCGCCGAGCTGTTTTATTTGCTGCTGCTGGGCCGGAGTAAACGCGACTGCGTAGCGGCTCTCTCCGACGTTGTGACCGTTAAGCTGCAGCGTTTTTTTCACTACCGCAGGTGAGAACGCGATTTTGTAGAGTTCGGTGCGCAGGACGGTCACCTTTTCCTGAGCCTGCCGTGAACCTTCAATATCGCCCGCCTGAAAACGGGACCAGATAGCGTTAATCTCTTTTGCCGCGACGTTGGCCAGGCCGGAAATACAGGCAGAGCAGCCGTCTACATAGCCCTGATGAATCAGCGAATCCGGGCCGTTCAAAATCGAGAAATTCGGGATATCGCGCACGGCATCAAGGAAACCCTTCAGGCTCTCGTAGCTCCCCGCGCTGTCCTTAAGGCCAATAATGTTCGGATGTTGCGCTAACTGGCGTGCCGTCTGCGGCTCAATGGTGTTGCCGGTGCGCGCAGGAATGTTGTAGAGGAACATCGGAACGCTCAGGGCGTCGGCGATGGCGCTATAGTGCGTAACCAGTTCATCCTGTTTCAGGGGAACAAACCACGGGGTAATAACTGAGACGGCATCCACGCCCAGTTGGCCAATGCGCTGACCGAGACGGATAGTTTCCCGCGTGGAGACTTCGCCAATGTGGGCAACGACCGGCACGCGTCCTGCGGCGGCCTCGACGCAGGCACTCGCCACCGCGACTTTCTCATCTTCATTGAGCACAAAAAACTCGCCGTTGGTGCCGCCGCAGAAAATGCCGTTCCCGGCGTCAATCTGCCGATTAACCTGATGTTTAAGCTCGGGAATATTCAGCGCACCGTCGTTATCGAAAGGGGTGACGATGGCGGTTAATACGCCGGTAACTGAGTGACTCATAATGGATTCCTTGTTTGGGATTAGCACGTCGGAAAGAGCGTACGATAGATAGCCTGAACATCGTCCTTGCTGACGTGGCAGGGGGCGTTATTGAGCAGGCGCTTCACGTTGAGTGCCGCTTCGCTCAGGGAATCAATACTCTCTGGAGGCACGCCGAGAGCGAGCAGGCTATCGGGAAGCGCCAGTCGTTTGACTAAGGCCGCCAGCCAGTCAACCAGCGCATAGGATTTCTCTTGCGTACTTAATGAACGATCCGCATCGGGGATCAGATCCCAGACCTGCGCGAATTTTTCCTCGGCGTGAGGGCGAACCACGGCCATGCAAGGGGCCAGCAGGATAGCGTTCGCCACGCCGTGCGGCAGGTGCCAGGTTCCACCAAGCGGGTAGGAAAGGGCATGAACCAGGTGCGTTCCCGCATGGTTTATCGCCACGCCGCCATAATAGGACGCCCACAGCATCTCCAGCCTGGCGGCTAAATTGTCGGGCTGCTGTACTGAAAGGTCGATATAGCGAACCAGTTTATGCAGACCGATAAGCGCGGCGTTATCGCTCACCGGGTTCGCTACCGTAGCCGTAAAACATTCGAGCAAATGGCACAGCGCATCAATTCCCGTCGATGCGGCAATATGCGCCGGCATGCTGGTGGTTAACTCTGGCAACAGCGCGACGTAATCAGGTAGCAGCACCGGGGAGATAATGCCGACTTTGGTATTTTACTCAGGGACCGCCAGAATGGCGTTGGGCGTGGCTTCCGAACCGGTGCCTGCCGTCGCGGGAATCAATAATGACGCGATCTTATGCGTTGGCTTTTCACCGTTCAGCAGCGCATCCAGGCCGGGAGACTGTGGATGTAAAAGCACCGACAGCAGCTTGGCCACGTCCAGCACGCTGCCACCGCCAATGCCTACCACCAGTTCGGTTTGCCAGATGCTGGCAACGTTATGAATCTGCGCCATATCGTGCTGGGTTGGTTCTGCCGGTACGGTATCAATGACCTGCACCTCTTTGCCGTTCGCCGTCAGGAGTGCGTGGATCGCCGTCGTGGCGGCCAGCTTTCCGACGTTGCTATCGGTGACCAGCAACACCTTTTTCTTTTCTGGCAATAACGACGTCAGGGCGCTGAACGCCCCGGCTCCGCTGATAAGCGTACTGTTTATGGTAGCCACTCTCTTCTCCTGTGTGTGATTGAAATCAATCAATCTGATAGCAATGCGGATAACAACATGGCGAGAATTTATAATTTATCCCGCGCTTTAATAACTTGAAGTTGCTCACACTTAATCAAATGTGATTGAATATAATCAATTCAGAAATTCAACGGTGCAAAAAGGGAAAACCATGCAGTTCTGCGATAACAAGGTTTTGGTCCTGGCGGACGACTTTACCGGCGCCAACGATGCTGGGGTCAGCCTGGCGGAAACCGGTATGCGGGTTGATGTTGCGTTTGATGAACATTACCTGGGGGATGCGCAGGCGCTGATCCTCAATAGCGACAGTCGGGCGCTAACAAAAACTGAGGCGGTACGGCGGGTTAGCGCGTTACTGCAAAAGAGGGGGGCGTCGCTTGCGTCGCGCTGGGTGGTAAAGAAAATCGACTCTACCTTACGCGGTAACGTGGGGGCGGAGATTGAAACCATGATGCAGGCGCTGGCGTGTTCGCTTGCCATTGTTGCCCCAGCGTATCCGTCGGCGGGGCGGGTGACGCAAGGGGGCCGTTGTTATGTAAACGGCGTACTGCTTACCGAGACTGAGTTTGCCAGCGACCCGAAAACCCCCGTCACGCATGCCGATATTGCCACCCTGATTACGCAGCAAAGTCAGTTGCCATGTCGAGCTATCGCGCTCAGTGAACTGGATAACACGCTGTCTCATAGCATGACCTCGGGGGAGATAGCGATCGTTGATGCGCAAACCGATGCGGACCTCAACGCCATCGTTGCCGGGATTGCCCGTAGCCAACGCCGCGTTCTGCTGGTGGGTTCTGGCGGCATCTGTGACGCGCTGGCTCGCCATCTTGCCCATCGCCAGCACGGGCCGCTGTTGGCTGTCGTAGGGTCGATGAGTGAAATCGCTCAACAACAAATTGCCGTGCTGCATGGTCACCCTCGAGTGCGGCAGATAACTATCGACGTTGAGCAGGCATTCACCGGCAACACGACAGATGATGCACAGCGGATCGCTGAGGTGATTCAACGCGGCCTGCACTGTGTGGTGACAACCACGGTGGATGCCCAAACGCGGGAGCGCATTAGCGAACAGTGCCGGGTGCGTGGCGTCACGCGGGCCGAACTTGGCGAGCGGATCTGCCGTCACCTGGCGCAGTTGGTTAATGCAACGCTGCAGAGCAGCCAACCCGGCGCGCTGTATCTGTCCGGTGGCGATGTCGCTATCGCGGTGGCAACCGCGCTGAATGCGACCGGGTTTCAAATTACAGGCCGTGTGGCGCAGTGCGTGCCGTACGGCCATTTTCTTGGCAGCCACTGGCAACGTCCGGTAATGACCAAAGCAGGCGGATTCGGCAGCGAAACCACGTTGCGTGAAGTCGTAGATTCTATTGAGGAGAAAATGAGTGACTAACATCATTGCAGTAACGATGGGCGACCCGGCGGGCATTGGCCCGGAGATCATTATTAAATCGCTAACGGAAGGGGATTTGAACGGTGCGCCGGTGGTAGTGGTGGGATGCGTCGAGACTTTTCGTCGCATACTGGCATTAGGGATCACACCGCACGCCGAGTTGCTGGTGATTGAGCGTCCTTCGCAGGCGCGGTTTACTCCAGGCACGATCAACGTTATCAATGAACCGCTGGCTAACCCGCAGGCGCTTAAACCTGGAGTGGTGCAGGCGCAGGCCGGGGACCTGGCCTATCGTTGTATCAAACGCGCCACGGAACTGGCGATGGCCGGTGAGGTTTTCGCGATTGCCACCGCGCCGCTCAATAAAGAGGCGCTGCATCTGGGGGGGCATGATTACCCGGGGCATACTGAAATGCTGGCGCATCTGACGCACACCAAAGATTACGCCATGGTGCTCTATACCGATAAGCTCAAAGTCATCCATATTTCTACCCATGTGGCGCTGCGTAAATTCCTGGATAACCTTAACCAACAGCGTGTTGAGACGGTGATTGGTATTGCTGACCGCTTCCTGCGGCGTGTGGGTTACCGCCAGCCGCGTATCGCCGTTGCGGGCGTCAATCCGCATGCTGGGGAGAATGGACTGTTCGGTGATGAAGAGATTCGCATCATTGGCCCGGCCGTAAACGCAATGCAAGCGCAGGGCATCCAGGTGACGGGGCCCTGTCCACCGGATACGGTCTTTATGCAATGTCACGAAGGGTTGTATGACATGGTGGTGGCGATGTACCACGATCAGGGGCATATTCCGCTGAAGCTGTTAGGCTTTTATGATGGGGTGAACATCACTGCCGGACTGCCGTTTATTCGTACCTCGGCCGATCACGGCACCGCGTTTGATATTGCCTGGACAGGTAAAGCTAAGTCTGAGAGCATGGCAACCTCCATTGCGCTCGCCATGCAAATAGCACAGGAATAACATGAAGGGATATAACCGGTTAGAGCAGATTATGGACTTTCTCAAAAGCCATAATCTGGTCACAGTCGACCAACTGGTCGCGGCGACGAATGCGTCACCCGCCACGATTCGCCGCGACCTGATTAAACTCGATCAGGAAGGGGTTATCAGCCGAACGCACGGCGGCGTTACGCTTAACCGGTTTATTCCTATCCAGCCCACGACGGTTGAAAAATCGCAGCGTAGTCCACAGGAAAAACAGGCGATTGCCACCGCAGCTGCGGCGATGGTGAAAGCGGGTGATGCTATCGTGCTGGATGCCGGTACCACCATGATTGAGCTGGCGCGGCAGATTACCCACCTGCCGCTGCGCGTGATCACCAGCGATCTGCATATCGCGCTGTTTCTGGCGGAATTTAAACAAATTGAGGTCACCATTATTGGCGGCCGCATTGACGATAGCAGCCAGTCCTGTATTGGCGATCATGGTCGACGCTTATTGCAGAACATCTGGCCCGATCTGGCATTTTTAAGCTGCAACGGATGGGATCTGGAGAAAGGCATTACTTCGCCGACGGAAGAGAAGGCCGCGTTGAAGCGCGATCTCATTGCGAACGCCCGCCGCCGGGTGCTGTTAGCCGATAGCTCAAAATACGGCGCCTGGTCGCTGTTTAATATCGTGCATCTGGATTCGCTGACCGACATCATCACCGACCGTCACTTGAGCGACGACACGCGTCTGGCGCTGGAAAACAGGAAACCCCGGCTAACCATTGCGGGCTAACCGGGTCGTCTGAGCTACGGTAGCAGCGTAATATTCGCCTTAATAATCTCCACCGAGCGGGCAAACTTCTCCTGCTCCTCGGCGGCGAGCTGCAGCTCAATAATCTGCTGTACGCCGTTTTGCGCCAGCACGGCGGGAACGCCGATGGCAACGCCTTCAACGCCGTACTCCCCGTCCAGAATGCAGGAAATCGCCAGCGCGCGGTGGCTGCCGGTAAAGATATTACGGCAGATTTCGGCAATGGTTCCGGCAATACCGTACTCGGTGCAGCCTTTCCCGGCGTAAATCTCAAAGCCTGACTTACGAACCCTATCGGCCATCGATTCACGATCCAGCGCTTTACCGGTGCGCTGCAGATAGACGTTCTCGATAGGCGAACCGTATACCGACGAGTGCGACCATACCGGGAACTGGCTGTCGCCGTGCTCGCCGAGAATGAACGCGTCGATGCTTTGCGCACCAATATCCAGATCCTGAGCCAGCTTGCGGCGCAGACGCGTGGTATCGAGCCATACGCCGGTACCGATAACCTGACTGCGCGGCAGGCCAGAAAGCTGCCACACCTGCCAGGTGATAATGTCGCAGGGGTTGGTGGCAATCAGGAAAATACCGTTAAAGCCACCGGCCATCATCTGCGGCACGATGCTATGCACAATGTTGGCCGTACTTTTCAGCTCATCGAGACGCGTCTGGCCGGGCTTCAGCGCACCGCCGGAGACGGTAATCACCGCAATATCCACATCGGCGCAGTCGCTGGCATCGCGACAGGAGATGGTCATCATGCCGGGCATATAGGCCGCGGCATCGCTGAGATCCTGTGCGTGCGCTTCGGCACGAGTCTTATTCAGGTCGACCAGGATTAATTCTTCGCAAATATTCTGATTCAGCAGCGCGTAAGCGGCTGATGCGCCGACGTTACCGGCACCGATGATCATGACTTTACGGGCTTTCGTGTTCATGGTTATTCCAGTACAGGGACAAATAACAGTGGATAAAACTACTCGTTAACAACCGGTTAGCGCAATAGCCGAGGCAAATTATAAGTTAATGCTATGAGACTAAACGATGGTGAATGCTAGAGTAGAAAAACAACAATAAAACAGGACCCTGCAACCATGTACACGACAGTGATAACCCAATCTACCGACCCCGCCGTCAACGCCCTGATAGCCGAGCTTGACCGCTATCAAAGTACGCTCTACCCCGAGGAGAGCAATCATCTGTTGGATCTCACTTCGTTGCCGCAGAACCAGCTTATCGTGATGCTTCTCCGTAAAGGAGAAGAGGCCGTCGGCTGTGGGGCGATTGTGCTGGATGATGCGGGGCGCGGTGAGATGAAGCGGGTCTTTATCAACCCGACGCATCGTGGTCAGCGGCTGGGGGAAAAGCTGCTGGCAGAACTTGAAACCGCCGCATTGCAGCGCGGTTGCCGCACGCTGCAACTGGAGACGGGAATTCACCAGCATGCGGCTATCTGCCTGTACCAGCGCTGCGGCTATGAAGTGTGTGACGCTTTTGCGCCGTATCAGCCGGACCCGCTCAGCGTCTTTATGGTGAAACCGCTGGCTCATCCAGTAACGCAATAAAGGCTTCCAGCTGGCGGCTCATCGCCCCGCGTCGCCAGACAAGGCAGGTCGTCAGCCAGCGCCACTTCTCTGCCAGTGGCCATGCTTCTACCTGATGATGTCCCGGCATGCTTTCCAGCATGCTGCGCGGCATTAACGCCAGCCCGGCTCCGGCAATCACGCAGGCCAGCATTCCGTGATAGGACTCCATCTCATGTATACGCCCCGGCGTTGCCTGGTCGGCATGGAACCAGCTTTCGAAATGTCGACGGTAAGAGCAGTTGGCGCGAAACGCATAGATACTGGCACCGTTGACCTCACTCGCGCGGGTAATCGGCGGATGCCCGTGGGCGGCGACAATCATCATCTCCTCCGGGTAGACCGGCATCCCATCCAACCCAGGATGCATCACCGGCCCATCGACGAATGCGGCGCTGAGCGTGCCTTCCAGCACACCATCGGTCATGGTGCCAGATGGGCCGGTGGCTAAATCAAACTGAATTCGCGGATAACGCTGGTTATAGCGGGCCAGCGTTTCGGGAATGCGTACAGCGGCAGTACTCTCCAGCGCGCCGAGAGAAAATAGCCCCTGCGGCTCATCGCCAGCGACCACCATGCGGGCTTCGTCAACCAGCGAGAGGATCTGCTGGCTATAGCGTAGAAAGCTATGCCCGGCCGGCGACAGACGCAGCCGCTGGTTCTCACGAATGAACAGCTCGACGCCAAGATCCGCTTCCAGCTGGCGAATACGGGTCGTCAGGTTGGAGGGCACGCGATGCACCCGCTGGGCGGCCTGGGTAATGCTGCCGGTCTCAGCAACGGCGTTAAACATCTCAAGCTGGGTTAAATCCATAGCATTCTCATATTGTGAATGGTTCGGTTAATATTATTCATTTTTCATAAATGGCAGGATAGGCGAAACTGTCATCACTACGCAATTAATTGAGAGAGAAATAAGATGACTTCACCTGCAACGCACGCTGTCTCTATTAACCCGGCAAATGGCGAAACCATCGCTTCGCTGCCGTGGGCAACCGGCCCGGAGGTGGATATTGCCATTACGCTGGCGGATACCGCGTTTCGTCAATGGCGTAAGACGGCAATTGAGCAACGCGCTGACGCACTGCGCGCGATAGGCCGCGTGCTGCGTGAACGTGGTGAAGAGATGGCGCAATGCATCACCCGCGAAATGGGTAAGCCGATCAAACAGGCGCGTGGTGAAGTGGCGAAATCAGCCCATCTGTGCGACTGGTATGCCGAACACGGCCCGGCGATGCTGGCTACCGAATCTACCCAGGTTGAGAACAATCAGGCGGTGATTGAATACCGTCCGCTTGGCCCGGTACTGGCGATCATGCCGTGGAACTTCCCGCTGTGGCAGGTGCTGCGCGGGGCGGTGCCTATTTTACTCGCAGGTAATAGCTATATCCTGAAGCATGCCCCTAACGTAATGGGCTGTGCGGCGCTGATTGGCGATATCGTGGCGCAGGCGGGCGTTCCGGCGGGCGTGTTTAGTTGGGTTAACGCGACTAACGACGGCGTGACGCAGATGATCAACGACCCGCGCATTGCGGCAGTTACCGTGACTGGTAGCGTGCGTGCCGGTAAAGCGATTGGTGCTCAGGCCGGTGCGGCGCTGAAAAAATGCGTGCTGGAGCTGGGCGGTTCCGATCCGTTTATCGTCCTGAACGATGCCGATATCGAAATGGCGGTGCAGGCGGCGGTGATTGGCCGTTATCAGAATACCGGGCAGGTTTGCGCGGCGGCGAAACGCTTTATCGTCGAAGCGGGCATTGCTGATCAGTTTACCGAGAAGTTTGTTGCGGCAGCGGCGGCGCTCAAAATGGGTGAGCCGACTGACGAAGAGAACTATCTGGGTCCAATGGCGCGTTTTGACCTGCGCGATGAACTGCATAACCAGGTGATGGCAACCGTGAATGAGGGCGCATCGCTGCTGCTCGGCGGCGAACTGCTGAGTAGTGAGGGTAACTACTACCCGGCGACCGTATTGGCGAACGTGGCGCCGACCATGACCGCCTTCCGTCAGGAGATGTTTGGCCCGGTGGCGGCGATTACCGTCGCCCGTGACGCTGACCATGCGCTGGCGCTGGCAAATGATAGCGAGTTTGGCCTGTCGGCGACCGTCTTTACCAACGATACGGCGCAGGCCCAGCGCTTTGCGGATGAACTGGAGTGCGGCGGGGTGTTTATCAATGGCTATAGCGCCAGCGATGCCCGTGTTGCGTTTGGAGGGGTGAAGAAAAGCGGCTTTGGTCGTGAGCTGTCGCACTTCGGTCTGCGCGAGTTCTGTAATGTGCAGACGGTATGGAAAGATCGTCACTAAGCGAAACGACGTAGCCCTTAGGCTCTGCTATACTCCCAGGCCGAAAATAGCCTGTGGGCAAGGAGTGTAAGTGGCTACGGTTATCAATAATGCCATGCTGACATCCATTCTGGATGAGGTCAGGCCGCTGATTGGGCAGGGGAAGGTGGCGGATTATATTCCGGCACTGGCTTGCGTCAGCGGCAATAAACTGGGGATTGCTATCAGCACCGTCGACGGGCAGCACTATAGTGCGGGCGATGCTAATGAACGCTTTTCTATCCAGTCGATTTCGAAAGTCCTGAGTCTGGTGGTGGCGATGAACCACTATCAGGCTGAGGAGATCTGGTCTCGCGTCGGGAAAGATCCTTCCGGCCAACCCTTCAACTCCCTTTTGCAGCTTGAAATCGAGCAGGGCATTCCGCGCAACCCGTTTATTAACGCCGGTGCGCTGGTGGTCTGCGATATGCTGCAGGGGCGACTTAGCGCTCCGCGTCAGCGAATGCTCGAAATTGTGCGTAAGCTTAGCGGCGTCTCCAGTATTGGTTACGATGCGCAGGTGGCGCGTTCCGAGTTTGAACATTCGGCGCGTAATGCAGCGATTGCCTGGCTGATGAAATCTTTCGGCAACTTCCATCACGATGTCACGACGGTGCTGCAGAACTATTTCCATTACTGTGCGCTGGAGATGAACTGCATTGAGTTGGCTCATACCTTCTTATTCCTGGCTAACCAGGGGAAGTCGATTCATCTCGATACGCCGGTTATCTCCCCGATGCAGGCGCGTCAGGTGAATGCATTGATGGCGACCAGTGGCATGTATCAGAACGCCGGGGAGTTTGCCTGGCGTGTGGGTCTGCCGGCGAAATCTGGCGTTGGTGGCGGCGTGGTGGCGATTGTGCCGCACGAGATGGCGATCGCCGTCTGGAGCCCGGAGCTTGATGAGACGGGGAACTCGCTGGCGGGCGTTGCCGTGCTGGAAAAACTGACTCAACAAATAGGACGCTCGGTTTACTGATGGACGCGTTAGAAAGCCTGTTTGTGCGACTGCAACGCTCGCCGTTTCGCAGCCGCTTTCATCTGGGCGTAAAAGAACGGCAGTACTGTTATGACAAAGGGGCGCCAACGATTGATCAGCATGCCGCTGACTTTGTTGCGGGCAGGCTGGCTCCGGCGTGGCCGAAGAATGACGGCAAGCAGACGCCGATGCGCGGGCATCCGGTGTTTATCGCCCAGCACGCAACGGCGACCTGTTGTCGCGGCTGCCTGGAGAAATGGCATCATATTCCTCAGGGGCAGGCGCTCAGCGCTGAGCAGCAAAACTACATTGTCCGCGTTATCCACCGCTGGCTGGTGCTGCAGATGAACCCGCCAGGCGGCTAACACTTATCAGTTTATTCTGAAAAGCTATCGTTTTTGATAGGTTGATGTGACTTCGTCCGTCCAATATGATAGGCCGGGCGACGTATCGGAATAAATTGTGTTATGAACGGATTTGACAAACTAATTACGAATAAAGGGGTAACGGGAACCCGGTTTGTCAGACGAATGTATCTGATGCGGATGCTCGGTACCTTTCTTTGCTTCCTGCCAATTGTGTCAGTGCTTATTGAACGTCATCAGCCGGTCTATTTTGAGCTGCTGCTGGCGTGCAATGCGTTTATCTGGCCTACGGTAGCCTATCTGCGCGCCGTCCGTGCGCCTATCCCCCGCGACGCTGAATACCAGAACCTGCTGTTTGATGCCGGGGCCGGGGGATTCTGGATTGCCTTAATGGCATTAAACCCGCTGCCTTCGGTGACGATTGCCACGATCCTGCTGGCGGATCGTCTCTCTGCCGGAGGGATCCCATTGATGCGTAAAGCGGCGATGACGATGCTCTCGGTGTTTGCCGGTACCTGGGTGCTAACCGGGATGCCGTTTTATGGCGAGGTGACGCAGCAGACTATGCTGGCAACGCTGCCGCTGCTCTCTCTCTACGTGCTGGCCCTGAGCCTGTTGACCGACAGTATTGCGGTGAAGCTGCGGCTGAAAAGCCAGGAGCTGGAACGTATCGCGATGCTGGACCCACTGCTTGACATTGCCAACCGTCGTCTGCTCGAACAGCGTATCGCCTGGGAGCTGGTCCGGCTTAAGCAGAACTATGGTCACTCGCTGCTGATGTTTATTGACCTCGATAACTTCAAAGAGATAAACGATCGTCACGGGCATAAGGTCGGAGACGTGATGCTCAAAACCGTCTCGCAGATACTGCAGATGGCGACGCGCGGTACCGATACGCCCGCCA
Source organism: Kluyvera sp. 142486 (assembly GCF_046569695.1). Classification (NCBI taxonomy): domain Bacteria; kingdom Pseudomonadati; phylum Pseudomonadota; class Gammaproteobacteria; order Enterobacterales; family Enterobacteriaceae; genus Kluyvera; species Kluyvera sp. 142486. The sequence goes on from NZ_JBKHUI010000001.1 coordinate 78,379, forward strand.
GGCTTGGGGGAGATGAGTTTGTGATCCTGCTTCCGGATACCACCCTGGAAGAGGGGCGTGGTATTGCGCAGCGTATTATGGATGCCACTGCGGTGGTGACGGACCGACCGAATCATCATCAGACGCTGACCCTGAGCATTGGTATTGCCGATGCCTTACCGGACATGCATGAAGTTTCCGACTGGCTGCAGGCGGCGGATAGCGCCCTTTATGAAGCGAAACGTCGCGGAAAAAATCAGATCTTCGCCCACTAGCAGCATAAGAAAATCCACTGATTAAACCTGTTGTGTTATCAAATTGTTAGCTTGATAGTGTGTAGCACACTAACAAGGAGAATAAACATGACCACGCCTTTTACTCTGTATACCTTTTCTGAGGCTGACATTCTTGCGCACCTCGAACCGCTTTCCGACGTACTTAGCAACTGCGTTAATGGCGGCGCCTCAGTGAGCTTTATGCTGCCTTTTAAACTGGAAACCGCGAAGGCGTTCTGGCAGAAAACGGCGGCGAGCGTTGCCCGTGCGGAGCGCGTGGTGCTGGTGGCGAAAGATAGCGACCAGAAGATCGTCGGGACGGTGCAATTAGTTATCGACCAGCCGGAGAACCAGCCGCATCGCGCCGATGTCTCGAAGCTGCTGGTGCATGAATGCGCGCGTCGTGGCGGTATTGCTCGTGCGCTGATGCAGCGTCTGGAAGAGATTGCCGTTGATGCACAGAAAAGCGTGCTGGTGCTGGATACCGCCACCGGTAGCGGGGCGGAGACCTTCTATGCACGCTGCGGTTGGCAGAAAGCGGGCGAACTGCCGCGCTATGCCTATATGCCAGATGGTGAACTGACGGCAACCTCCTTATTTTACAAATTTTTATAGATTCACTATTTATTCTCTCACTTTTGATCAAAACACGGTTTCATAAGCGGAAAATCTGATAAGTTATTAGACCAATTGAGCAGGTTGTATGACTAATCCAGAAAGGAACCCATTGTGAAAACACTGAACCGCCATGATTTCCCCGGTGCCCACTATCCTGAACGCATTATCCAGTTCGGTGAAGGCAACTTCCTGCGTGCCTTCGTTGATTGGCAGATCGACCTGCTGAACGAACATACCGACCTGAATTCCGGTGTGGTGATCGTTCGTCCTATCGCGAGCGATTTCCCACCGTCCCTGAGCACTCAGGATGGCCTCTACACCACGATTATTCGTGGTCTGAATGAGAAGGGCGAAGCCGTCAGCGACGCGCGCCTGATCCGTTCTGTAAATCGTGAAATCAGCGCCTACGCCGATTACCCGGAATACCTGAAACTGGCTCACAACCCGGACATGCGCTTCGTGTTCTCCAACACCACCGAAGCGGGCATCAGCTATCATGCGGGTGACAAATTTGATGATGCGCCTGCGGTAAGCTACCCGGCTAAGCTGACGCGTCTGCTGTTCGAACGCTTCACTCATTTCAATGGTGCAGCGGATAAAGGCTGGGTGATCATCCCTTGTGAACTGATCGACTACAACGGCGAAGCGCTGCACGAGCTGGTGGTTCGCTACGCTCAGGAATGGGCGCTGCCGGCTGAGTTTATGACCTGGCTGAATGAATCTAACGCTTTCTGCTCTACGCTTGTGGACCGTATCGTAACCGGCTACCCGCGCGATGAAGCGGCCAAACTGGAAGCGGAACTGGGCTATAAAGACGGTTTCCTCGATACCGCTGAACACTTCTACCTGTTTGTTATCCAGGGGCCAAAATCACTGGCCAGCGAACTGCGTCTGGACAAACTGGCGCTGAACGTACTGATCGTAGACGACATCAAACCGTACAAAGAGCGTAAAGTCGCTATCCTTAACGGCGCGCACACGGCGCTGGTTCCAGTCGCGTTCCAGGCGGGGATTGATACCGTGGGCGAAGCGATGAACGATGCAGAAATCTGCGCATTCGTTGAAAAAGCTATCTACGAAGAGATTATCCCGGTACTGGATCTGCCAAAAGACGAGCTGGAATCCTTCGCCAGCGCGGTGACCGGCCGTTTCCGTAACCCGTACATTAAACACCAGCTGCTCTCTATCGCGCTGAACGGCATGACTAAGTTCCGCACCCGCATCCTGCCGCAGCTGCTGGCAGGGCAGAAGGCGAGCGGCAAACTGCCGGCACGTCTGACCTTTGCGCTGGCGGCACTGATTGCCTTCTATCGCGCAGAACGTAACGGCGAAGCGTACCCGGTGCAGGACGACGCGCACTGGATTGACCGCTACCAGCAGCTGTGGGCGCAGCATCGTGACCAGCAGATTAGCACCACCGATCTGGTGAAAGCGGTACTGTCCGTGAGCGAACACTGGGAACAAGATCTTACACAGGTTGATGGATTGGTCGAACAGGTTGCAGTAGACCTTGACGCCATCCTGGCAAATGGCATGCGTAAAGCGGTACAACCGCTCTGCTAATTTGACCCATGCACGTATCAAACCCGGCTCCGGCCGGGTTTTTTACGAATGTAGCCGGACGAGGAAAAGTCGACTCCGGGGACGCGCCGTTCCCTTCAATCCAGCACTTTATTAGTTACAACATCCATTTGTTCTGTTTACTCATCCACACCTAAACCCTGTGCCAACAGGGCTAAACAGCACAAAAAGGGCCCCGCAAGCATACCAGTTCCCCCACAGTACCGCTTGAATACATGACCGAGATCACGTTTAATACACAACTTATTAACACCTGATTGAAAAACTCATGATCGTTCGACCACACCAGCATTGGCTGGCACGTATCTTCGTCTGGCACGGCTCCGTACTGCCGAAAATCTTCTCCCGCTTACTGCTCAACTTCCTGCTCTCGATAGTGGTGATCCTCATCCTGCCGTGGTACTCCTCGTTAGGCTTTAAGCTCACCGTCGCCCCGTTCAGCATTCTGGGTGTCGCCATCGCGATATTCCTCGGTTTTCGTAATAACGCCTGTTACGCCCGCTACGTCGAAGCGCGCCAACTCTGGGGCCAGTTGATGATTGCCTCACGCTCGCTGCTGCGCGAAGTGAAAAATACGCTGCATGACGACCCGCATGTAGGGGAGTTCGTTCGGCTGCAGATTGCTTTTGCGCACTGTCTGCGCCTGACGTTACGCCGCCAACCGACGCGCGCGGTACTGGCCAAGTACCTCAGCGAAGCACACCTGGCCCAGGTATTAGCCGCGCAGTCACCGGCAAACCGTATTCTGCTTATCATGGGCGATTGGCTCGCCGAGCGCCGCCGTTCAGGGGCGCTTTCCGATATTCTGTTTCACAGCCTGAATATTCGTCTGAACGACATGTCTATCGTACTGGCTGGCTGCGAGCGTATCGCCAATACCCCGGTGCCATTTGCCTATTCGCTGATTTTGCACCGCACCGTCTACCTGTTCTGCATCATGCTGCCGTTTGCGCTGGTTGTTGACCTGCACTACATGACGCCGTTTATTTCGGTGCTGATTTCGTACACCTTTATCTCACTGGATACCCTGGCTGAAGAGCTTGAAGAACCCTTCGGTATGGAAAATAATGACTTACCACTGGACGCTATCTGTAACGCTATCGAGATAGATTTGCTGCAGATGAATGATGAGCCACAGATACCCGCCCGGATCACCGTCGATAAGTACTATCAGCTGAGTTAAGAGAGGGGTCGGTGACGCGCTGTACAGGAAGACGATAGGAAAGGGTACAACGATTTCTACAGCAGCAATTTGTGCTAAACGAGGCGAAAGAGCAGGGATGGTCACGCTTCTACTGGCATACTCGTATTCATAATCCGGCCCGTAAGCTTTATGATGAGTTTGTCGCAGCCGACGATTTCGTCCGCTATTCTGTTACGCTTTAAGGTAAACGAGCAGAATAAATCATTAAGGTTTTCCATGTTTAATGGTTGCACCGACATAAGGAGAATCAAAATGGAAAAAAGAATCGAAACTGCCGTGAACATCATTGTGTTCATCTCACTCTTCGCCACAGCCTGGGACTTATCGCTGGTTCGCGCCTTCAACTGGTAGGCCGCTAATCCTCAATAAAGTACTCCTGCTCGGGCGCAGACCACTGCTGCGCCCTTGAGCAGCGAATGAATCTTCAGATAATCAACGGCTTTTAGGCTAATTACCCACAAGGTTGTGCACCGTTTCTGTGGATAACATTTTCGTTAGCTCTCGCTCGCCATCCCCTGAAAGGTTTTACGCCACTCCACCGGGCTAACGCCCAATTTCTCGCGGAAAGTCTGCCGGAAGGTGATGGATGATTGAAAACCAGAACGTTCCGCCACTTGTTCAATCGAAAGCGTGCTGCTCTCCAGCAGCATCTGGCTGCGGCGCAGACGCTCAGTGGTTATCCATTCACCAATCGACATACCGGTCGCTTTCTGAAAATGGCGGGTAAGCGTTCGACGGCTCATGGCAACCCGTTCTGCCAGCGCATCAATTTGATGCGGCTGCTGAAGATTATCCTGCAGATATGTCAGCAGTTGGTTAATCCGCGTATCGCCGGTACGGTGCGGTACAACCTGCTCAATGAACTGCGCCTGACCACCTTCACGGTAGGGTGGCGTGACCATTCGGCGGGCGATCTGGTTAGCGACACTCGCGCCAAAACGCTGGCGAATTACGTACAAGCAACAGTCCAGCGCGGCGGCGGTGCCGGCAGAGGTGATGATACCGTCGTCATCGGTATAGAGGACGTTGACATCAAGTTGGGCACGGGGGAAAAGGCGCTCAAACGCTTTCTCAAATTCCCAGTGCGTGACGGCGCGGCGATTATCGAGCAGACCCGCATAGGCGAGCGCAAAGGTGCCGAGACACAATCCCACCAGAGTTGCGCCGTTTTGGCGGGCGCTAATCAGTGCCTCAAGCAGCGCTGATGATGGTTTTTCATCCACGTGCCGCCAGAAGGGTACGATGACGATATCGCACCCGGCGAGCACGGAAAAATCGCTATCGGCCTGCACGGCGGTACCTTCCTTTGACCACACCAGCCCCGGCGCTTCGGCGCAAATATAGCGTGTGAAACGCGGCGTTTCGCTCACGCTATTACCGAACAGGATCAGCGGCACGGAAAAGTGAAAGGTGCTGAATCCTTCGCTGGCCACAATCGCAACCGAGGTGGTGGGCATAGGTTATTTCTCCATTAAAACGTGACAGTGTCACCGTCATTAGGTGCATTTACATAGTCGAGTATCTGGTTATCTTCCGCATAGGCCAGCAGCGCGCGGCGGGTGACTAAGCAGTGATTGACCGCCTCCATATGGGTGCCCACGATCTGTGCCTCTGGCACAATTTGATGTGCTTTCAACACATCTTCCTGACCAAAGATAATCGGCCCGAAGTCCAGCACGTGCGCCCAGCCGGTGTTCATAATCACTACGCCTGGCTGGTAATGGCGCAGGTTATCCGCCACGCCGTCAATCCAGATGGAGTCGCCGATCAGGTAGAGTGTTTTCTCCTCTAGGTGCTGGAAAACGACGCCACAGGCTTCACCCAGTCGTTCGGCCAGTTCCGGAACCGCGTAGGCTTCATCGGAGCCGTGCTGCCCATCGGTTTTTATCAACGCGATATCGCCGAAGCGACTGGTTGCGGACAACTGCTGTAGCTGCGTAAACCCCTGGGAGCGAAGCAGCGCTTCATCACTGGCGTTCTGCACGAAAATCAGCATCGATTTAGGGATGGCGTTTACCGCCGTCTCATCCCAATGGTCAGTATGGGTGTGGGTCACGATAACGGCATCGACATCCAACAGGTCATCAATGCTGCACGGCAGGTTGACCATTGGGTTACGCACTTCTGAACGCGCGGTGCCGGAAAATCCAGGGTAAGCGTCTTTTGGCGCCAGCATCGGGTCGATTAAAAAGCGTTTGCCGGCGTAGGTAATCAGCTGGGTGGCGTTGCGAATCTGGGTAATGTTCATTGTGGCATCCTCGTGTACTGTTTTAATGATCACAGTATGCGCGTTGCGATATTCCCACGCCGCTGGCTAAAAGCCAACTTTCGATGTGATTGGGCCAATTTAAAACGCAATAATGCCATCCGGGCATAGTTATCATGAAAAATGAGTATGAAATCTGGACGGCAAAGGCGTAGACAGGGCAGTGAAATTGTATTTATCATACAAATGAATTAAGCCACAGCGCACTAGCGTTCCACTCATTCACTCGTGGGTTTTTGATTATGACCGCAGAAGTCAACGCTCTCATTACGCTTGCTCAATGCAACGAATCTAAGGGTTTTTATCGCCGTGCTTTGTGTATCTGGCAAGAAATATCGACGCATTTTGATGCCACGAAGGAGCAGTGTCGTCTGGCCTGGGACAAAATAAGCGCCTGCCACCTGCAACTGCAAATGAATAGTCCGGCGGTTGCACCCGTTCACGATAGCCGAAAGCAGAATGTGGAGCGTGATAAACTCAAGATTCAGCAGCTATTGGCACAGGGTCATAGCATTAAAGAAATACAGCATCTGACCGGCCGTTCGATTGCCTTTATCTATAAATATAACCCCAGGAATAAGACCATCCATTAATAGCTGGAAGGGGGCACGCCGAATGCCTGGCGGAAAGCGTAGCTAAAGGCGGCGGTACTGGAATATCCCACTTCCAGCGCAACCGCCGTCACGTTCTTATTTTTCTTCAGATGAATGACCGACTCCAGAATACGCATTTTCTGTTTCCATGCGCTAAACGGCATGCCGGTCTCTTTCTTAAAATGGCGGGAAAAGGTGCGGGCCGACATCCCAAGATGGTGAGCCCAATCCTCCATCGCGTGTTCAAGGCCCGGCGACTCCTGAATCGTCCTGCAGACTTTGATTAGCGCCGCATCGTGCGGCCATGGCAGCATTAACTCCACTTCTGGAAGTTTCAAAATCACATCCAGCAGCACGCTGACTAACTGGCCTTCTTTGCCTGCAATATCATAACGTTCTGGCGTGGTCGTGGTGGCGTAATGGATAAATTCGCGCACAAAATCGCTGATGGCGACCACTTTACAATCACTAATGGGCGCGGGTAAAAAGTCGGGGTCAATATCCAGGTTTTCCAGATGTACATCATCCAGCGCCCACACCGCATGCACGGTGTTATGTGGGATCCAAATTCCATAATGCGCGGGGATGACCCAGCATTTTCCAGCAACATCAATCCGCATACTGCCTTTGCGCGCAAAATGAAACTGGGCAAAGGCGTGGCTATGTTCGGCGACATGGTTGTTGGCTTCCAGCACGTACGAACGAAAATAGACTGACTGCGGCAGCTCTTTCATCGAGTCATCTTGCGATGAAAACCACTGTTTAGCCTGCCGGAGCGTGAAAGGGGTGCGATCGTCCATCATTATGGCATCTGTTCGATAAATATTGTCCTCACATCATAATACATACCATCGGCTTATCCATAATAATCTTCTGCACATCATATTGACTCATTTATGGATAAGAAACATGGCCACGGTTTGCTCAGACGTAATTAACATTGATGAATTGAACGATAATTGGTCGCGGATGGGGAATGACCTGCTCAGTCAGGCCGATATTAAAATCAATGGTGCACGGCCATGGGATATTCAGGTTCACCACGCTGATTTCTTTAAGCGTGTATTTCAGCAGGGTTCGCTGGGTTTAGGTGAAAGCTATATGGAAGGATGGTGGGACTGCGAACGCCTGGATATTCTGTTCTGCAAAATCCTCAAAGCAAAGCTGGATAAACAGGTGCCTGGCAATCTGAGGGATATTTTACGCGTGGTCAGCGCGCGTCTGTTTAATCTTCAGTCGCGCAGCCGTTCATGGATTGTTGGTAAAGAACACTACGATATTGGCAACGATCTCTTTGCGCTGATGCTAGACCCACATATGCAGTATTCCTGCGGCTACTGGCGTGACGTGCAGACCCTGGAAGAGGCGCAAAACGCCAAGCTGAAAATGATCTGTGAAAAACTGCAGCTCAAACCCGGTATGCGTCTGCTGGATATCGGCTGCGGTTGGGGCGGGTTGGCGGCTTATGCGGCGCAGAACTACGGCGTTAGCGTGGACGGCGTTACCATTTCTCGCGAACAGCAAAAGCTGGCGCAGCAGCGCTGCGAAGGTCTGGATGTGAATATCCTGCTGCAGGACTATCGTGATCTTAACACCGGCTACGACCGGATTGTGTCGGTCGGGATGTTTGAGCACGTTGGGCCGAAAAACTACGATACCTACTTCAGCGTTGTTGATCGCTGCCTTAAACCCGATGGGCTGTTTTTACTGCACACCATTGGTAGTAATCAGACCGGGCTCAGCGTTGACCCGTGGATCAACAAATACATCTTCCCGAACGGCTGCCTGCCGTCGATTCGCCAGATTGCCAGCGTCAGCGAGTCACGTCTGATTATGGAAGACTGGCATAACTTTGGCAGCGATTACGACAAAACCCTGATGGCGTGGCACCAGCGTTTTAACCAGGCATGGTCGGGTCTGTCGTCCAACTACACGCCGCGTTTCCGCCGCATGTTCAACTACTATCTGTGCGCCTGTGCCGGGGCGTTCCGCGCGCGTGATATCGAACTGTGGCAGGTGTTATTCAGCCGTGGTGCCGAAGGCGGCATGTACGTCTATCGCTAATGGCTCTGGCACGTCGCCTTCTGGCGGCGTGTTTCTGATTTAATTCCATTTTATTGTTTCTTATCTCACTATCTGTGCGTTAACTCCTATATTTTGTGTGTTATCTAATCGTTCTATTCTTGCTGCTTAATTCTATAATATTGGGGATTAACCTGAATTATTCTGGATAAGCCACACTATGATGGATTTATCACTTAGCAAACCAGCAGAAATTGTCAAACTGCTCTGCGGCCGACTGCGCCAGGAGCGGCTTTCACAGCAAATGACCCAGGCTGACCTCGCGGCGCGCGCCGGTGTCGGGGTTAACACGGTCTCTAACCTGGAAGCAGGGCGTAACGTCAACTTTGATAGTCTGGTCAGGGTGGCGATGGTACTGGGGTTCGCCGGCGAACTGGAAACGCTGTTTAAGCCAAAGATCGAGAGCCTGGACGATATCCTGCGCTATGAAAAAAGCGCTACGCGCCACCGGGTAAAGAGGAAGCACGACGATGCCTAATCAGGTCGACATTTACTACGAGGGTTGGGGAGAGCGTTGGCTATGGGGGCGGCTGGTTTCCTCAACTGCGCTGACCGAGCGGCCAATGATTGTCTTTGAATACAGCGAAGAAGCTGTACGCAAAGGGCTGGAGCACGGTGGGTAACGCGTTTGCCGAAACCGCAAGGTCGCTATATCCAGGCCGGATTACCGAAGGGACGCTGGGGCAGATTCAGCGGCAGATTCGCGATAATATCAGTCGATTAAAAAAGCCACTCTGACCATTCTCACAGCAGTTTCCTCGCCGCTTTGGGGAGAGGTTGTGGTGAGGGGCCGTTCGCACCGCCCCTCACTTTACTCAATTAAAACATCGCATACAGCAGCGCCGAAACGGTCAACGCGCCGCTCGCCATCACCATCACTGTGGTAAATCCGCGCATAGTTTTCAGTGCCGGACGGGTGAATATCAGCCAGGTTGGGATCACAAACAGGAAGATCGCAATTAACGGCCCGCAGAGGGTTTCAATCATATTAATGACGTCGGGGTTAATATAAACCACTGCCGATGTCACAATAAACATCAGCACCGAAGTGATTAACTTAATCCGCTTAATATGGCTGGTACGTTTAACCTTAAACAGGTCGGTCGCCAGGACGTTAAAGGTTTCGGCCACCGGCATCGAAATGCCTAAAAAGGATTTTGTCATCCCCAGTATCGCAATAAACGGTGCCAGATAGAGCAGCGCGCTCATGCCGCCGTTGCCGCCGATCACCGACAGCACGTTCAGGTTCTGATCTTTCGCCATTTCAAAGGTTTCGCGCGGCGTGCTTAAAATGCAGCTCAGTACGAAGAAGATAATACTGAAGAAAATCAGGCCGTAAGCGCGACGGATAACCCGTACCGACTGTTCTTCGCCGCCGTTACCCGGTTCACGATACCAGGAGGCCAGCGCAGGAATCAGCGGAGCAGAGCAGAGAGAAAAGGCGATAAGCGGCAGCGTCAGCCACAAATCTTTCAGCGAACTGCCAACCGTTGAGGCGTGGGTCTGCTGCCAGGCGTGCGTCACGTTGCTGATGTCCCATGCCGGAATCTGCGAGGCAGCGATAACGATAATCGCAATTGCAAACGGCAGAGCCAGCGCACTCATGGTACTGACAACCCGGTCGCGGCCCTTGCTCAGCACCAGATGGAGGATCAGCAGCACCACCAGCGTCAGCGTAGCACGGTTAATACCGGCAATGTGCAAACGTTCGCTCAGGAAGTGGCTGAGGGCGTTTACTAGCGACACGGCGTAGACCAGCGTCACCGGATAGTGCGCCACGCAGAAAAACAGTTTCATCGCCTGACGGCCTTTTGGCCCAAAGAACGATCCAAACAGCGGCAGCGTCCGATCCTCTCCGTCATCGCCCTGCCGATCGCGCATAAAGACGCGGCAAATCAGCACGTGCGGCACTAACGATAGCGGAAATCCAAGAAGGAGTAGCAGAATAAAGACGAGCGGGCCGCGAGTACCAATTTCCACCGGTAGGAAAAGCGTGCCTGCACCAACAGTAGCGCCATAAACACCCATCATCCAGATGGTATCTTTTTTCGTCCACTGAGGACGAGATATAGCTGTTTCTTTAGTCATAGTACTCATATATTTCGAGAATAACGCGAACGTTAATGGAGAGTTATTGGGGTAACCTAAGCGGAAAGAATAAACGGGGTAGCATTGATTTATTATTACTTGAGGCGATTCTAATGCCTTCTTTTCGATACTACTGGCAGCGGGATAAGCCTCGCAACTGTTTTTTGGTATTTTCTGGAAACTACAAGATGGTTAATAACACACATTCACACCATCTTAACTTATTACCATTAATATTAAAGGAATCGGCGATCGCTCGCCGATTCCTGATGACGGTTAATTACCCCAGCGGCTTTTTAAATAATCAACTGCCTGCTGAGTTTGTGGCTGTTCGAGGTAGCCTTCGCGGAACAAGATGGTGCCATCGATATTTGCCGCGGACTCATTCATATCAATCTGCTTTTTCAGCTCCGGCACGCCGCCCTGAACCGCCCAGTCCGGCTCATTCTTCGACGGTTCACCTACCTTATACAGCGCAATGCCGATATAAAGGCGGGTATTGGTTGGTTTCACCACGTCGGCCCACCATTTTGCCAGCACGTCGTAGCGCGCTGCATCGCGGGCAAACGGCCAGTAAAGCTGCGGGGCAATATAGTCGAGCAGACCCTGCTGCACCCACTGGCGAGTATCGGCATAAGATTCATCGTAAGCCGCCGCGCCGCGCGTATCGGAACCGGCCGGGTCGTGTGAACGGTTACGCCAGACGCCCGCCGGGCTCACGCCAAACTCGACGTTTGGATTGAGCTGTTTAATGGTGTGAGAAACCTGGGCAATCAGTTGCTGCGTATTGTTGCGACGCCAGTCGGCTTTCGACGCAAAGCCCTGGCCGTACTGACGGTAGGTTGCGTTGTCATTGAGCGCTGAAGCGGGGGTTTCGGTGTAGAAATAGTCGTCAAACTGCACGCCGTCAACCGGATAGCGGGAGACCACTTCAGCCACGATGCTCGTTATCCAGTCGCGAACTTCCGGGATGCCCGGATCGAGCACGAAGCGGTCGCTCGCGGTACGGATCCAGTCACGATGCAGAACGTAAACGCTCGGTGGCATCATCGACAGCGTATTATTCAATGCCGTCACGGTGGACGGTTTTATGTTGGTGGAAACGCGATATGGGTTAAACCACGCGTGTACCTTCATGCCGCGCTTGTGCGCTTCATCCAGCATAAACTGTAGCGGGTCGTAGCCTGGATACTGGCCGATAGTGCCGGTCAGGGTTTCAGACCACGGCAAAATATTGGACTGCCAGAGTGCCGTACCATCAGGCTTAACCTGGAAGAAGACAGTATTAATGCCAAGGCTTTTCAGCTTATCGAGCTTCTCGCGCAGCGCGGCCTGCTGCTGAATAACGCGCTGCATGCTGCTGCTGGCATTGATGGAGCTAATCGGCGGCCAGTCGAGACGAGATACCGTAGTGAGCCAGACGCCGCGCATCGGTTCATTACTCTGCTGGGTTTTGCCACTATTGACGCTAGAGGGCGACTTAACGGGAGTCTTTGAGTCACAGCTGACCAGAAATAACGCAGCGGCAATCAGCGCTGCGGCTTTTTTTGTTTTCGACATGCGAAATAAACGAAAAGAACTGAGAATCATAGGTGCCGTTATTCGGGTTAAATCAAGTGAGAACATTCTCGTACTATTTAAGACGAAGTCAATCAATTAGCTGTGCTGATATCACACGAAATGATAACGATCATCCCGATATGCCATTTGCCTTATTTCTACGGATTTCTTATCGTTGATGGATATTCATCCAGAAAAAAGTAAGGAAGCCCTATGTCTGAACATTCACATCTTGCCTGGACCTGGCAAGGCAGCGCCGAACCGGACGCGCTCGAGCTGAAACGTATCGCCATTCCGTCATTGGCCGCCGGTGAAGCGCTGGTTCGAAATGCGGTTATCGGACTGAACCCGGTTGACTGGAAAGTGCTGGGGCCGGGGTTAATTGATTGGGAGAATGACCATGTCCCAGGCGTTGATGGCGCGGGCACGGTGGTTGCGCTGGGGGAAGGGGTTGATAGCCGTTGGCTCGGCCAGCGTGTGGCGTATCATCAGAGCCTGGCAAAACCCGGCAGCTATGCGGAACACACGCCGGTTGCCGCCCGCGCCCTGATGCGCGTTCCGGATGAGGTGAGCTTTGACACCGCGGCGAGTATCCCATGCCCGGCACTCACCGCCTGGTTAGCTATCGAAAAGCTGCCCGTCATCCCTAATGCGCCGCTGCTGATTAGCGGTGCCGGCGGCGCGGTGGGTCATTACCTTGTTCAGTTTGCGGCGGCGAGAGGATTTGCGGTGACCGCGATGTGCAACCAACGCCACTGGCCGCGTTTGCAGGCAATGGGCGCACAGCGCTGTATTGCCGGGCCATTAGCTGCAGGGCAATCCTGGCCAGAAGCGGATGCCGCTTCGTTCTATGCGGTGATTGACAGCGTGAATGAAGATCACGCCGCTCGCCTGACGCCAGCGCTGAAGGCTAACGGCCATATTATTGCGATTCAGGGGCGGCTAAGCGAATGGCCCTGTGCGCCGTTCGGCAGAACCCTGTCCATGCATGAAGTGGCGCTTGGAGCGCTGCACTGGTATGGCGATGATGAGGCATGGTATCAGCTCACCGCTGCCGGCGAGAAGATAATGGCCGATCTCGCCGCTGGTCGTCTGGTGGCGGAAGAGACGGTGGCTACCGGGTTCGATAAGCTGCCGGAGCTACTGGACCAGCTCCGTCACCGTCAGTTCAGCGGCAAACCGCTGGTGCGAGTTAATCCTTAGAACGACCGGTTCCCCACGGATTGAACGCCGGTTCTTCCGGCGCGATATCCACATCACCCGACAGTGAGTCGAGGTAGAGGGCTTCTACTTCTGCGCGTGCCCACGGCGTACGGCGCAGAAACTTGAGGCTCGATTTTACGCTCGGCTCATTCTTAAAACAGTTGATGTTAATCAGCTTGCTCAATTGCTCCCACCCAAAACGCGCCACCAGCGCATTGACCTGCATCTCCAGAGTGACGCCGTGCAAAGGATCTTTTGAAATATGTGCTGTCATGCGGGGTCCGTTAAACAATGAGTGAAAAAGAGTGAGCGGGGGAAGGTTACAAGAAAGCGGAACCTCCGGCAATGGCTCGCGTTTAGCCGTTGAAATGTCGCTCACTTTTCAGGCGGCTGTACGCAAATTCTGACGCATAACGATACTGCTAAATTACCAGAATTCACGTAGCGCACGATAAAACAACGAAATGATTTAAAATCAAATAGTTAAATTTTTATTGGGAAACCACAGCCCGAAACTGGTGATATGGTCTTCGCTTTCTACCCAGCATCGCCCTTGATGCAGCTGCATTATCGAACGCACGATAGAGAGACCCAGCCCGCTAGAGTGAGCCGAATCGTGGCGCGCCGGATCGGCTCGGTAAAAACGATCGAACAATTTATTCTGGTGATCGCGTGAGATGGTATCCCCCCGGTTTATCACCCGGATAGCCATGCCGTCTGCTTCGGCCGTGACCGCTATCGTAATCACGCTTTGCGGCTCGGCGTAACGCACCGCGTTAGACAGCAGGTTTGCCAGCGCGCGGCGCAGCAACTGGGTATCGGCATACACCGTTCCGCTGGCCTGGGCGTGGAAGGATACGCCACGATCGGCGGCCAGATCCTCAAAATAGTCACTCAGGCGCTGAATCTCTTCGCCGACGTTTATCTTGTGGCGCTGAATGGCCCGGTCAGGCTGCTCCGCCTGGGCGAGGAACAGCATATTGTCGATCATCCGCGACATGCGCTGTAGTTCTTCGAAGTTTGACCCCAACAGTTGCTGGTAGTAGTGATTGTCCCGAGCTGCGCTGAGGCCTACTTCAGTCTGGCCGAGGAGGGTGTTAATCGGTGTGCGCAGGTCGTGGGCCATATCTGCGCTGACCTGTTTAAGCTGCTGGAATCCACGTTCTAGCCTTTCGAGCATCGCATTCACCGAATCAATCAGGGTATCCAGTTCGGTCGGTACATCGTGTTTATCGAGCCGGGAAGAGAGCGTTTGCGTGCCGATTTTTGCAGTGCGTTCGGCCAGTTGACGTAACGGCGACATCCCTCGTCGTGCAAAAATAACCGCGAGTATGACGGAAATAGCCGCCATCATGGCGGTAAAAAGCATGATGTTGTTACGGTACACCTCAAGAATATGGGTGCGTTCGCTTAGCACTCTGGCAGAGAGAATTTCCAGCGGCGGCTGGCCGTTGGCCGACGGACTGATTGCCGCCATATAGACCATCGGCGTGCCGTCCACGCTGTTGGCATGATGCACGGCCGCGGGCGTAAGCAGTTGGTTGGCTGCAACGGGAGTAACGGCTGGAATATCGCGCCGCATCGGATTGACTTCCAGCAGCGTCGGCCCGCCAACGTAGCGGATAATCAACAGCGACTCGGTGTTGCCCAGCATATTGGCAAACAGATGGGGCTTTTCGTGGATCAAATCACGGGCATCAAGATCCCGCAGCAGCGTACTGATCTGGTCGACGCGAGAGACCAGCGCCGCATCGTCACGTAACGATAATTGCTGGCGCAGCGCATAGTAGAGGGCGCTGCCCATAACGGTTAAGGCCACAAAGGAGAACACCGCCAGTAGAACGGCTAACCGAAAGGTCAGGGACCTGCGCTTCATGACGCTTTCTCGCAGCGATAACCTACGCCATGCACCGTATGAATTAGCCGTTCGCTAAAGGGGTCGTCCACTTTTTGCCGCAGTCGGCGTACCGCCACATCAACCACGTTAGTATCACTGTCAAAGTTCATATCCCAGACGCGGGAGGCGAGAAACGTTCGTGAAAGTACCTGGCCGGGATGCTGCAGGAAGCAAACCAGCAGCTTGAACTCTTTGTTGGTGAGCGTGATAAGTTTGCCATCTCGTTCGCAGCGAAACTTTTCGATATCCACTACCAGATCCGCCAGTGAGAGACGCGTCTCTGGCTCCGGCTGACGCTGGCCGCGGCGTAAAATTATACGAATACGCGCCAGCAGTTCGGCAAATGAAAATGGCTTCACCAGATATTCATCGGCGCCCAGACCTAGCCCGCGCAGGCGATCCTCCAGAGCCCCGCGTGCGCTCAGAAATAGCACCGGAATCTGGCTATGAGCACGTAAGCGTTCCATGACCGTCCAGCCGTTCATTTCCGGCAACATCACATCCAGCAATATCAGGTCATAGCGTTCTTCCCGCGCCAGATGCAGCCCGTCGATACCGTTGGCGGCCCAGTCCACGGTATAACCCGCTTCATTTAGCCCGTTCACCAGATAGGCGGCGGTTTTCGCTTCGTCTTCAATAATGAGGATTTTCACCCAGCGGGTCCTGTAAAAAGGAGAGAAAAGGGCGCGGAAAGCGCCCCCAATTTTGTCAGTATAACCTTAGTATCCCGGCACGTGGGCCGCTTTCATAATCAGGTTCGCCACCGCTTCAGGCTGCGAGAGCAGCGAGACGTGGCTGGATTTCAGCTCGATGGTCTGTGCGTGCATCCGTTTCGCCATAAAGCGCTCCAGATCGGGGTTAATCGTGCGATCATCCGTGGATACCGCGTACCAGGTTGGTTTGTGCTGCCAGGCGGCAACCGTGGTTTTTGCCTGGGTAATCGCTTTACCGATAGGTTGCTGTACGGCGAAATAGGCTTTGGCTTCGCTTTCTGGCAAGTCGCCCGCAAAATCATGAATAAACGCCGATTCACTCAATGCGCCATAGCCATCATCACTCCATTTCAGGCCAGCAGACGCCGGTGCCGCAGGGTAACGTTTCGTCAATGCCGGATAATCTTCACCCGCCTCCGGAGCTCTGGCGGCAATATAGACCAGTCCTTTCACTTGTGGCTCATCGCCCGCCTGGCTTATCACCATTCCGCCGTACGAGTGCGCCACCAGAATCACCGGGCCATTTTGCTGCGCCAGCGCGCGTTTAACCGCCGCCACGTCATTCTCCAGAGAGGTTGTTGGGTTCTGCACCGCCGTGACGTGCAGGCCTTTCGCCTGCAGCAGCGGGATCACTTTGCTCCAGCTGGAGCCGTCGGCAAACAGGCCGTGCACCAGCACGATATTTTTAACTGTCTGTGGCGTATCCGCCAGCGCGGCGAGCGGGCTTAATGCGCCGAGCATCAGGGAACTCAGAACGGCAATATGGCGTAATTTCATGGTCTATCCTCAGATTCAGCAATAGGGGTCATGGCTACTGTAGTGGCCGGGGAGCCACAAAGTGCTGACGCTGAAATGACAAAAAAATGACAGCAGAAAACCGTATCTATAAGAATCAGGGAGGTGGCAAGCTACTGATGATGTGGTAAACAGGGAGATAAAAATAATCAACCGGGAAGGTTAACATGCTGAAATACCTCTCACTGCTGGCCGTGCTGCTACTGGCTGGATGCGCCAACACGCCAAACTTGCCGCCAACGGATACCATTGTGGCGATAAAACCGGATGATTCAGGCATCATCGCCAGTTCAGAAAAATACAGCTATCGTTTCGGGCGTGCGGGGATGCCTCAGGAGTATCAGCGCTATAAAACATTCTACGATCGCTTTCATCAACAGGCGTCAGGCGTACGAGTTAACTTTGTGGCCGAGAACCACGAACTAACGGCGGAGTACCTGGTGGTGATTGACAAGCGCAAAGTGGATGCCGGGCAACAAACCGTGCTGGTTAATCAGTATAAGGCGAAGCCGATTGATAACGACCATCTCGGGGTGATGTTTAAAGCCAGCGGTTTCTGGGTTTTATCTGATTCTTCTGATGACCTGGGCGCGCCATACCGACTGGAGCAACCTATTGTGGTCTCCATCAGTGATAAGACCCAATCGATTACCACGCTGGGCACCATCGCGATGATCCCCTTAATCCCGTTGTTCCCGCTGTATATGATGTACGGATGTGCGACCGGGCCTTGCATCTAGTCGCGAATGCCCGCTGAACAAGCGGGCATTGAAAGTCCAGTTTGCCAATACCCGCTTGACGGCATCACGCCTTTTCAGCGCCTATCAGCCGCGGCCAACGAACGGCATGGTCGTGGCCATCACGGTGATAAACTGCACGTTGGTGTCTAGCGGGACGCCTGCCATATAAACCACGCTGTTAGCGACCTGCGAGACATCCATCATGGCTTCAACGGCCACTTCGCCATTTGCCTGTTTAACGCCCTTCGACATACGCTGCGACAGTTCGGTATGCGCATTGCCAATGTCAATCTGACCGCAGGCTATGCCATATTTCCGCCCATCGAGGGAGATGCTTTTCGTCAGGCCGGTCACGCCGTGCTTGGTTGCGGTGTAGGCCGCCGAGTCAGGGCGAGGTGCGTGGGCAGAGATGGAACCGTTGTTGATAATTCTGCCGCCCTGAGGGCGCTGTTCTTTCATCATGCGGAAAGCGCCCTGCGCGCAGAGGAACATCCCCGTCAGATTAACGTCCACGACTGCAGCCCACTTCTCATAGCTCAGCTCCTCGAAAGGAATTCCGGGGAAGTTGGTGCCCGCGTTGTTGAACAGCAGGTCAAGATGGCCGCATTTTTCCTGGATCCGGGCGTACAGAGAGGCCACAGACTCCGGGCTCGTGACGTCGGTCGGTACGACCATTGACTGCTCGCTGCCGTCAAATTCCGCCACGGTTTGCAGCAAGGGCTCCAGGCGGCGCCCAGCGAGGACCACAAAATAACCGGCATTCGACAGCGCGATGGCCGTCGCTCTGCCAATCCCGCTGCCTGCGCCGGTGACCAGGGCGATTTTACTTGAAGTGAACATGGCTACGTCCTTCTGCTTAATTAACGTTATTGGAATAGCTGGCTAAAGTGTTGCCTTTCAGGCAGTCAGGCTGCATTCAGGACGCTGCCCACTTAAAGCCTGTGCAAGGCTTGCCAACACCATTTCGCCCATGGCGGTCCGGGTTTCAATCGTGGCGCTTGCGCGGTGCGCTTGCAGCACGACGTTATCCATCCCCAAAAGCGGTGCGGGAACGTTCGGTTCATCAACGAAAACGTCCAGCCCCGCGCCCTGAATTCGCCCGGCAACCAGGGCATCCACCAGATCCGGTTCATTGACCAGCTTGCCACGGGCAATATTGACGAGGAAACCGTTCTTACCGAGTGCGTCGAGTACCGCAGCGTCGACAATACCTTCCGCTTTATCAGCAGAGGCCGCAAGGATTAGTGCATCGCTCTGTCGGGCCAGGTCCTGTAGTCCGGCAATAAACGGATAGTCGAGGTCGCTCATCTGATGAAGATCGGTATAGGCAACCGGGCAACCAAACGCCGAGGCGCGCGTGGCGATGGCGCGTCCAACGCGGCCCATGCCAACGATGCCCACGCGCATACCGCTGAAGCGGCGGGAGAGGGGAATCGCCCCCGGATGCGGATTTTTTGCCCATTCACCGTGGCGTACCACACGATCGCCTGAGCAAATTCCCCGGCAGGTGGCAATCAGCATGCCAATGGCAAGGTCGGCAACGTCCTCAGTCAACGCACCTAGGGTGGCGGTAACGTGGATCTTACGTTTACGCGCATAGTCCAGGTCAACGGCATCAACGCCAACGCCGTTGATAGCGACGACTTCCAGCGCGGGCAGTTGCGCCATTAATGCATTGCTGATGCCGGTGTGACCGCCAGAAATGACGCCGCGAATGCTATTGCCATATTCTTTGATAAACGCATCTTTATCTTCCAGCTCAAAGAAACGGTGTACGGTATAAAGCGCGTTTAATTTCTCGCTAATCGCGGGGATAAGGATCGGATTCAACTGCAGGATGTTGGGTTTCATTATGCTATATCCATAGTTACGGCCAATAAATGGCAGGCTAAATTTTTATGTTTACGTATGCCGGAGGCGATTAGCCCAAGCGTCGCTCAAGTATTTCAATCGAGATATTTTGCGGACCGCGAATAAAACAGCCACGTACGCCGGGACGAATAGCGATCGGCTCCTGAGTGAATACCACGCCCTTGTTTTTTAATTCGGTGACGGTTTCATCAAGGTTATCGACCGTCAGGCCAAAATGGTCGAGCCCCTGATAGGGCGGCAGCGGCGGTGGCGCAACGCCGTCCCCCTCGGTGACCGGGGCGATGAAGATATTGATACCGGCTAAACGGATATCCACCTTGCCAGGCTTGCGAACGATCTCTGCGTTCAGGCAGCGTTCAAACCAGGCCGCTGTCAGTTCAGGGTCAGGACTACGCAACTGCAAATGATCCCATGTATATTCGGACACGTTTACTCCTCATCTCTATAATGCCGGTTTGAGCCACATGTGAACGAAGATAGCGACTCAAACCGGGTGAACCCGCGTTAACTTATTAGTCCATTTCGATGCGGGATAATGGCCCCAGCAGGAATGAATAAGCGAATGCGCCAATTAAACACATAATTCCCATCATATTGAGCGCCCAGAAGAATTGACCGGTTGCATGAAGGATATAGCCAATCATTATTGGCGTCGTGACGCCAGCGATATTAGCGGCGAGACTGGTGATACTACTGGTTAATCCAATGTATTGCCGTGGCGCTATTTCAGATACCGCCGCCCACGATGATGAACCGACGCCTTGGGCAAAGAATGAGATAGTTAAAATAACGATAATCATCTCGTTAGAGGTTACAAAGTTAACGAGTAATATTGATGATCCTAGCAGCGTGCCGATAATCAATGGCGCTTTTCTGGCTGCAGACATCGAATACCCACGACGAATGAAGAAGTCTGAGAAGAAACCTGCTAGTAATATCCCAGCGGTTGCCCCGATGAACGGTAACGCCTGGAATATACCGACTTTGATCATCGTCATTTGGCGTTCTTCAACCAGGTAAGTCATAAACCAGGTCGTAAAGAAAACCAGAATGGCGTTATTACAAAATTTCCCCAGGCAAATAGCCAGGATTTGTCGATGCTTCAGCAGTCGCAGCGCGTTTTTCCAGTCAAAACGATCCCGTGTTTTTTTACCAACCAACCCACCGCCGTCCTGAATATGCTTCAACTCGGCTTCGTTAACTGCTTTGTGATTTAACGGATCGCGATACCAGAGATACCATAAAATACCAAATATTACGCCTGCGCCGCCGGTCAAATAAAAGGCGGAGCGCCAGCCAAAGCCGTTGGCGATCCACAGCAACAGGCCGGTGAATAGTGGCGTACCGATATATTGCCCCATAACGTAAACGCTGGTAGCAAAGCCGCGCTCACCGGTTGGAAACCACATGGTAACGGCGCGGGCATTTGATGGAAAAGCAGGGGCTTCAAGTGCGCCAATTGCCAGACGAGAACCAAAAAGCATATTAAAACCGCTTGCCACCCCTTGTGTCATGGTAGCCAGAGACCAGGTAATAAGGGAAAGCGCGTAGGCAATACGCGAGCCTAAAACATCCGCAATAATCCCTCCAGGAATGAGGGCAAATGCGTAGGTCAGACCAAATGCGGCGAAAATTTGCCCCATTTGAACTTTATCCAGTTGCAGGTCTTTACTGATAAATGGCGCCAGAATACCCAGGCTCGATCTGTCGACAAAGTTGATAATTGTCGCAAAGAGTATCAGGGCCAGCATGTAATATCTGATGCGAGTTGCCTTCTTTTGGGGAACTGCTCTGGCATCTATCGATGCCTCGCTCAGCTCTTGTTGTTGAATATTACTCATATTTTTCGTCCTTCATGGATTTGTAGGTATACGGTATATTCGTTAACCCTTACAGACGGGGGTTAATCATTATTTTGTAAGATGTCTATCCAACCCAAATGCCCATCGATTTTCATGAGCAACGGTTCTACGAATAAAAAATCGGTAAATTTACCTTCCGGAAGATTAATCCCGAGAAACCCCTTTTTTCTGTCGATTCCGTCGCTTGCTGTGTTTTTGGCTTTTAGGACATCAATTTGTCAGGCTTCACTGCATATGACGATTGATGGGTTTGACGTTAAATTAGCGAATTGCCGGGATCAATCTTGATTAAAAAAATCAACACTCATATTTGTGCTGATAGTCCCGGAGTGTGATGCGGTAGCGATAGATTGAAATTGCTTGTTGACACCATCGTCTGAACGGTGGTCGGAAAATGATTGTTAGAATATTGTGCTTATTTCGAAATAGCCCATGGATAATATTCTGGCTCTGGAACATATTCAGCCATTTTTGCGATCTATTTATCAGTTGATTTAATTAATCAATCTTGATTGACCAAAAATGTAAACGTACTGTTTTCTTATTCGGTTCAATTTATCACCCGTCCACAGCGGCATTTGGGAGAGTACAGGAAATGGTATTTTCAACAGCAGGAAACCGTGAAAAGCGCCGTTTTAGCATCGGTTTTGAAGGCTCGATGGCAAGTTCACAGGGCGTTGGCATTCAGGAGATGGTTCGCGTTGCTGAGCAATCATCGCAAGGGGAAATGGTATTTGAACTTTATCCCGACGCAAAGCTGGGTAACGGCCCGAAAATGGTGGAGAGTGTCCAGCAGGGAGAGTTGGATATCTTTCTTGGCGGCGCGGGCTACTTTGCTGCGCTTGATGGGCGGATTAACATTTTTGATATTCCTTATCTTTTTGAAAACGTTGAGCAAGCCTACAAGGTAATGGACAGTGACTTCGGGCGTGACATGCTGGATGTCCTGGCTGCGAAAAAACTTAAAGGGCTGAGTTTTTGGGAAAACGGCATCCGTTCGTTTACCAATAACGTTAAACCGATCGTTCATCCTGATGATTTCTGCGGTCTGAAAATTCGCACCATGCCGGGCAATCAGGTACACGAAACATTATGGCAAAGCGTGGGTATCGATACGCATCCTTTACCGTCTGGCGCTATCTATGCGGCGATTCAGGAAGGCGTTATCAATAGCCAGGAGCACCCAATTTCAGTGATTTATGCGCGACAACTTTTTGAAGTGCAGCGCTATCTCTCGCTGACGCGCCACATGTATGGTCCGCTTATTCAGGTGATGAATAGCGTCACCTTTACCTCGCTGAATAAGCCGCAGCAGGATATTTTGCTCAGCGCCTCTTACGCTGGCGCTGTGGCGACGCGGAATTTTTCTAATGAAAATGAAGCAACATTCCTTGCCCGGATGAAGCGCGCGGGATTGCAGGTTAATGACGTTGATCCCAAACCGTTCAGAGAATTGATGAAACCGGCGATAGAACGTGATTTTATCGACAAACACGGTGATGACTGGTTGAGGAAGATTAATGCCATGCTGGCCGACGACGGCATCCCGCTTACCCGATCTCTCATTTGATAGGTATCTGAGCTAAACCATGCAACCAAATATGAAGTTGGCCCCCTGGCTCACGCTGGATGAAGTTCAGGAATTTCTCGGCGTTCGTCCACAAACTATCTATGCGTATGTCAGTCGTGGATTAATCGCGTCACACCCGGACCCGCAGAATACGCGTCGTAGCCTGTATAGCGCGGAAAACATTCAAAACCTGAAACTGAAAAAGCAGCAGGGAAGAAAACGCGAAACCCTTGCCGTTAATACATTGTTTGGTACCGAGCCAAGCATTCCAACGGCCATCTCTACCTTTGCCAAAGGTCATTTATATTATCGGGGAAAAGATGTTATTTCGTTTTCTGAAAACGCGACCCTTGAAGAGACGGCGCGTTTATTATGGAATGCCGAAATCACTTCTGGCTTTTCGGTCCTCACCCGGAATTATCCGCCGTCACCGCCGGAACGATCCCATGCGTTTATCGCTCTCGCTGAGGCAACGGCATCGGGCCATTCGACGCATGGCCGAACGCTTAAGGTTCTGCATGCTGAAGCCGCGACGCTTGTGGGCCACCTGGCTTCGACGTTTGGCGCGCTCAACCAACCCGAGATGGCGATTCATCAGCGTCTTGCTTTGGGGTGGGGCATGGAAAAAGAGATGGCGAATATCCTGCGCCGGGCGATGGTGCTGCTCGCCGATCACGAATTGACCAGTTCTGCGTTTGCCTCCCGGATCGCCGCTTCCAACGGCGCCTCATTACCCGCCTGTCTGCTTACCGGACTGGCGGCCTTTACCGGGCCGCTACATGGCGATGCTACCCAACGTGTCAAGGCGCTTTTTGATGAAGTTGAGCACTCAAATGCCGATCGGGTGGTGAACCGCTATCTCTCTTCGGCGCTGCCGATCCCGGGATTTGGCCATCATCTTTATCCCGATGGCGATCCGCGTGCCACCGCGCTGCTGGCAGAGTTTGAGCCGTCGCCGGAGATTGCAAAATTTATTGAAAAAGTGATTACGTTGACCGGCCTTCAACCCAACATTGATGTGGTACTGGCCGCTCTGGTGGCTCGCTATCGTTTACAGGGCGATGCCGCGTTTGCGCTGTTCTCCATCGCCCGCAGCGTGGGACTACTGGCGCACGCCATGGAGCAAATTAATACTGGTAAAGTGATTCGCCCGCGTGGGCGGTATATAGGCCCAGAATTAGAGACGCTAAGCGATACCTGTTTCTCGGATAGCGTCGGGAGGCCGTGCCACTTTTCTCGCCAGTAAAGGGGTCAGTTTGGATATCGAAAATTATTGTACGTTAAGGTTGTTTTTTGACCACTAAGATGTGAGGAAACCGCTCTCTGAGCGGATTCTCGTATCTTGATGGGCGATGCTGAGAGCACCGCTCAAACGATCTTAAAAAGATCCTTCTGAATCTTTGATCTTAATAGTATATGTTTTATCAAATTCCCCACCTGTCGATACATTAGTGCCAAACAATCCGCCTGATACTCGTACGGTGACGATCCCCGGCTTTACTGGTACTCCCTGAACCCTGACGCAATTGTGAGCTGGAGAATCATTACAATACCTTAAAGTTAATCCTGTATCGGATGGAGTTATTTCACCTACGAATCTTTCTTTTCCTCTAGAATCTAAAGATGATACAGCACCACCATTTATATTTATTTCACTGGCATACAGTGTTCCTACTATAGCATCGTTAAGTGAATTACCATCAGGAGTAACATCAGCATGTAATGTACATGCTGATACTGCAAATGAAATAAAAAGAACAGAAAATATCCTCATGGCTATTTTAATGGCTTGAAAACCACTCCCCCGAAAAATCTATTGATAAAAAATTGCAAATCTTTTTTCTGTTTAACCCAGTTAGTTGATTGCCCCCAGGAAAATAATTTTAAATTAACATATCCATTATTATCCTGTATTACAGGACCATCCCATACAATCCAGTGCGTAGGTAATGTCGTGTTGTTTGTACTACCTTCAAGCAGTCCATCATTTATTAATGTCACAACTTTATAGCCTTGCTCTACATACTTATTTAAATCTCTGATTCCCTGGACACCAGCCTGAGTGATCCCTACATTACTGAACACTTTTTCATAACCGGCCTTTTCAAACCATTCAGTCAGTGTTTGCCACATTGTGATACCAGCCACTGGCGAATCAAGAGCATCAAAGCTCAGCATGGTATTCTCTGAATCCCTGAGTCCAGCCAGTGTCATCCAGTCAAGCCCTAAGATCCTTGGCTGACCTCCACCTGTATAAAACATACCTGAAGGGTGTTTACACCCTTCGCGAGGGGAGATGGTCAGTGCACCTATTTTAGTCTTTCCATACCGCCATAGTTCCCTGGCAGCTTGTGCATATACATCAGGACGGTCCATTTGAACACAGTAAATAAATGCAGCAGGTCCACATACACTTGCCCTATCCTGATAAGGGTAAGAATAATGATAAAATCTGTCGTTTATTTCAGAATCAATTTTGTTTTTTTCAAACGGATCCTGCGGTGTTCCGATAGGATATTCTTTCGCTATAAATGGACGTTCAGGAATGGTGATTTTTATCTGCTTTGTTTCGCCCCCCTGACTTTCAGGTTTCATTGTCCCTTTTGACTCAAAATAACAGGGGTTTTCACGTTTCACCGGAGACCAGGCTTTACCTGACGCAAATTCTTCCAGCGTGTACATCTTAGTGAACGGAACAGGCGTTACACAGTGCGTATGCAACATGGTTTTTCGATAAAGCTTCATTTCCATAATATAAATGGTCGAGAGTGACTCATTTGTATTTCTGGTCATGTGACTCTGTGTTTCATAATTGCTCAGAAACGGCTGTAGCTTCACATCCACCAGGGGGGATTTATGCCTGCTGGAGTCCATGCGATAAATACACAGGTCATACAGCAAAGAATCAGCCGGAACATTAGAGTTAATACGGGTACTGAGATGGTAAACAGCCATAATTAATCCATTAATATATGCAGGTTAATATTTTCTGCGGATTCAGCATAATGCCATCCGGTAACCCCGTGTTCATCGGTAACAGCAGCTTCAGAACGTCCGTCCGGGAATATCAGAGTGTAGCGGCAACCAGCCATTAGCTGGCCATCGTCACCGGCGCACTGAAAGCGAATACAGTTCCGGGCGCCGGAATCCTGTGCCTGCTGCGCCGGGACAGGCGACTGAAGGGTATTGCGGGAGGTCAGAGAGCCGGTGCCTGTGCTGGTAGTCTGCGTGGCTGAACCGTACACATAGTGATCTGGGCAACGGCACAGCACTCTGTCACCTGTGGCCGCATACGCTTTGCCTTCTTCTGCCCAGTCCTGCGCGGAGGCCAGAATTTCAAAATACCCGTTACATTTGCTGCATGATGCCTTGTCGCCGGTCCGGGCTATTGCTTTACTTCCTTCAAACCAGGACGCAGTCGCTGAAATGATGTCTCCGTAACTCGTTTTATCACCAAGACAGGCCAGTGCTCTTGCCATCATTAATCCCTCAATATATAAGCGGTTATACTCACCGGCATCATACAATAATCACAACTTAACCAAAATCTTCGGCTTCTGGTTGCCGGTACAGTGCCTGAATTCGGCATATCTGGGAGGGGCTGTTGCTGAACTGCTCAGCAATACGCTGCTGTTGGTGATAATTTCCGTTCCTCTCTGTGTGCTGGTAGGGGTAATGCTTGCCTGGCTCACGGAACGAACCTTCCTGGCCGGGCGCCGTATCTGGTCAGTTCTGGCCGTCACGCCGCTGGCGACCCCAGCTTTTGTGCAGAGCTACGCCTGGGTCAGTGCGGTGCTGTCCATTCATGGCTTGTGCGCCAGGGTCTTTCTCTCGGTGCTGGCCTATTACCCCTTTATTTATCTCCCGGTCTCTGCGGTAATGCGCCGCCTTGATCCGACGCTGGAAGATGTTGCCGCATCGTTAGGCACGCCGCCCTTGGCCGCTTTCTTCCGTATCGTTCTGCCCCAGCTGAAACTGGCTATCTGGGGCGGGGCCTTGCTGGTCACCCTGCATCTGCTGGCGGAATATGGCCTGTATGCGATGATCCGTTTTGATACCTTTACCACCGCCATTTACGATCAGTTCCAGTCGACGTTTAGCGGCACGGCGGCAAATATGCTGGCGGGCGTGCTGGCACTTTGCTGCCTGGTATTCCTGACGCTCGAAGGGACGAGGCGCGGCACAGCGCGCTATGCCCGTGTGGGTTCAGGTGCACCGCGCGAGCAGCATCGCCTGCAACTGAAGGTAGAGGGGAATGGCTGCGTGTTAGGCGATTATTGACCGGTTCTCTCCGTTCGTTCGCGTGCCGGGGGGTTATTATCATTCTGTATAATATCCTCCAGGCACCACCGCAGTGCACTCGCCCCACAAAACCTCCCCAAAATAGTGAACCAGCATCGCCGATAATCACTAACTCTATAATAAATAATATATTTTAAACCTGGCATACCCCTTGCTTAGATAAACCTGAAAGGGCAGCACACACAATTTGACCAATAGCTGGCTAGGGTTCCGGTTCACTTCGGTGAATGACTGGTCCAAGAGCGGGCGACCTCTGAGAGGTTACACGGCGGGACAAAAGCCCGGGAGACAGCAGCACCAGTCGGTGTCGCGCTGCCCCCTAATTTTGTGCCACTCAGAGGTCAAGCATGAAAAAAACGCCATTACTCCGCTCTCTTGTACTGTCGCTGGCAATGTTGGTCAGTCTCCCCACCTTTGCTGCCGTGAAAAAAGAGTTCAACGTCTGCTGGACCATTTACGCCGGGTGGATGCCCTGGGGCACCATCAGCAGTAGCAAAATCATCGATAAATGGGCCGACAAGTACGGCATCAAAATCAACGTTGTCCAGCTCAACGACTACATCGAATCCATCAATCAGTACACCGCAGGACAGTTCGACGGCTGCACCATGACCAACATGGATGCGCTCACCATTCCGGCAGCGGGCGGGGTGGATTCCACCGCACTGATCCTCGGTAGCTACTCGGAAGGCAACGACGGGGTAGTAATGAAGGGCGAGGGCAAAACCCTCAAAGACCTCAAAGGGATGAAGGTCTATCTGCCAGAACTCTCCGTTTCTCACTATTTGCTGGTCCGTGGCCTGGAAAAAGCTGGGTTGGTAGAGAAAGACGTCACCGTGGTGAACACCTCGGATGCTGATATCGTCTCGGCGTTCGGTACCTCCGGCGTACAGGCCGCAGTGGCCTGGAATCCGCAGCTTTCCGTCATCAAAGGCACGCCAAAAACCACCGAAGTATTCAACTCTTCGCAGGTACCGGGTGAGCTTATCGACATGATGGTGGTTAACAGTGAACCCCTGAAGGACAACCCGGCGCTGGGCAAAGCGTTGACCGGCGCATGGTACGAGATGATGGGGCTGATGAAAGCCCAGGATGCTAACGCGCTAAATGCGATGGCCGCCGCTTCCGGTACCGATCTGGCTGGCTACCAGGCGCAGCTCAAAACCACCCATCTGTTCTATACCCCACAGGACAACATTGCCTTTATCAGCTCCCCTGAGCTGGCGAAAACCATGCAGCGGGTGGCCGCGTTCTCCTTCGATAAAGGGCTACTGGGCGATGGGGCGCAGAGCGCTGATTTTATCGGCATGAACTTCCCGGGCAACGTGACCCAGGGCGATGCCCATAACGTCAAACTGCGCTTTGACGACAGCTTCGTGAAAATGGCCGCTGCCGGCACGCTGTGATAACGGACGGAACTTCGATGCGACAAATTAATCGTCATCCCACTTCTGGCCTACGGCTGATGCTGGTCATGTTGCCTTTCTTCCTGCTGCTTGCGGCCTACTTTTTCGGCTCCGCAGTGCGGCTGGAAGCGAACCCACAGGACAAGCTTCTGCCAGGTCTACAGCAGATGCTGGACGCGCTATCGCGGATGGCGTTTACCCCGGATAAACGCAGCGGCGAGTATCTGTTTTGGGTCGATACCCTGGTCAGCCTGGCGCGTCTGCTGGTCGGGCTGGCGATTGCTTCACTGCTGGGCCTGTGTATTGGCGTGACTTCCGGCGTGTTCCCGCTGTGGCGCGCGTCGCTGTCACCGTTGATGACGGTACTGTCGATGATCCCGCCGCTGGCGATATTGCCGGTGCTGTTTATCGTTTTCGGACTGGATGAACTGTCGAAAGTGATGCTGATTGTTATTGGCATCACACCGATGCTGGCGCGCGATCTGGAGCATCGCGCCTGCGAAATCCCGCCGGAGATCCTGATTAAAGCCCAAACGCTAGGTGCCAACAGCTGGACGCTGGTCCTGCGCGTGGTGCTGCCACAGCTGTTATCCCGGCTGCTGACCTCGCTGCGCCTGCTGTTGGGATCGGCATGGTTATTCCTGATTTCGGCCGAAGCGATTTCGTCCACTGCCGGGCTGGGTTACCGCATTTTCCTCGTCCGTCGCTATATGGCTATGGACGTGATTATTCCTTATGTCCTGTGGATCACGCTGCTGGCATGGCTGATGGATCTGGGGCTGCGTCAGTTACATAAAACCTGTTTTCCCTGGGCGGAAGGAGGGAAGGCATGAGTTTTATCACTATCAACAATATCTGGCAGGAGTATGGCGACCACGTCGTGCTGGAGCGTCTGAACTTGCAGGTCAAAGCGGGCGAGTTCTGCTCGATGGTTGGGGCATCCGGCTGCGGAAAATCGACTTTTCTGCGCCTGCTGCTCGGCCAGGAAGCGCCAAGCCGTGGAACGATTACCCTGGATGGCAAACCGCTGAGCGCCGAGCCGGATAGCAGCCGCGGCGTGGTGTTCCAGCGTTACTCCGTTTTTCCGCACCTCAGCGTGCTGGATAACGTCACCATTGGCCTCGAACTGCCGCAATCGCCGCTGTTCGGGCGACTGTTTGGCGCCAAAAAACGCGCGGCGCGCGAACGGGCGGCGGAGATGCTGGAAAAAGTGGGGCTCAGCCATGCGCTGGATAAATATCCGGCGCAGCTTTCCGGCGGCATGCAGCAGCGTTTAGCCATCGCTCAGGCATTCATTATGCAACCCCGCGTGCTGCTGCTTGATGAACCCTTTGGCGCACTCGACCCAGGCATCCGCAAAGACATGCATGCGCTGCTGCTGCAACTGTGGAGTGAAACCCGGATGACCGTGTTTATGGTGACGCACGATCTTTCAGAAGGCTTCAACCTCGGTACCCGTTTACTGGTGTTCGACAAAGTGCGCATCGACCCACAGGCACCGAATGCCTTTGGTGCGCGCATTACCTATGACATTCCGCTCAACGAGACGCGGCTCTCCGCGCTGAGCGGAACGGCTCCCGACAACGTTTATGCATTAAAAGGTTAACCCTATGAAAACTAACACACCATTGCGCAAAGAGATTCTGCCGGGCGGCGGGCATCTTTCTTTTGTGCTCAAGCGCGGGCAGATTCTGCGTATGACGGACATGGAAGGCGGGGCAAACGTCAGCCTGTTAATGCTTAACCCGCACCACAAAAGCGAGCGTCTGAATCTGCCCGATACGCTGAAAGGCCAACACACGGCGCGCCTCACCGCCGGGCACTGTTTTTACTCCGACATGGGCCGCGTGCTGGCCGGGATCGCTGCCGATACCAGCGGCTGGCACGACCCGTTTGGCGGCGTATTGAACGCACAGGAAGTGGCGGAAAAATACGGGCAGGGGCGCTACCAGGAGTTGCGAAATGGTTTCTACCGTAACGGTACTGACAATCTGCTGGTCGAGATGGGCAAGTGGGATCTCAACCTTGAGGATCTGCTGATGGTGGTCAACTTCTTCAGCAAGGTCACCGTGGATGACCACGGGCAGTTCAGCTTCCACAGCGGCCATTCGCAGCCGGGAAGTTACGTCGAACTGTTCGCGCCCATGGACACGCTGATAGTGATGACCGCGTTGCCGCACCCAATGGACCCGTCCCGCGAGTATGCACCGCGCCCAGTGGAGCTGAGCTGGAGACAAGCTGAAGATGAAGATGCTGCGATGAATGCGTTGCTGACGCGACCGGAAAACGAACGCGCCCTCACCAACACCCAACTTTTTGCCCTCTAAGGAGCCATAAGATGACCGTAGCCAGCGAAAAACAAGCCCAGCACGCCAGCTTCCGCCACGTGATCCCGGCGGGTGAACCTTACCTGTTTGAAGTGAAGAAAGGGCAAACGCTGCGTCTGCTCGATCTGGAAGGCAATCAAGCGGTAGATACGCTGTTCTATAACGCGGATAAACCGCGCGAACGCTACGATGCCCAGCGTACGCTGCGTCGCCAGAACAATGCCTATCTCACCAACGGCAGCGTGCTGTACTCGAACCTTGGCAACCCGCTGCTGACCATCGTCGCCGACACCTGCGGGCGTCACGATACCCTCGGCGGCGCCTGTGCACAGGAGAGTAATACCGTACGTTATGCCCTCGACAAACGGCACATGCATAGCTGCCGGGATAACTTCCTCTGCGCCTGCCTGCACGACGGCCGTCTGCAAAAGCGCGATATTGGCGCGAATATCAACTTCTTTATGAACGTCCCGGTGACCCCGCAGGGCGGGCTGACCTTTGAAGATGGGATTTCCGCGCCGGGTAAATACGTGGAGTTGCGCGCCGAGTGCAACGTCATTGTGCTCATCTCCAACTGCCCACAGTTGAACAACCCCTGCAACGGTTGGAACCCAACGCCTGCCGAGGTGCTGATATGGAACTAACGCCAACTCGCTGGCAACGCCTGCGTCAGGCGATTTATCGCCTGTTTGAAGTCCGTGCCGGACGCCTCCTGCCGTAAACGCTTTTGCCCCCGTGGACGACCATGGGTGAGCCGAATTCCGGCGGGACGACCCGCCACGATTGAGTCTGACCTATGTTGACGACACTCCTGATTGCGAACCGTGGGGCGATAGCCTGCCGCATCCTGCGTACCCTGCGCGCCATGCATCTGCGCGGCGTGGCGGTCTATTCTGAGGCTGATATCAGCAGCCTGCATATCCGTGAAGCGGATGAAGCCCTGAGTCTGGGCGAGGGCCCGGCGGCCAATACCTATCTGGTGATTGATAAATTGATTGCCGCCGCGCAGGCCAGTGGCGCTCAGGCTATTCACCCTGGTTATGGTTTTTTATCGGAAAACGCAGCTTTTGCGGAGGCCTGTGAAGCGGCTGGAATAGCCTTTGTCGGCCCCACGCCGGAACAGCTGCGCCTGTTTGGGCTGAAACATACCGCTCGTGCGCTGGCTAAGCAGCACGGCGTGCCGATGCTGGAGGGTACTGAACTCCTTGCTGATGTGGCGGAAGCGCTGCACGCCGCTGAGCGCGTCGGCTATCCGGTAATGCTGAAAAGCACGGCGGGCGGCGGCGGTATCGGGATGCGCGTCTGCTATAGCCCAGAAGAGCTCAACGACGCGTTCGACGCGGTGGTGCGGCTGGGGAAAAATAACTTTAGCGACGCGGGTGTGTTTATCGAGAAATACATCGAGCGGGCGCGACATCTTGAAGTACAGCTGTTTGGCGACGGCAGAGGTGAAGTGATTGCCCTCGGCGTGCGCGACTGCTCGGTGCAGCGCCGTAACCAGAAGGTACTGGAAGAGACCCCCGCGCCAAACCTGCCTGCCGGCATGGAAAATGCGTTGTGTGAGGCGGCGATTAAGCTGGGTAAAGCGGTCAACTACCGCAGCGCGGGTACCGTTGAATTTGTTTACGACAGCCACGCCGAACGGTTTTACTTCCTGGAAGTGAACACCCGTTTGCAGGTTGAGCACGGCGTAACCGAACAGGTATGGGGCGTCGATCTGGTGCGCTGGATGATTGAACTGGCGGCGGGGACGTTACCTCCGTTGGCGGAATTAAATCAAACCCTCAAACCGAATGGTCATGCTATTCAGGCCCGCGTTTATGCTGAAGATCCCGGTCGCCAGTTTCAGCCGTCTCCGGGGCTGCTTACCGAAGTGGCTTTTCCGGCAAACGATCGCCGCACGCTGCGCATTGACAGCTGGGTGGAGTCCGGCTGCGATATCCCGCCATTTTTTGACCCGATGCTGGCGAAAATCATCGCCTGGCAACCGACGCGCGAAGCCGCCGTTCAGGCGTTACATTCCGCGCTGGGAGAAACCCGTCTTTACGGCGTAGAAACCAACCGCAGCTATCTGCAGCAGATTTTAACCTTCACGCCATTTGCTTGCGGTGAACCCTGGACCCGCTGCCTGGAAGGGCTAAATTATCAGGCCTTTACGCTGGAAGTGCTTAACGCGGGTACGCAGACTACGGTGCAGGATTATCCTGGGCGGACAGGATACTGGGCGGTAGGCGTTCCGCCCTCTGGCCCGATGGACAGTCGAGCGCTGCGGTTAGGCAACCGCCTGTTAGGCAATGATGAAAGTGCCGCCGCGCTGGAAATCACCCTCAGCGGCCCGATGCTCAAATTTAACTGCGATGCACAACTGGTAGTCACCGGGGCAGAGATTGCGCTGACATTGGATAATGAGCCACTGGTGAATAATCGTGTTTTCACCGTGCGGGCAGGCATGACGCTACGCATGGGCGAAATCAGCAATCAGGGGGTGCGCAGCTACCTCTGCCTACGCGGCGGATTCAACGTGCCGGATTATTTGGGCAGCAAGAGCACTTTCACCCTCGGGCAGTTCGGCGGCCACGCTGGACGGGCGCTGCGCACCGGTGACGTGCTGCATATTGCGCCGTTAACGGAACCGGTTCAGGAGAACGAACTGCCTTATGCCCTGCGCACTACGCTGGGTGCCGTACGCGAACTGCGGGTGATCTACGGCCCACACGGCGCGCCGGAATATTTCACGCCGGGCTATATGGCGACCTTTTTCGCCACCGAATGGGAAGTGCATTTTAACTCCAGCCGGACCGGTGTGCGCCTGATCGGGCCGAAGCCGGAGTGGGTCCGTGAGAGCGGCGGCGAGGCGGGTCTGCATCCGTCAAACATTCACGACAACCCATATGCCATTGGCGCGGTCGATTTCACCGGGGATATGCCGGTGATCCTGGGGCCGGATGGCCCAAGTCTGGGCGGATTTGTCTGCCCGGTGACCATTATCGAGGCCGATTTACCGGCAGTCGGGCAGGTGAAAGCCGGGGATAAAATCCGTTTTGTGCCGGTTGATATCGCCACCGCGCGCAGTCTGGCGCAGGCTCAGAAAGCAGAGATCGCCAGCCTCGAACCGCAGCAGATTGTCTGGGAACCCGTTCACTTTGAGTCACCGGTGGTGCTGGAACAAGGGCGCGCAGACAAGCGCCTGGTAGCGCGACTCTCCGGTGATACCCATCTGTTGCTGGAGATTGGCGAGCCGGAGCTGGATCTGGTACTGCGTTTTCGCGGGCATGCGTTGATGCAGGCGCTGGAGGAAAAATCACTGTGCGGGATCGTCGATCTCACGCCGGGGATCCGCTCGCTGCAAATTCACTATCAGCCGGAAACGCTAAGTCTGGGAACCCTTCTGGAGATAATCTCCGGGGTATGGCAAGGGGTTTGCGAGCAGGCGTCGCTGGCGGTGCCGTCGCGTATTGTCTGGCTGCCGCTCTCCTGGGACGACCCGGCATGTCAGAAAGCCATCGACAAATACATGACCACCGTGCGCCGCGATGCGCCATGGTGTCCGAGCAATCTGGAGTTTATTCGTCGTATCAACGATCTGGCGAATATTGATGAAGTGTATAAGACGGTTTTCGACGCCAGCTATCTGGTAATGGGGTTAGGGGATGTCTATCTTGGTGCGCCGGTCGCGACACCGCTCGACCCGCGCCATCGTCTGGTCACCACCAAGTACAACCCGGCCCGAACCTGGACGGCGGAAAACTCGGTAGGAATTGGTGGGGCCTATCTCTGCGTTTATGGCATGGAAGGGCCGGGCGGCTATCAGTTCGTTGGGCGTACGCTGCAGATGTGGAATCGCTATCACGCGGTTGACGATTTTGGCGGTAAGCCGTGGCTGTTGCGCTTCTTTGACCAGATTCGTTTCTACCCGGTCTCCGCCGATGAACTGCTGACCATTCGCCGTGATTTTCCGCTGGGGCGCTATCCGCTGCGTATCGAACATACCACGCTGAATCTGGCCGACTACCAACAGTTCCTCGCGGATGAAGCGCCTGGCATTGATGCATTCCGCGCCCATCAACAGGGGGCATTTGACGCCGAGCGCGAGCGCTGGATTGCCAACGGCCAGGCCCATTTCGACAGCAGCGACGTGGTGGTGGATGAGGGCGATGATGCACCGTTGCGGCCAGGGCAGGCGGGTATCGACAGCCCGATATCAGGCAACCTGTGGCAGGTTAACGTTGAGGTCGGTAAAGCCGTACGTGAAGGGGACGTACTGGTGATCCTGGAGTCGATGAAAATGGAGATCCCGTTGCTAGCCTCGCAGGACGGCGTGGTTAGCCAGGTACGCGTTCAGCCGGGTTCTTCGGTGCGAGCGGGCCAGTGTGTGGTGGTGCTGGAAAAAACGGCCTGATGTCATTCATGCTCTGGCGGCTGGGGATGCCGCCAGAGGTTCTCTGTTAATTACATTGGATGTATATCTGTCCACATAAAATTAGAAAGACGTTCGGCAATAAACCATTTTCCATTCTGGAAAACATAGCGGTCGTGATAACGAACGCCGCTGGTTTGTTTGATTCTTTGACCATTGTCCTCTTTGATCAACGTCACCTGACAATAAGCAATGCCA
The DNA here is from genome assembly GCF_046569695.1 of Kluyvera sp. 142486. NCBI lineage: Bacteria > Pseudomonadati > Pseudomonadota > Gammaproteobacteria > Enterobacterales > Enterobacteriaceae > Kluyvera > Kluyvera sp. 142486. The sequence continues at coordinate 113,927 of NZ_JBKHUI010000001.1, forward strand.
CTCGCTGAATTTTCATTAATCGTGACGGTTTGCTGACCATTTTGATGATAAACCACTGAGAATTGTGCCAGGTAACCGCTAAAGGCTTCAAGAATTTGCGGATGCCCTTTTAAATCAAAAACTTCTTTACCCTCCATCACCACATTAATATGGGCATCAGCGGTAAATAATGGAATTTGTGCAGCAACATTTTTCTCATCAGCAAGGTTAGAAAAAGTATCAACCAGTTCCCGGAGTGCAATACGCTGGGCGATCTCATGATTTGTCATTTATTAATACCTTAATGGGTTTTGTGTTTAAGTCATTCTAAACGCGGGCAATGCCCAAACTTTCCCGTGAATAGAGTCCTGAAGTCGTCACCAGTCGATTAATTAAATCGGCAATACTCAATCGGGAAACGTTGCTACCAGAGAAACACTCTCCTTTATGCGTTAATTCATAATCCACTTCACTTCCGTTAGTAAACCAGGCGGGGCGGATCAACGTATAGTCCAGCTCGGATGCTTCAATAACGGCGGCGGATTCTCGGTACGGGGTTAATACGCTACCGTGATTTTCACCTGGAATTTCATCGTAAATACCCATTGAGGTAATAAAAATCAGTCTGTTAATTCCGGTTGATGTCATCGCCTGAACGATACATTGCGCCTGGTGCTTCATATTTCCAGATAGATTGGCATAAACCACATCCTGGCCTTGCATGGCGGTTGTTAGTTGTTCCGCGTTGAGCACATCGCCATCAACGATCGTCACTCGAGAGGGGGCAGGATTGTTTAAGCGTTTGGCGTTGCGTAAGTACAGGGTGAGATGAGCATCGCTGTTGTCCAGCAGATAGCGTGTTGCCACCCGCGCCAGGGAACCCGCGGCTCCCAAAATCAATACGTTAGTCATTTTGATATCTCTTTCGTCATCAGAATGAGGAAAGTATAAAACGCGTGTTTATCATTGTATGTGGATTAGTTTTGCTTTCAGAATTCAATAATCTGGAATAATCATTTTCAGGTTAACCAGGGGCACAGCTAAAGAATATTGAATTCGCCGTTAAGTAGGCGAGGGGAGTTGACCAGAATCATCCGCCGTTGGTACGTTGCCTATCGGCAAAACGTCGAATCATTTCTCCTGTGGGAATGTTTGATCTGAAATTGCCGATATGCGTTAAGGTCGCTGCGACGATCCGCAATATTATTTCCAAAACAGGAAAGCCTTCCGCTGCTTCAACTGTGTGTGTGTTTGACATCGCGTAGTTGGGGCATTTTGTTCAACAACGAGCATGGCCCGCTAACGATGAAATTGATACTTGTTCGACACGCAGAAACAGAGTGGAATTTGGAAGGAATTATTCAGGGGCACAGCGATAGCTCCTTGACCTGTCGGGGTTTGCGTGAAACATCCGTCCTACTGGCAGCGTTTAGTGCAGGTGAGTATCAAATAGAGCATGTTTACGCTTCTCCGCTTGGACGTGCCTGGCAAATGGGGCAAAGCCTGGCTGAACACTTTCGCTGTTCACTGACGGCTGAACCGGCCCTTAAAGAGCAGGCCTTTGGTCAGTTTGAAGGTATGCCGTTAGAACTACTCAGACAAAAACATCCGAACGATGCAAATTCGTTATTCAGGCTGGATGCAGAGTATTGTCCACCTGGGGGGGAATCACTGGCGCATGCTTCTCAGCGAGTTATGCGTTTTTTACAAAACCTGGAAGATACCTCATCACATCAACAAACAATATGTATTGTGTCTCACGGGCATGTCAGCCAGGGCATTCTGGCAATTCTTAAAGAAGGGACTGTCAATAGTTTCCCTCGTTATGCTCACCCCAATGCAAGTTATTCTGTTATCGACCTGATTAATGGAAAATGTGTCGGCCTAAAGTGGGGGATAGCTACACATTTACGTCACCTGAATTAGTCGTTATCTTTCAATCATTGAAAACCCATCCTGCAAGATGTCATCATTATTTAAGCACAATGTCCGTTCCTCGCTTACAGCGGACCTCATTTCTCTTGGCTGTAACCGGAGAGGCGGCGCTCAAGATTGCTCTGAACCTGCGGCCATTCATCATCAATTATGCTGTACCGTATGGAAGTACGTTTTCGACCATCGGGCATAATTCGTTCATTTCTGATGATACTTTCCTGGATCGCGCCAATACGGAGAATGGCTGCCTGAGAACGTTCATTCAATACATCAGTCGTAAACTGAACGCGAACACACTTAAGTTGCTCAAAGGCGTATCGCAGCAGTAACAGTTTACTCTCGGTATTTGCAGCGGTTTTTTGCCAGCTTTGCGAATACCAGGTATGACCAATTTCGAGTTTTCGGTTTTCGCGATCAATCTTCCATAAACGCGTTGACCCAATGACACGTTGGTCGGATGAGAGCGTTACAGCAAACGGCATGACAGTGCCTTCGGCTTGCCCCTTCAGGGCTTTCTGAATGTACGAATCAGCGGTGTCAGCAGACGGGACTACCGTAAATGGCAGGGACCAAAGTTCACCATCTTCAGCCGCATCAATCAAAAGCTGTGCATCAGTTTTAAGTAGAGGACGGAGCGTTACAAGAGAACCTTGTAAGGTAGGGGTCATATTTGTGGCCTTACGGTTATTTTACGTAGACGAAGCAGCACTTAAACATCATGTCAGCAAACAAACGATGTGGGAGGTGCTTACACTATGATTTTATGCGAACCATCTTGGTTCATGAAACCATGAATGCAATTTAACATAATATACATTATGCGTACTAACGTAGAATCAGGCCAAATCCAACATTCTGCGGCTGTGATTGTGTTACTCGAAATCCGGCTTATTTTAGCCTCACAACCGCAGCTTCACCGAAAAACTCAACCTACAGCTGCTGTTTTACCAATCCGCCGTTATCGCTAAACGTTACCCATGCCATCGCACCATTCACTAACGACATCTGCGGCGGTACGTGTCCGATATCAACATCGTACAGCACCGGGATGTTCACATCCCCCAATGCGGATTGCAGCGCGTCGAGATAATTTTGTTGATTGGCATCGCTAGCTCTGCCAACCATGATACCGCTGATATTTTTAAACCAGCCCTGCAAACGTAAACTGTATAGCGCCCGCGTTAATTCACACGGTGCCTCATTAATTCGGCAGCCCGCTGGTGCTTATCGGCACTCTTATTGACGTAGACAGTGCCCCTCGATCACCCTAAATCCCTTAGCCCGGATTGCAGCAATGGTAAGATCTAACCGTGGATGCAGATGTGCGGGCACACCGGACGATGGCGCGGTGATCGCGATGGTATCACCAGAAACTAACCTGGACGGAAAGCGTATTTTCATGGGATATTTCCTTATTAACACGTTAAGAACATATCCCAGAAACACCAAGCCCTACAACGCCGCTAAGGAAATTGATGATGTCTGACTGGAACCCAACGCTGTATCTACAGTTTGGCGCAGAACGCTCAAGACCTGCTGCTGAACTGCTGGCTCGCGTTCAACTGAATGATGTTGTTTCCGCAATCGATCTTGGCTGTGGACCAGGCAACAGCACTGCGTTATTACATCACCGCTGGCCAAACGCCAACATCACCGGGATTGATTCGTCGCCATCGATGCTTGAGGAGGCACGAAAGCTATTGCCAGGCTGTCATTTTATTGAAGACGATATCCGCCATTTCCAGCCGCAAACGCCCCCCGATCTGATTTATGCCAACGCTTCGCTCCAGTGGATTTCCGGTCATGATACGTTGCTTCCATACCTCGTTAGTCTGCTGAAAGATAAAGGATTTCTTGCTATTCAGATGCCTTATAACTGGGATGAACCTTCCCACGTATTGATGCGTGAAGTCGCTCAGGAACAAGGGCATCCGAATCGTGGACGCGACCCGCTACCCAGCGTGCATGCTTATTACGACATCCTCAGTCATGCCGGTTGTGAAGCCGATATCTGGCGTACGACCTATTACCACAAGATGGATTCACATCAGGCGATTATTGATTGGGTCAGCGCGACCGGGCTGCGACCGTGGATACAGGATCTGGATGAGCAAGAAAAGCAGCAGTATCTCGCGCGTTATCACCAACGTCTGCAGGAGTCTTACCCGCAGCAAGCCGACGGAAAAATACTGCTGGCCTTCCCGCGTCTCTTTATGGTGGCGCAGCGAACCAACTGAAGGCAAACGTGATACCGGGTTTCCGGTATCACTATCCAGGTTAAATATCGTGAACCGCAAAAATTCGCGCCAGCGCCCTTCTTCCCTCGCGGGTAAAACGGACTTCCCGATAACCTTCAATACGCTCAACCCAGCCATGAGATTCAAAAGCGGTCAGCAGCGCGGCGCCGGCATTGCCGCCCAGATGCGGGCGACGTTCGCTCCAGTCGAGACAGGCGCAGGCGGTTTTTCGCCGGGTTTGGGTTTTTAACGTCGCGCCAATCTGTTGAAAGCCAGCAAGTCCCACGGGTGAAAGCGCGGTTCCCTCTGAGGTAAACCAACCTTGTTCCTGCATAAAGGCGTAAAGACTCACGGCAACCTCACCGGCCAGGTGATCGTAACAGGTACGCGCCTTACGCAAATGTACCGGCGTGCTGATTTTCATCGTCGGCTGTGCACGCATGGAAACGCCCATCAGCGTCTCCAGTAACGTAGCGACCTCGCTGCCCGCCAGTCGATAATAGCGGTGTCGTCCCTGCGACAAACAGCCGATCAGTCGCCCCTGTACTAACTTTGCCAGATGCGCACTGGCAGTGGATGGCGCAACGTTGGCCACCGCGCTCAATTCCGTCGCGGTCCAGGCTCTGCCATCCATCAGGGCACACAGCATACTAACCCGCGAAGGGTCAGCAATCGCAGCGGCCACTTCTGACATGGCGGTTTCAAGCACCTCGGCGTCATTCTGCGCCGAGGAACGGCTGAGGGGTTTATTCATCATTGTCCGGTGATGTGAGCGAACAGGGGTTTTCACGTTTCACCGGAGACCAGGCTTTACCTGACGCAAATTCTTCCAGCGTGTACATCTTAGTGAACGGAACAGGCGTTACACAGTGCGTATGCAACATGGTTTTTCGATAAAGCTTCATTTCCATAATATAAATGGTCGAGAGTGACTCATTTGTATTTCTGGTCATGTGACTCTGTGTTTCATAATTGCTCAGAAACGGCTGTAGCTTCACATCCACCAGGGGGGATTTATGCCTGCTGGAGTCCATGCGATAAATACACAGGTCATACAGCAAAGAATCAGCCGGAACATTAGAGTTAATACGGGTACTGAGATGGTAAACAGCCATAATTAATCCATTAATATATGCAGGTTAATATTTTCTGCGGATTCAGCATAATGCCATCCGGTAACCCCGTGTTCATCGGTAACAGCAGCTTCAGAACGTCCGTCCGGGAATATCAGAGTGTAGCGGCAACCAGCCATTAGCTGGCCATCGTCACCGGCGCACTGAAAGCGAATACAGTTCCGGGCGCCGGAATCCTGTGCCTGCTGCGCCGGGACAGGCGACTGAAGGGTATTGCGGGAGGTCAGAGAGCCGGTGCCTGTGCTGGTAGTCTGCGTGGCTGAACCGTACACATAGTGATCTGGGCAACGGCACAGCACTCTGTCACCTGTGGCCGCATACGCTTTGCCTTCTTCTGCCCAGTCCTGCGCGGAGGCCAGAATTTCAAAATACCCGTTACATTTGCTGCATGATGCCTTGTCGCCGGTCCGGGCTATTGCTTTACTTCCTTCAAACCAGGACGCAGTCGCTGAAATGATGTCTCCGTAACTCGTTTTATCACCAAGACAGGCCAGTGCTCTTGCCATCATTAATCCCTCAATATATAAGCGGTTATACTCACCGGCATCATACAATAATCACAACTTAACCAAAATCTTCGGCTTCTGGTTGCCGGTACAGTGCCTGAATTCGGCATATCTGGGAGGGGCAGTACCCTGTCGCATCTGCCGTTTCACGGATGCTCAGCTTCCTGAACTGCCGGTAGTACAGGACTTTCTGATGCCGTTCCTGATCGGCCTGTTTTCCCCGGTATTTACGCATTGTATGTGCCCGCTCAATTCCCTGCTTCTGTCGCTGGCGGCGGCTCAGCCAGTCCTTATGCGACATCGCGGCCATCAGGTCGATAAGCATGTTATTGATGGCGGTCATCACGGCGCGGGTGACTGGGTCAGCCTTTATCTGACAGCGCCTGCCATGAGGTGGGCACATCCAGGCTGACAATCCGCAGCTCGTTTTGCTCGATCTGCTTACTCGCGAATTACCTGAACCACCCGAATACGGTAGCTGGCAAAGATCGTTTCCCGCCCTTCACGCTGCGCAGCCTGATGCAGAACGTTGCGTTTCCAGGCAAGAACCGCATCTTCGTTTTCCCACCAGGAAAGCGATAGAATTTTGCCCTCGGTGCTCAGGCTCTGAAAGCGTTCAATGTCGATAAATCCCTCGATTTTTTCGAGTTCATGACGAAGTTCAGCGGCGAGTTCAAGGTAGCGTGCTTGCCTTTCGGCAACGGCATGAGCTTCAAAAAGTACGGCAATCATCGTGGTCTCCTTTCGGTGGAATGAGCCCACTATAGCGTGCTGCCGTCTTGATACTTCGATGGGGAACGAAATGTGAATGTCGCGTTAGCGTAAATCATCCAGCAGGCTATCCACCCACGCAGCAAACACGCGAACCTTGTGCGACAAATGGCGGTGCGGATACATCAGCGATAATCGTCTCCGCGGGCATGGGAAATGAGGCAACACTTCAACCAACTGGCCGCTGTCGATATAGGGCTGCAAAAAGAAATTCATCCCCTGTAATAACCCTAAACCCGCCAGTCCGGCGGCAATGTATACCTCGGAATTATCGAGGATAAGCTTGCCCGGTAGCGAGATCTCCTCCACGCCCATCGCCGATTCAAAACGCCAGGGCATCACCTGCCGGCTGCTGCTGTTGATCCAATTAACGCCCTGGTGGTGTACCCGAAGGTCGTCCAGGGTTTGCGGCGTGCCGTGGCGGGCAAGGTATTCAGGGCTGGCGCAGGTTGTCATTTTGATATTGCCGAGGGAGCGCGCAACATAATCACCATCATCCAGGTCACCCATTCGCAATACGCAGTCTAGCCCATCGCGCAACATGTCCCGCCGCATGTCGGAACTGCTGAGAATAAGCTCAAGATTCGGATGTGCGGCATACAAGGAAGGCAAATTCGGCACTACTACCAGGCGAGCGAAGGCGATAGGCATATCCACACGCAGCTGGCCGTGCAGCGGACGGTCAGGTGAAAATGACTCCAGCAGATCGCCGGCCTGTGCCAGCAGTGGCTTACTACGACGGTAAAATTCTTCCCCTTCCGGCGTCAGATAGATACGCCGGGTCGTGCGCTGCAATAGCCGCACCCCACTCTCTTTTTCCAGCTGCTGAACAGCTTTAGTCACCGCTGGACGGTGAATCTGCAGGTTTTCGGCAGCCTGGCTGAAGCTACCCGCATCGACGATCTCAATAAAAATTTTAATGTTTTCAAACAGATTTATTTGCATGGCGACAGACATCCCGGATGAGGCATTGATTGTTATCTATTTAATAATAGTGATGCACAATTTTCACTATTTTTCAGAATAATAAACACGCCTACACTGCACGCATTCCAGCACATCCGCGCTGCAACAAGGAAATAAGATCATGAAAAATAACCGTATCTGCGAAATTCTCGGCATTGAAAAACCGGTGATTCAGGGCCCGCTCTCCTGGTTGACCGATGCTCGCCTGGTGGCGGCGGTCAGCAATGCCGGAGGCCTTGGCGTGCTAGGGCCCAACGCTGGGTTAACCGCCGAAACCGCTGTTTCAACCCCGGAAGCCACAGCGGAGAAAATGCGTGAAGAGATCCGTAAAACCAAAAAACTGACCGACAAACCGTTTGGCGTGAACCTGATCCCAACCGCGGAAAACGACATCTGGACGCCTGCGATTCTGCCGGTTATCAAAGAAGAAGCGGTGAAAGCGGTGGTCTATACCGGATACGGCGATGGCACGATTATTCCGGCGCTGTTTGACGAGCTAAAAGCGGCGGGCATTACCATTATTTATCGTGATATCAACCCTACCCCGGAAAACACCCGAGCGGCGGAACGTGCCGGCGCGGACATTATCGTGGCGACGGGATTTGATGAAGGTGGTACTTTGCCTGGCACTATTCTGGGGACGTTTTCTATCGTGCCTTTGATTGCCGACGCGGTGGAAAATGTACCGGTGCTGGCGGCCGGAGGGATCGTCGATAAACGTACGGCTCGCGCGGCGCATGCGCTGGGTGCAGAAGGCGTTTTTGCCGGCTCGGTCTTTATCAGCACCGAGGAGAGCCGCGTCCCAGCATCGTTGAAGGATAAAATAGTCGCCGCCAACGGCCTGGACCTGAGCCTGTTCCGCACCGTACCAGACTACTACCGTTCGCTGCCGGGAACGCTGACCACCACGCTGGTCGAGATGGACAAAGCCGGTGCCAGTAAAGAAGAACTTGCCACGACCATGGGCGGCCTGCGCGGCCTTCGCGTGGGGATGCTGGAAGGCAATACTGATGAAGGCTATGTCTCTTTAGGAACCGGGATTGGCGGTATTCGTAAAGTGGCAAGCGTCGCCGAAGTGGTTGAGCAGCTCACCGCCTAAGCACAGGATGAGTGCGGCCAGGTTAATCCCTGGCCGCAACATCGTTCTATCTTGCCATCAACCGCTGCATAAACCGCACCGGGTCAATCATCGCCCGCTGATGCGTACCCTCGCCAATCAGCCCATGCCCGTCATGACAACTGACGTGAAACAGCAAAAAACGCCCTTCGACATGCGTCAAGCAGCGCCGATTTTCCGGACGCTTGCGCCCTTTTTACCGCCGACCACGTAGAGATATACCCCAGCAATCCTTCCAGCGGCCACGCCAGATTGATGCTCATCGCCTGCGCCGGGATCTCTGTAAATGGAAACGCTAGAGTACGGTAACCTTCATCTACTAGCCGACGCTCTGACGGCCAGTAAGGACCGATTTCATCGTAGTTTAAATGCAAATCACCGCGACTCAGGAACCAGCATGATCATTTTCAGCGCCCGATTGCTCGCTAATTGCCAACTGAGCTGACGATAGGTCAAATCCCCTCGCGTCGCATGGTGGAAAATACGTTCGCCCCCTTCCCGCACGATCACCTGTTGTTGTGACCAGAATTCACGAAAATCGCTGCTGTTATCGCTGATCTGCTGCACAAAGGCATTAAGCGTGGCGTCGTTAGGATAGTGAATCGCGTCGGAACGCAATTCGGCGACGATACGGCGCGCGCGGACCTCCCAGTTGTCGACCAACGCACGCGCCAGCGGGTTCAGGAACATAAAGCGCATCATGTTCGGCTCTGGATCTACGCCCAACCACCCGGCAAAAAGCGTCTCAGCGCCGGGATTCCAGGAGAGTACCTGCCAGGTGAGATCCAACAGATAGCAAGGTTCAGATACCGCGTTGACGGCGGACAAAATCGTCTGCTCTACCGCCGGAACCTGCTCAACCAGCGGGTCACTTTTGTGGGCGAGCAGAAACAGGTACTCCCGTTCCGCCGGTTTAAGCTGAAGCGCGAAGGCAATCCCTGACAGGGTTTGCGCTGAAACGGTGATGTCGCGCCCCTGCTCAAGCCAGGTGTACCAGGTGGTGCTGATCCCGCTCATCTGCGCCACCTCTTCCCGGCGCAGTCCTTTGGTTCTACGCCGCGATAACACCGGGATGCCCAGCATTTCCGGCGAGGTATTTTCCCGTTTGACGCGTAAAAATGCCCCTAGCGCCTCAGGCCCTTTCAGTCCTGTGTTGTCCATGGTAGTAACTCGATATACCAGTATAAGTGGCAATATTGTACCCGTATTAATCCGGGCGTATAGTCCGTTTTAACAAGAACATAACAACAGAGGAAGACCGGTATGAGCAACCATCATGAAGCATTGGTAAAGTCACAGTTTAGCGGCCAGGCCGCCGCCTATTTACAGAGTAATGTCCACGCTCAAGGCGCAGATTTACGTCGTCTGGCCGAATGGTTGAGCGATGACGCGCAGGCGCATCTGCTGGACGTTGGCTGCGGCGCCGGGCACGCCAGCTTTACCGCCGCCCCGCTGGTTGCCCAGGTAACCGCCTATGATTTATCCGAAGGGATGCTGGCGGTTGTCGAGCAAGAGGCAAAAAAGCGTCAGCTGTCGAACATCCGTTGCACGCAAGGCCCTGCGGAAGTGCTGCCGTTTGCTGACAATAGTTTCGACATTGTGATTAGCCGCTACTCCGCACACCACTGGCACGATATTCAGGCTGCGCTGATGGAAATCCGTCGCGTTCTGAAGCCCGGTGGTCGTTTTATCATGATGGATATAGCCTCACCGGGTAAACCGATGCTCGATGTCTGGCTGCAAACTATTGAGATGTTGCGCGACCCGTCGCACATCCGCAACTACTCCCAGGGGGAGTGGCTGGCAATGGTCAATGGACGCGGGATGATGATTGATAAACTGGTCGGCGATACGCTGCATCTGGAGTTTTCATCCTGGGTGGCTCGTATGAAAACCCCGGAGAATATTGTCAGCGCTATTCGCTACCTGCAGGATAAAGTCTCCGACGAGGTGCGCGCGCACTTTGAGATCGCCGCCGACGGCAGTTTCGTCAGCGACACGATTATGTTCCAGGCGCGTTAATGGCCGTTTGTCGCCATGCTTTTGGCGACAAACCGGTTTCCCGCTTAAAGGCGTTGCTAAACGCGCTAACCGAGGCGTAGCCGAGCGATTGGGCCACTTCCGCCACCTGCTCACCCGCTTCGCTTAGCGCCTGTTCTGCCAGCCGCATGCGCCATTGGGTCAGATAGGCAATTGGCGTCATGCCGGCAGTTTCCCGGAAGTGCTGAGCAAATATCGTGCGCGACATCGCGCAGGCTTTGGCCAGTTCATCGAGATGCCAGGCTCGCGCCGGGTCGCCGTGCATCAATTGTAACGCCGGACTCAAACGTCGATCGCCCAGGACACGCAACCAACCGGCGGGTAACGCGTCGTTATTTTGCAGGTGGGCGCGTAAAATTTGCACGAAGAGCAGTTGCGCCAGCTGCGTTGAAACCAGCTGTGAACCGGGCTGATGCTGAAGACGTTCCTGCACCAGTTGATCCAACAGCCAGCGAAACGAGGTGGCCTGCGGTGAGTCCGCCGGAACGTGAATCCACGGCGGCAGTACGTGCGTTAGCAGCTTGCCGCTGGTCGGGTTCAGCAGCACATGGCCGCCAATGTGTTCAACGTCATTGCCTTCACCAATTGGCGCATGGGGTTTACCTGGCCCAAAGAAAACGCTCATGGCATCAATCGGTGCAACCTCCGGATCGCTCGCCAGCACGAATGCCCGCTTAGCGCTTAACAGGCCAACGTCACCGGTGGAGAAAAGAATTGGCTGCGGCTCACCTTCCAGCAATACCCAGCACTGACCGCGAAGAATGGCGAAGAATTTGATTTTATCCGGGGCAGGAAAACGCAGCGCCCAGCGGCCACCGGCGGTAAAGCCACCGGTTACCAGCGATTCGGCGTGCGTCAGTTTGAGGATGTCTGAAAACGGATCAATATTCATTTCCGTACTATCGCGCAACTTAGACGGACTATCAAGCATTCACAATACGCCTGCGGCTGCTTACTCTATGTCTCAAGCCCATCGCATAAAGAGAATTGCATCATGAGTAAAGCACGCGTTTTAGTGACCGGCGGCACCGGTTTTATCGCTCAACACTGCATTATTGCCCTGCTCAATAACGGATATCTGGTACGTACCACCGTACGCTCCGCAGAGCGTGAAGAGGAAGTGCGCCGCAATTTACAGCAAGGCGGCGTTGAGCCTGGCGCTGACCTGTCATTCGTGGTGGCGGATCTGACCGCGGACGATGGCTGGGATGATGCCGTTGCAGGCTGTCGCTTCGTGATGCACGGCGCCTCGCCAACCCCTTCTGGCGGCCAGACCAAAGAGGCCGATTGGGTGAAACCAGCCATCGACGGCAACCTGCGCGTTTTGCGTGCCGCTCGTGACGCAGGCGTGCAGCGGGTGGTGTTAACCTCGGCGTTTGGCGCTATCGGCGTGGGCCATCCGACCGATTACCCTCGCCCGTTTACCGAAAACGACTGGAGCGACGTCAGCGGTGATGTCTGGCCGTATCAGAAATCAAAAACGCTCTCCGAACGCGCTGCGTGGGAGTTTATAGCCCGCGAAGGTAATGGGATGGAGCTGTCGGCGATTAATCCGGTTGCGGTGCTGGGGCCGGTATTGGGTGCCGACTATTCCCACTCCACCCGCATTATCAAAAATATGCTGGAGGGCGAACCGGGTTGCCCGAATATCAACTCTTGTTTCGTGGACGTGCGCGACGTTGCCGAATTGCATCTGTTGGCGATGACGCACCCTGCGGCCAACGGCGAACGTTTTCTTGCCAGCGCCGGGCATAGTCTGACGATCCTCGACGTGGCGCAAACGCTGAAACAGTCGCTGGGCGATGCGGCAAGTAAGGTATCGACGCTGCCAATGAGCGATGAAATGGTTCGCGCTCTAGCGCAGAAAAATCCGGTGATGCTGGGCATGGTGAAACTGCTGGGGGTTGATATGAACGTGAGCCATGAAAAAGCGACAACGCTGCTGGGCTGGAAACCGCGCGACCCGCAGGCGGCAATTGTTGCCACCGCTGAAAGTCTTATCGCACTTGATCTGGTGTAGGCCTTATCCGGCCTACATCAGCGTGATTAGTTACAGTGTCACAACTATTTTCCCGACCTGCCCATTGGCTTCCATATAGCGATGGGCTTCGGCAATCTCCTCAAACGCAAAGGTTTTATCAATAACCGGCTTCAGTTGACCGGACTTCAGCCCGTCGTAAACAAAGGCTTTCGCCCGCGCCATTTTTTCGGCATCCGTGGTGATTTCAAACAACTCGTAGCCGCGAAACTGCAAGTGTTTGCCGAGAATGTCCATTACTGGAATCGATAAATCTCGCGAATCCAGCGCGCCGTACTGGAAAAATAGACCATTCATCGCCATTGCAGCGGCAAGCTTCGCCACGTCCGGCCCGCCTACTGGGTCAAAGACCAGGTTCACGCCAGCGCCCTGCGTTAGCGTGTTCAACTCGGCGGTGATATCCTGTTCGGTGGTCGCAATGACCGCTTCGGCCCCGGCGTTACGCAACCACTCGTTTTTACGGCTGGTGCGCGACAGCGCAATCGGGCGAGCGCCGAGCATATTGGCAATCTGAATAGCGGCAATTCCCACGCTGCTGGAGGCCGCGCCCATCACGGCAAACTGCCCGGCCTGCAAATGGCCATACTCAACCAAGGCTCCGTAGGCGGTAATAAACATCATCCAGCTGGCGGCAGCCTCCACAAAGGTCAGATTTTCAGGATGTTTCACGACGGCATGCGCCGGGGCATTGACCAATTCACCGTACATGCCGTACTCGGTAAACATAAAGGAAGGAATCACGCTCACCCGATCGCCAATGGCAAATTCACTCACGCCAGTCCCGACGGCTTCGACGATACCGGCTGCTTCATAGCCAAGTGTTGCCGGGAACTGCGGTTCAATCACATACTGTCCCGTGCGATACATCACTTCTGCGCGGTTAATACCGATGGCTTTCACGCGAATTTGTACTTCGCCAGCTGCCGGGGCGGCAACCGTGACTTCAGTTATTTCCAAAACTTCCGGACCGCCGATGCGGTTAAAGGTAACTTGCTTTGCCATTTTAGACCTCATAACGTGAATTTCAGTGAGGCCACTGTACGTCTTGCGGCGAGGGGGAAAAAGTCGCGGAAAAGTACGGCTGTGTTGCCGCAGAATTACCAATGGTCAGCGGCTGAATAGTTCGCTGAACCAATCAATAAACACTCTGACACGGGGGGCCAGATTACGCTTATCAGGATAAAGCACTGAGACTGCTTTTGGCGCGCAGGCATAATCAGGCAACACGGTAACCAACGCACCTGACTCAATATATGGACGCAGCGCGTAATCTACTCCCTGGATGAGCCCTAACCCCGCCAGCCCTGAGGTGAGAAAAATATCAGAGTTGTCGACTCGCAGCGCGCTGTCTACTCGTTTAGCAATGATTTCACCGTTGACGATAAACTTCCAGGTCATAACTTCGCGGCTGCGGTCGCTAAAGAAATTAACTGCCTTATGCTGCGCAAGATCGTCCAGCGTTTGCGGCGCGCCGTACTTTGTGAGATAGCTGGGCGCAGCACAGGTCACCATTGCCACCTCGCCTATGCGCCGAGCAATAAAGCTGGAATCTTCCAGCTCGCCTAAGCGCACAACGCAGTCGATGCCTTCGGCAATCAGGTCGATTCGGCGGTCAGATGAGGTAAGGATAATTTCGATGTCCGGATATCTTTCCCTGAACTCGCCAAGTGCAGGAATGAGCATCGAATGTGCCAGCGTGAGTGGGAAATCAAGACGCAGGCTGCCGCTGACTGATTGTGTTGAGGAATACGTCGCCATCAAATCAGCCATCTCACCCAGCAGCACTTTCGCCCGCTGATAAAACGCCTCTCCCTCGCTGGTCAGACTAAGTTTGCGCGTGGTGCGATGTAGAAGCTTAACGCCGAGTTCCTCTTCCAGTTGCTGAAGCGCCTTGCTCACTGCGGGACGGTGCATCTGTAGCTGTTCTGCGGCACGGATAAAACTCCCCGATTCGACCACGTGAACAAAAATATCCATATATTCAGTGATATTGGCGCGCATAGCTAAGGAGTTCCGTTGATGGCGAGAGATGAATGGTGATTATACGACGATGGGCGGGATGGGTAAATTTACGACGGTGCGTGACAGTGTAACGAGCGTTATTAAGTTTTCCGGCGTCGCTGCGTTCGGCCGAGCGCAGCGACACCGGGGGAACCACGGTGGTTATGCAGTCAATGTCGCCATATCGATAACAAAACGGTACTTCACATCGCTTTTGAGCATACGTTCAAACGCATCGTTAATGTTATGAATATCAATCATTTCTATATCGGCAGTGATGCCATGTTTACCGCAGAAATCGAGCATTTCCTGCGTTTCGGCAATACCGCCAATACAGGAACCAGCAATAGAACGTCGACCCAGCAATAGCGGCAGCGTGCTTGACTCCGGCATATCACCCAGTAGACCAACGAAGACCAGCGTGCCGTCAAGCGTCAGGGTTGGCAGATAAGGATTCACTTCATGAACGTACGGCACGGTGTCAATAATCAGATCGAACTGATTTTGCACGTTGGCCATCTGCGCCGGGTCGGTAGAGACCACCACATGATGAGCACCCAGACGGCGAGCATCGGCTTCTTTACCCGGCGAGCGGGTAAACAGCGTCACTTCCGCACCTAATGCGCTGGCGAGTTTAATAGCCATATGCCCCAACCCGCCTAAACCGATGACCGCTACCTTACTGTTAGCGTCAACCTTCCAGTGGCGCAGCGGCGACCAGGTGGTGATACCGGCGCACAGCAGCGGCGCTGCGCCCTGCAGATCCATATTTTCCGGCACGTGCAGAACGAAGTCCTGACTGGCGACAATCGACTGCGAATATCCGCCGTAGGTTGTGGAATGGTCGTGACGGTCCTGGCCGTTATAGGTCTGGACGTTACCCTCTTGACAATATTGCTCCAGCCCATGCTGACACGGTTGGCAAACACGACAGGAGTCGACCATGCAGCCAATTGCCGCCAGATCGCCTTGCTTAAATTTGGTCACACCGCTGCCGACGGCGCGCACCCGGCCGACAATTTCATGGCCGGGGACAATCGGATAGGTGCTGAATCCCCAGTCGTTACGCGCCTGGTGCAGGTCCGAGTGGCAGACGCCGCAATAGAGAATATCAATCACCACGTCATCCGGGCGCGGCTCGCGGCGCTCAAAGGTGAATGGCGCTAGCGGTGTCGACGGGGTTGTCGCAGCATAACCTAACACTTTCATGACGTTACCTCACATTTCGTGTTTAACTTTCAGCCAGAGTACAACCTACAGCACATTGTTCGCTGACACTATGCCCGCTGGTGCAATACCGTCATGAGCTTAGTTCATGAATATCGGCCTGCTGCACCCATCGCACAAAGGGTTAATTGCTGAGGTTGTGAGCAACCAAAGACGTAATCGTGCGATTTTTTATACCCTTACCCCCAATTTGCCAGCATCACGCTAACCGTTGCTCTATAATCTTGCGCGCTGCAGTTTCTGCCAGCCCGCTAAAGGGTCTGGAGTGAATGACAACGGAGTTACGTAAGATGTTACCAGGCAAGAAAAATCGTTCCCTTTATATCCCCTACGCGGGACCGGTTCTGTTGGAATTTCCCCTGCTAAATAAAGGCAGTGCGTTCAGCATGGAAGAACGCAGCAACTTTAACCTGCTCGGGCTACTGCCTGAAGTGGTTGAAAGCATTGAGGAGCAGGCTGAACGCGCCTGGATCCAGTACCAGGGTTTCAAAACTGAAATCGACAAGCATATCTACCTGCGCAATATTCAGGACACTAACGAAACCCTGTTCTATCGCCTGGTTGAAAATCATCTCGATGAGATGATGCCGGTGATTTACACGCCAACCGTTGGCGCCGCCTGTGAACGTTTCTCCGAGATCTACCGTCGCGCACGCGGTGTCTTTATCTCCTATCAGAATCGTCACAATATGGACGACATTCTGCAGAACGTGCCGAACCACAATATCAAAGTGATCGTGGTGACCGACGGTGAGCGTATTCTCGGCCTTGGCGACCAGGGGATCGGCGGCATGGGCATTCCAATCGGTAAACTGTCCCTGTACACCGCCTGCGGCGGTATCAGCCCGGCGCATACGCTGCCAGTGGTGCTCGATGTTGGTACCAATAACCAGCAACTGCTGAACGACCCGCTGTATATGGGTTGTCGCAACCCGCGCATCAGCGATGATGAGTACTATCAGTTCGTGGATGATTTCATCCAGGCCGTTAAACACCGCTGGCCAAACGTGCTGCTGCAGTTCGAAGACTTCGCGCAGAAAAACGCCATGCCGCTGCTTAGCCGCTACCGTGATGAAATCTGCTGCTTTAACGATGACATCCAGGGCACTGCGGCGGTCACCGTCGGCACGCTGATTGCGGCAAGCCGCGCGGCGGGCAGCCAGCTCAATGAGCAGAAAGTGGTCTTCCTGGGCGCAGGCTCTGCGGGCTGCGGCATCGCCGAACAGATTATCGCCCAGATGCAGCGTGAAGGTCTGAGTGAAGAGCAAGCACGTAGCCGCGTGTTTATGGTTGACCGCTTTGGCCTGCTGACCGACCAGATGCCTAACCTGCTTTCATTCCAGAGTAAACTGGCGCAGAAACAGGAAAAAATTCAGGGCTGGCAGCACGAAAACGACGAGATTTCCCTGCTCGATGTCGTACGCAACGTGAAGCCAAACATTCTGATCGGCGTTTCCGGCCAGACCGGGCTGTTCACGGAAGAGATTATTCGCGAGATGCATAAACACTGCCCGCGTCCAATCGTGATGCCGCTGTCGAACCCAACGTCACGCGTTGAAGCCACGCCGCAGGACATCATCAGTTGGACCGACGGTCAGGCGCTGGTTGCCACCGGTAGCCCGTTCGCACCGGTCACCTGGAAAGATACCGTCTATCCTATCGCCCAGTGCAACAACTCCTATATCTTCCCGGGCATTGGTTTGGGCGTGATTGCCTCCGGCGCGTCGCGTATTACCGACGAGATGCTGATGTCTGCCAGCGAAACGCTGGCGAAGCATTCCCCGCTGGCTAACCACGGTGAAGGTCTGGTGCTGCCAGAGCTGAAAGATATCCATAAGGTCTCCCGCGCCATTGCGTTTGCGGTCGGCAAAATGGCTCAGCAACAAGGTGTTGCCACCAATACCTCCGCCGACGCCCTGCAAGAAGCTATTGATGAGAACTTCTGGCAGCCGGAATACCGCAACTACCGTCGTACCTCTATCTAACCCTCTATGTAGCCCGGCCAAGCGTAGCGCCGCCGGGTTTTCTCCTTGTTCTGATGAACCAAAGATCAGTGGCACAATGCTTCATATGGTTAATTCTGTAGCACTTAATATGTATGTTGTAACTAATGATATATTCACTAGATTAATATTCACACTGCCGCTACACTGCCTTCACCTATCAACCTGACAACACTAAAAGGAGGCTAATTATGCTGTACTGTGAAATTTTCAATGTTTCACATACATTTGGTGATCGCACCAGCTCAAGCGTTATCGGTATCGTGCTGCGATAACTTCTGCTTGAGCGAAGACACCAATCCCTAAACCCTTCCCTCGGGCTTACCAGGTTATCGTCAGCGATGTTTGACGAGGCATTCTCATGCCTGTAACTCTTGAGTAAGCAAATGAGCACATTACTAACTGCACAATCTCTTCACGTTGAGACGGCGTTCGGCCCTCTTTTCCTTGACCTCTCCTTTACCCTGAAAAAAGGCGACCGTATTGGCCTTATCGGCTACAACGGCTGCGGCAAAAGTACCCTGTTACAGGTACTGGACGGCACGCTGTTTCCCTCTTCCGGGCGCGTAGCGTTAGCCAGCCATTGCCTGATGGCGCGCGTAGAACAGCATCTTCCGGATGAACTGCTCGACCAATCCTTAATTCAGGCGGTTCTGGCGCAGCTGCCCGCTTCGCAGCGTGGAAGCCAGCGCTGGCAGGCCGAACGTCTGTTGATGGAGATGGGTTTTGCACCGAATGAGATTGACCATCCAGCCGCAACGCTAAGCGGTGGCCAGCATACCCGGCTGCTATTAGCGCGAGCGCTAATGCTACAACCGGATCTGCTGCTGCTGGATGAACCGGGTAACCATCTCGACCTGCCAACGCTGCTATGGCTGGAAAACTTCCTGAATAGCTGGAGCGGTAGTTTCATCCTGGTCTCTCACGATAATCCTCTGCTGGATGCCGTCACCAATACCAGCTGGATATTACGTGATAAGACCCTGCACGCCTTCTCACTGCCCTGCACTGCCGCCCGTCAGGCGCTGGAGGAGCAGGATGAAAGCGATGCACTGCGTCACAAGGCTGAACAGAAAGAGATCGACCGCGTCACTGCCAGCGCCAAACGTCTGGCCACCTGGGGACGGGTGTATGACAACGAAGATCTCTCGCGCAAAGCCAAACAGATGGAGAAACAGGTTTCGCGCTTAAAGGAGAGTCAGACGGAACTCACCGCCGGCACGCCATGGACGCTCGCGCTACACGGCGATGCGCTGCGGGCAGACCGTCTGCTGGAGATGGATAATCTGCCGGTGGCACCGGCTCCGGGGCTATCACCGCTGTTTACTACCGGTATTGCACGGTTACAGAGCGGCGACCGTGTAGCCATTATGGGCCGCAACGGCGGCGGTAAATCCTCGCTGTTACGCCTGCTCTGGCGGCACATGCAGCAGGAATCAGCGGAGGCTGGGCTGAAGCTGCACCCACGCCTGAAGTCTGGATATTACGACCAGACGTTGAATCAACTGGCGGACGATGACAGCCTGCTGGATGCGCTGGAACTGTTTGAACCCTATGCAGAAACGCGGAAACGTGCGCTGATTTCCGCCGGTTTTGGCTGGGCGCGTCATGGGCAAAAGGTCAGTACCTTAAGCGGCGGCGAACGCTCTCGCCTGCTGTTTGTCGGCCTGTCGCTTGCCCGTTACAGCCTGCTGCTGCTCGATGAGCCAACCAACCACCTGGACATCGACGGCAAAGCGGCGCTGGCGCAAACGCTGCGCGAGTATCCCGGCGGGCTGCTGCTGGTCAGTCACGACCGTCAATTGATAAGCAATAGCTGTAACCGCTTCTGGTTAATTGACGAAAACGGGTTAAGCGAGTGGCACGATGCGGATGAGGTGTACGAGCAGCTTCGTCACCGCGTCTGCCCGGATGCGCCGCGTGCCATAGCGGAACCAGAAGCGAAAATCACATCGGAGGCTGATGACCTGCTGGAGCGCTTAATTGAGCTTGAGTGGCGATTAGCCGAAGACCTGGCGCGTAAGCCAAAACATCAGAAACCGCAGTTGCAGCAGCGCTGGCGAGAGGAGATTGCGCACATCAATAACCAATTAACTTAACCTACCCGTAGCCCGGCCAAGCGCAGCGACGCCGGGTTTTTACCGCAACATCCAGAAGATCCCGGAGTCGGCGTTCCGCCTCGTCCGGGCTACATTTTACTGCGGGTGCGTCTCTTTCCAGGCGTCCCACGCCTGCTTGATTTCCTGCTTCGCAGCAGCGGCATCGTTAAAGCCGTTCAGCTCCACCTTTTTACGCCCTTCCGGCAGCTGTTTATAGACGCGGAAGAAAGCCTGAAGACGCTCCTGCTCTACCTTCGGCAGGTCGCTGATATTCTTGATATCGTCATAGGTCGGGTCAATTTTAGTGGTTGGCACGGCGATAATTTTGTCGTCCTTCTCCCCACCATCAATCATCTTCAATACGCCAATGGCGCGCAGTTTGATTAGCGTACCCGGAGCCATTGGCGCACGAGTATAGAACACCACGTCCAGCGGGTCGCCGTCTCCCGCCAGCGACTGGGTCAGAGAGCCGTAGTTGGCAGGATACGCCACCGGCATTGACTGGAAGCGGTCAGCGACTAAAAAACCGGTTTTGGCGTCGGTTTCATATTTAATAATGCCACCGGCCGGGATCTCCGTTACCGCATAAAACTCTTCCGGGTTGTTCTCCGGCTGCGGGAAGTCGAGCACGTTGTGCGCCTGCACGGCGGCGGAAAGAAAAAGGCTTGCGGCGAGGATAGTTTTTACCAGATGCATTGTGCGTTCACTCTATCGTTATAAGAAAAGCAAAAACGACACGGTAGAGTTTACTGATGAATAAATGATGACCGCCGGATGACATAACGATGAACGCTATGTGCTATCAATATGAAAAACCACCAGATTTTTCCCTCTTCCGGCCTTGCTTTTTACCGCCCCATCGCTAACTATTAATGAGTATTATTATCAAATGCATATTAACCAGGAGTAGGATTATGAAGGCTGCTGTCGTCACGCATGACCATCAGGTAAACGTCACTGAAAAAACGCTGCGCCCACTGCAGCACGGTGAAGCCCTGTTATCCATGGAATGCTGCGGGGTCTGTCACACCGATCTGCACGTCAAGAACGGCGATTTCGGTGATAAGACCGGGGTGATACTCGGCCATGAAGGTATTGGGATCGTGAAGGCAATCGGCCCTGGCGTCTCCTCTCTGAAAGTGGGTGATCGCGCAAGCGTTGCCTGGTTCTTCGAGGGCTGCGGCCACTGCGAATACTGCAACAGCGGCAACGAAACACTGTGTCGTTCAGTCAAAAATGCCGGCTACAGCGTTGATGGCGGCATGGCTGAAGAGTGCATCGTCACCGCCGACTATTCGGTCAAAGTCCCGGACGGTCTGGATTCTGCTGCAGCCAGCAGCATTACCTGCGCAGGTGTTACCACCTATAAAGCGGTGAAAATCTCTAAAATCAAACCGGGCCAGTGGATTGCGATTTACGGTCTCGGCGGCTTGGGCAACCTGGCGCTGCAGTATGCTAAAAACGTCTTTAACGCCAAAGTGATTGCTCTCGATGTTAACGACGAGCAGTTGAAGCTGGCTAAAGAGATGGGCGCGGATATTACCATCAACTCACGCAGCGAAGATGCGGCAAAACAGGTTCAGGAACTAACCGGCGGCGCACACGCTGCCGTCGTGACCGCTGTCGCGAAAGCGGCCTTTAACTCCGCCGTTGACGCGGTGCGTGCCGGTGGCCGCGTGGTGGCCGTTGGCCTGCCGCCGGAAGCGATGAGTCTCGATATTCCGCGTCTGGTACTGGACGGTATTGAAGTGGTCGGTTCGCTGGTCGGCACCCGTCAGGATCTGACCGAGGCCTTCCAGTTTGCTGCTGAAGGAAAAGTGGTACCGAAAGTGGCGCTGCGTCCGTTAAACGACATCAACGCTATCTTTAAAGAGATGGAACTGGGCCAGATCCGTGGCCGTATGGTTATCGATCTTCGCCATTAATACCCAGAGCCTCTCCCATTGAGGGAGAGGCTACTCTCAGGCAGCCACCAGCTTTTGCTGCTGTTGTTGATAGCGCGCATAAAGCAGCAGAGACGACATCGCCAGGAACGACAGCGCCGCTGCCGGTAGCGCCACCGAATTCCAGCCGAAATTCATCGTAATCATCAGCCCGCCAAAGAAAGCGCCAATCGCACTGCCGAGGTTAAAAGCAATCTGCCCACCAGCAGCCCCGAGCATTTCCCCACCCTTCGCGTTTTGCAGCAGCAGGATTTGCAACGGCGCCGACAGCGCGAACAGACCCGCACAGCAGATAAACGCCAACGTCAATGACGCAACCTTAAAGCCGCCGAGGGCAAAGATAAGCAGCAGCGCCACCACGATAACGAAATCGGTCGTTGCCGCAATACGCAGCGGACTGTAGCGCCCGGAGAGCTTACCGCTGAGGATATTGCCCAGCACCATACCCAGTCCCACCAGCATCATAATGAACATAATGGCCCCTTCCTGGAAACCAGAGACGTTCATCATAAACGGCTTGATATAGCTGAACCACGCAAATACCCCAGCGTTACCGAACATGGTCGCCGCGAAGATAAGCCACGGTGCAGGGCTTTTCAAAAAGTGGAACTGCTCGCGAAGCCGCGCGTCAGATTTATCAAACAGCGTCGGCACCCAGGCCACAATCGCCACCAGCACCGCCACGTCGAATAGCGCAATCGCCAGGAAGGTATAGCGCCAGCTAAACTGATGCCCCAGCCACGTTCCCGCAGGTACCCCAACCAGATTTGCCACCGTCATCCCGGCGATCATCCCCGCTACCGCCGCCGTCACCCGGCCACGCGGCGCAATCTTCGACAGAATAATCGCCCCCACGCCAAAGTACGCCCCGTGCGGAAAGCCCGACACCAGACGGCCAATCGCCAGCATCACGTAGCTCGATGAAAAGGTAAAAATGACGTTGCCGAGCACGCAGAGCGCCGCCAGCAGCAGCATGATGGATTTCAGGGAGAAACGGGTGGAAAACAGCGCAATAATTGGCGCGCCGATCACCACGCCGAAAGCATACCAGGAGATCATATTACCCGCCGCCGGGATCGAGATCCCTACATCATGCGCCAGCTCCGGCAGCACGCCCATAATGCCAAATTCCGCCATCCCCAGACCAAACGTGCCTAGCGCCAGCGCAAAAATTGTCTTTTTCATCCCTCTAATCACTTGTTTCTGTTGAGTTTGCAGAGAGGCATTATTGACCATTCATGGGGTACAGACCAGCCTAAAACGCCTAACAACATATTTATCCATATATACAGCGCGAATGGTTCATGTTCGAGGCCGCGATAAGTGCGTAGGCAACTGGACAATATTTTCTGGAAGGCGGCGCGCAAAGGTGGAATCAGGCTAATTGTGTTTTAGCAAGAACGGCGGATAATCGTGCTCTTCTTCACAAGGAGGTCATCATGAAATCAAACAACACAGTTAGGGAAATACCGAAAAACGGCATGGAAAACGGTTCAGCGAGTAACGCCTCGACTGGCGATATCGAACAGTACGACAGCGCTCACGAAGATCGTGAATTTATTAACAGAATGAACGAGTTTACGCAATTAACAGGGCTTTTAACCGACGATCCCTTTTATGAGGTACTTTAATGTGCCGCCAATTTGATGTTTATCGAAATCCGTCTGAAAGAACCCGTCATATTCATCCGTATATTATGGTGATCCAACATGACTATTATGGCGATCTTTCAACACGGCTAGTGCTTCCTTTAAGTCGTCAAGCTTATTTAAACGGTTATTCCCATCAGGCAACGCCGTTGGTGAATATTGATTTCCAGACAGTAGCAATCAATACACCATCAATGACCAGCATAAGTAAAGGTAAGCTCAATAACCGACATTTTATCTGTAATTTACGCAGTGAACGCTCAAGCGTAATATCAGCCATTGATGCTCTCGTTACAAACACATGAGTCCTGCAATATCACACACAAAAAGAGCGGCTTAACGCTCCCCCTCAAGGGGCATCAAGCCGCTCTTCACTTACAGAAAGAACCCTTACTTCATCCCTTCCGAACTCTCTTTCTTCGCCTCTACTCGCTCAACTTCACGATACCAGCGCGGATGGTGTTTCTGCGCCCAGCGACGACTCACCTTGCCTTCAATCATCCCTTTAATCGACCCTTTGACCCAGAACGCCATATACATATGGATAAGGATCGCGTGGATCAGAATGATGGCTGAAGCAGCATGAATCAGCAGCGCGTAGCGAATCACCTGAATCGGGAAAAACGGCGCAAAGTAAGGACGCCAGATAATCACCCCGGTCACCAGCAGCACAAAAATCATGCTCATGATGGTCCAGAACATCATCTTCTGCCCGGCGTTATATTTCCCGACCTTCGCCACTTTATGCTCGTTGCCTTTCAGCACTTCGACAATCCCCAGCACCCACGGAATATCCTGCTTATCCGGAATGTTGTGATGCACGAAGCGGGCAAACATAAACATCAGCACCACGAAGATCAGTACGCCGAAGAACGGGTGCAGAATACGCCCCATCTGCGGTGTACCGAAGGTTTCGGTCAGCCATTGCAGCGTCGGGAAGAAGAACGAAATCCCCGATACCGCCACCAGGAAGAAGCAGATAGCCACCGTCCAGTGACAGGCGCGGTCGACAAACGTGGTGCGCACAATCATTTTAGACTTACTCATGACCATCCTCCTCTTCGTCATCGTCCACTTCTTTGTTCGGGCCAATACCAATGTAGTGATAAATCAGCCCGGCAAAGGTGGCGATAAAGCCGGCGGCGGAGAGTGGTTTGAGCGCCCCTTTCCACAGATTAATGCTGGTATCGATGGCCGGATCTTTCGGCAGC
The DNA here is from genome assembly GCF_046569695.1 of Kluyvera sp. 142486. Taxonomy (NCBI): domain Bacteria; kingdom Pseudomonadati; phylum Pseudomonadota; class Gammaproteobacteria; order Enterobacterales; family Enterobacteriaceae; genus Kluyvera; species Kluyvera sp. 142486. The sequence continues at coordinate 138,782 of NZ_JBKHUI010000001.1, forward strand.
TTATGATACAACTCCGGCTGATCCGCATGATGCAGTACGTACATCACATGGGTGCCGCCCACGCCTTCCGGATTATAGATACCGGCATGCGGGTAACCGCGTTTCTTAAGCTTATCGACGCGCTCCTGCGCTACGTCCAGCATCTCTTTCTTGGTGCCGAAGTGAATCGCCCCGGTCGGACAGGTTTTCACACAGGCCGGTTCCTGACCCACGCTGACGCGGTCTACACACAGGGTGCATTTATAAACGCGGTTGTCCTCTTTGTTGAGGCGCGGAATATTAAACGGACACCCGGCGATGCAGTAACCGCAGCCGATACAGTTTTCCTGCTGGAAATCGACGATCCCGTTGGCGTACTGAATAATTGCCCCGGCGGACGGACACGCCTTCAGGCAGCCCGGGTCCTCACAGTGCATACAGCCGTCTTTACGAATCAGCCACTCCAGCTTGCCGTTCTGCTCGGTTTCGCTAAAGCGCATCACCGTCCAGGACTTGGCGCTCAGATCCGCCGGGTTATCGTAAACCCCAACGCAATGCCCCACCTCGTCGCGAATATCATTCCACTCGGAGCAGGCCACCTGGCAGGCCTTACAGCCCACACAGGAGGAGACATCAATCAGCTTGGCAACTTCTTCCTTATAGTCCCGCGCACGAGGCGCGGGGGTAATCGGGTTGGTTGCAGAGCGTTTAATAATGTCTTGTGTTTCCATCGCCATTTAAACGCTCCTTACGCTTTCTCGATGTTAACCAGGAACGCCTTATACTCCGGCGTTTGCGAGTTGGAATCGCCGACGTTTGGCGTCAGGGTATTGGCGATATAGCCTTTACGGGCAACGCCTTCGTAACCCCAGTGCAGCGGGATACCGATGGTTTCCACCTGCTGGCCGTTCACGTTCAAGGTCTGCAGACGACGGGTCACCACCGCCACGGCGCGAATAAAGCCACGCTTGCTGCTAACGGTCACACGGTCACCGTTGGCAATCCCTTTGGCCTTCGCCAGCCCTTCGCTGATTTCCACAAACTGTTCCGGCTGCGCAATGGCGTTGAGACGCGCATGCTTAGTCCAGGTATGGAAATGCTCGGTCAGACGATAAGTGGTCCCGACATATGGGAACTTATCTTTCTTGCCAAGACGCAGGGCATCTTCTTCGTAGATACGGACAACCGGGCTCGAGATAACGTTCGGGTGCAGCGGGTTAGTACCCAGCGGCGTTTCCATCGGCTCGTAGTGTTCCGGGAACGGCCCTTCTGCCAGCTTATCGAGGGCAAACAGACGGCCCAGACCTTCCTGCTGCATGATGAACGGATTGGTTTTGCTTCCCGGCGGTGCGGTATTAAAGTCCGGGATATCGTTACCCGTCCATTTCGTACCGTTCCACTGGATCAGCATCCGTTTCGGATCCCACGGTTTGCCGTTCACGTCCGCCGAAGCGCGGTTGTACAGCACGCGACGGTTCAGCGGCCAGGCCCATGCCCAACCCAGCGTATTGCCCAGCCCTGACGGGTCGGCATTATCGCGGTTGGCCATCTGGTTACCCTGTTCGGTCCAGCTACCGGTATAGATCCAGCAAGAGGATGCCGTGGTACCGTCGTCGCGCAGCAGCGCAAAGCTATTAAGCAACTGACCTTTCTTCGCCACCAGCACGCCGTTGGCGTCATACAGGTCGGCCAGCGCGTAGCCGTTGTTCTCTTTCGCGACTTCTTCAGACTCAGGATGGTCCGGCTGTTTGTAGTTCCAGCCCATTTTCAGCAGCGGCTCAACGCCCTTACCGCCTTCGTTGCGATACATCTCGCGCAGACGATGGTAAATACCGGCCAGAATCTCGCCGTCGTTACGCGCCTCACCCGGCGCTTCCTGACCTTTCCAGTGCCACTGCAGCCAGCGGCCGGAGTTAGCAATAGAACCGTCTTCTTCTGCGAAGCAGGTCGACGGCAGACGGAACACTTCGGTCTGAATCGTCGATGGGTCAACGTCGTTAGACTCGCCGTGGTTCTGCCAGAAGGTCGAGGTTTCGGTCACTAACGGGTCGATAACCACCATGTACTTCAGCTTACTTAAGCTGCGTACCACCTTGTTTTTGTCCGGGAACGACGCAACCGGGTTAAAGCCCTGACAGATGTAGCCGGTGACTTTGTCGTTATCCATCATGTTGAAGTATTTGATAACGTCGTAGGCCTGGTCCCATTTCGGCAGCCAGTTAAAGCCCCAGTCGTTATCCTTCGTCGCCGCGTCGCCGTAGAACGATTTCATCAGGCTGACGAAGAACTTCGGATAGTTACTCCAGTAGTTCACCTGTTCTGGCAGCAGCGCTTTCGGCGTATTGGCGGTCAGATAGGTTTGCAGATCGGGCTGTTTATCCGATGGCAGCGTCAGATAGCCGGTCAGGCTGGTCGACAACAGACCTAAGTCGGTTAACCCCTGAATGTTGGAGTGACCGCGCAAGGCGTTCACACCGCCGCCTGCCATCCCCATATTGCCGAGCAGCAGCTGGATCATCGCCATGGTGCGAATGTTCTGCGCCCCAACGGTGTGCTGCGTCCAGCCCAGCGCATACAGGAAGGTAGTGGTACGGTCTGCCGCGCTGGTGGAAGCCAGCACGTCGCACACTTTCAGGAAGTCCGCTTTCGGCGTACCGCAGATGTTCTCCACCACGTCCGGCGTATAGCGGGAAACGTGCTGTTTCAGCAGGTTCCACACGCAGCGCGGATGGGTCAGCGTTTCATCGCGTTTGGCATAGCCGTTTTCATCGTACTGATAGTTCCAGGACGATTTGTCGTACTGACGTTTCTCGGCATCATAGCCGCTGAACAGGCCGTCTTCGAAGGCAAAGTCATCCCGCACCAGCAGGCTGGCGTTGGTGTAATGCTTCACGTATTCGGCGTTGATCTTATTGTTTTCGATAAGATACAGCAGCACGCCCGACAGGAAGGTAATGTCGGTACCGGAACGAATTGGCGCATAGATATCAGCCACCGACGCCGTACGCGTAAAGCGCGGGTCGACAACGATAAGCGTGGCATCGTTATTGTTTTTCGCTTCCATCGCCCAGCGGAATCCCACTGGATGGGCTTCAGCGGCGTTACCGCCCATCACCATCACGACGTTGGCGTTTTTGATATCAACCCAGTGGTTGGTCATCGCACCGCGACCAAATGTTGGAGCAAGACTTGCTACCGTTGGTCCGTGTCAGACGCGCGCCTGGTTGTCTACCGCCAGCATGCCGAGTGAGCGCACAAACTTCTGCGTCAGCATGCCGGTCTCATTACTTGCCGCGGATGCGCACAGCATCCCGGTGGAGAGCCAGCGGTTAACCGTCACGCCCTGCTCATTCTTCTCAATAAAGTTGGCGTCGCGGTCGGCCTTCATCAATTTTGCGATGCGATCGAAGGCTTCATTCCACGAAATACGCTGCCATTTATCTGAGCCAGGTGCGCGGTATTCCGGATAGCGCAGGCGGTTTTCACTGTGTACATAGTCCAGCAGCCCCGCGCCTTTCGGACACAGTGCGCCACGGCTTACCGGATGATCCGGGTCACCTTCTATGTGATAAATCGATTCCCGGGTATTTTTTGCTCCATCGCCCAGGCTATACATTAATAGCCCACAACCTACGGAGCAGTATGTGCAGGAGTTACGAACTTCTTTAGCGCGCAGTAATTTGAAATTTCGCGCCTGTGCTAACGCCAGTTTAGGGGCAAACCCTAATGCCGCAGCCGTCGTCCCAGCCATACCGCCCGCGCAGATTTTAAAAAACTTTCTGCGGCTGACGTCCATTGTTTTCCTCATCGTATGGATGTACTTCGAGAAGGAAACTAACAGCAATGTCCCTGTTTTTTTTGCGTCAAATCAATGTCGAAAACTAAGCCCCCCTTAATAGTCAGGGTCAGCGAATTTCATTAATCCTTAAGGGTTAGGCGTCGAGGAAAAATATCACCAGCGGCGGCTAAAAAATGCTATAACCGACGACTTCATTTGTAAAAGCATCAGGTTAGAGATGGATAAAAAGAGAGCAACGCTGACGGGACTCACCGCCATCGTATTATGGAGCACCATGGTTGGGTTGATTCGCGGCGTCAGCGAAGGGCTTGGCCCGGTGGGTGGTGCGGCGATGATCTACAGCCTGAGCGGCCTGTTGCTGATCTTCACCGTCGGTTTCCCGCAACTGCGCCAGATCCCGCCGCGTTACCTGGTCGCCGGCAGCGTGCTTTTCGTCAGCTATGAGATCTGCCTCGCGCTGTCGCTGGGCTATGCGGGTACTCGCCAGCAGGCTATTGAAGTCGGTATGGTTAACTATCTCTGGCCGAGCCTGACCATTTTGTTCGCCATTTTGTTTAACGGCCAAAAAAGCAGCTTATTGGTCATTCCTGGATTATTGCTGTCAATATTCGGCGTTACCTGGGTATTAGGCGGTGAACAAGGGCTGGATATCCACGAAATAACCCGCAACGTCATCTCAAGCCCGCTGAGCTATATTCTGGCCTTTGTCGGTGCGTTTATCTGGGCAGCTTACTGCACCGTTACCGCCAAATATGCCAAAGGCAAAAACGGTATCACGCTGTTTGTTTTGCTGACGGCGTTAAGCCTGTGGGTGAAATTCCTGCTAAGCGACCAACCACCGATGATCTTTAGCTGGCCAGTGGTGATTAAACTGGTGATGTGCGCATTAGCATTAGGATTAGCCTATGCGGCATGGAACGTGGGCATACTGCACGGTAACGTCAGCCTGCTGGCCGTCGCGTCTTACTTTACGCCAGTCCTCTCTTCAGCGCTGGCGGCGGTACTGCTTAGCGCCGCGCTCTCCTGGTCGTTCTGGCAGGGCGCGGCGATGGTCTGCGTGGGTTCGCTGCTCTGCTGGCAGGCCACCCGGCGGTAAACCCATTAGTCGCCGTAGAGCTTAATGCTCAGAATATTAGTAATCGAACGACCGTTCCAGTGATACTCCAGATGCTCTGCCTGCGTCACTTTTTTGACCAGGCAGGGCCGATAAAGCACATAGCAGGTGTGGCCGGTATGGCGCACCGAACAGTAGTGAATACCGTCCCTTCCCTGCATTTTTTGCCCCTGTGCAAAGACCTTCGACTGGCTGTAGTCCGTGGCATGATAGAGCGGTGATGAGATAAACGGCTCGCGAGTGATATCCACTAAAGCCGCATCAAATTCCGTATACAGCACCCGCATCTGAACCTTTTGCGCGGGCTCGTTGGTATAGCCGAAGATGCGTTCCTGATGGTACACCGTCTCCTTCACCGCCGTATCCAGCAGCGGCGCGCAATAATAGCCGCCAAAATCGCCGGTCGTGAAGCGTGCGCCTTCAGGGTTGATATGCGTAAAGGCAGCCATCACGTAACTACTGCCGTTAAGCCCAACCAGCCAATCTGCTTTCGGCACGCGCATCAGTTCGCCGGCCTGCTCCAGCAACCGTTCGTTGGTCAGCGCTTCAATGGCCCAGACGGCTTCAAGTTCATCAATGCTGGCGACATCTTCAAACAGGTCGATGGTGGGATAACGGCTGGGAATGATCCGGTAGGCAACCGCATCCGTTAACTCAATGAGGGATGGCGCTTCAGTGTTCAAGCCATCCCTCCTCGCCAGGACTGAAGTCGGGACGCAACCTCATAGAGATCGGCAACCCGGCCACCGTTCATCACGTCCATGGCCGAGCGTCCGGCAAAGAAAGGATGCGAGTTCGGTTTACGCACCCAGCCGTAGATGCTGTCATCGGCGGTGAACAGTAACCGCAGGCACTTATGGATGTTCAGGATGTAGCTCATCCGTTCCTGGATATCCACACTTAAGCGAATGCCGCCCTTCGACTCTTTATATTTGTTCAATGTTGAACGTGAACTGATACCCAGCAATCTCAGTTGTTCATCTGTGTTGCACTGCCATTTTTCCAGTATACGGAAAACAACCGGCAGCGCTTTGCTGGTATCAACACTCCCATTTACATGGCTTTCTTGTACTGTGGCCATATGCCCTCCCGTACGTTATCTCCGTACATCATCCGTGAAGCGGTGTGTACATTTAATAACGATTGTAGTGTAAATGTTCAATAATGTACATCTCCACCTGAGAGAGCACGGCTGGCTCATCAGAAAATTATGCCGGGTCCGGGACCTTCGCCAGACTGCGCCAGATACCGGCAGCCAGCAGAAGCAGCAGCACGCCCGCCGTCGCCAGCACAATGCTGTGCGAGTTGATAAACGCCGTTTTTGCCGCTTCAATCAGGCTTTGCGCCGGAATAGCAGGCATTGACTGCGCCAGCTTTATCGCTTCGCTAATCGATGAAGCCGCCTGCTCGGCCGCCGCGCCGTTTACCCCGTCTGGCAGCACAATCGACGAGGTGTAGCTGCGGGTCAGGATCAGGCCGAACAGCGCAATGCCCAGCCCCGCGCCCAGCTCGTAGGCCATGGTTTCAATGGCTCCTGCCGCCGCCGCTTTCTCTTTCGGCGCCGCCGCCATAATCGCTGAACTGGAGGCCAGCAGTGCGCTAGCCACGCTAAAGCCCAGCAGCGTCATCAGCCCCCATGCCAGCCACTGTTGGGTGCTGAAATCGGTCATCGACAGGCCAATGAAGCTCAGCGCGCTTAACAGCATTCCCCCGGTCGCCACTTCACGCAGCCCCAGCTTCGACACCAGCATCCCGGCAATCGGGCCGCTAAAACCGCTCGCCACCATCACTGGCAGCATAAACAGCCCGGCTTCAAACGGCGTTTTGCCATGCACAAACTGCAGTTCCTGCGCCATCAGCAGCTCAAACCCAACCAGGGTTATCAGCGCCGTCATTGCCATCATCACCCCGCTTAAAATAATGCGATGGGTAAAGAGGCGCATATCGACCATCGGGCGCGCGGCAGAGAGCTGTTTGCGGACAAACCAGTACAGCATGCCGGCGCCGGCAATCGCCGCCACCGCCACCAGCCATAGCGCAAGCTGCCCCTTCAGCGCCGATTTAGCGCTAAATACCAGCATCAGAATGGCGGCAATCAGCACCAGCGCCTGGAAAAGATTCAGCGGCTGTTCACGTCGCGCAGGCTGGCGCGGCACAATTCGGGCATTAATGGCAATCACCACCAGCACAATCGGGACGTTAATCAGGAACACCGAACCCCAATAGAAGTGCTCCAGCAGCATGCCGCCCACCAGCGGGCCGAACGCCGCACCGCCGGAGCCAACGGCCGCCCACAGGCCCAGCGCCATATTACGGTGACGGGCTTCAGCAAAGGTGGTGCGGATCCCGGCGAGTGTGGCCGGTACAATCATCGCCGCACCAATCGCCAGCAGCGCGCGGGAAGCAATCAGCGTTAGCGCAGTCGGCGAAAACGCCGCTGCCAGCGATGCCAGGCCGAAGATCCCGCTGCCGAGCAGCAGCAGACGTTTAAAACCGATCTTGTCGCCGAGTGCGCCCATTGGCAGCACCATTCCGGCCATTACCAGTGAATAGATATCAATGATCCACAGCAGCTCATTGCCGCTGGTGCCCAGCGCGACGCTCAGCGTCGGCGCGGCCACGTGCAGCACGGTGGCATCGATCGCCACCGGGATATAGACCATCAGGATAGCCATGAGCGTTAACCATTGGCGTGACATTTTTTTGTTCCTCACATCATGTTGCATTGTTGGACATGCGTCCAGGAACGGGATCCTGCCGGATTGTTGAACGTATGTCCAATTCTTTGTTATCCTCAGTTAAACCCTACTTAAACGAAGAAAAATGAATTATTTAACCCGAGAAGAACGGCGGGAAGCGATCCTCAAAACCGCCATGCAGGTGGCGCTAAACGGGGGGTTTAACGCCATGACCGTACGCAATATTGCCAGCGTCGCCGGTGTATCCAGCGGCCAGGTACATCACCACTTCACCTCTATTGGTGAACTCAAATCCCTCGCCTTTGTCAGGCTGATCCGTGAAATGCTCGATATGCCGCTGGTGGCCGATGATGCCAGCTGGCACGACCGACTCTTCTCGATGCTTGGCAGCGACGATGGACGCCTTGAGCCCTACATACGTCTGTGGCGGGAAGCACAACTATTGGCAGACAGCGACAGCGAAATTAAAGGTGCCTATCTGCTGACGATGGATATGTGGCATAAGGAAACCGTCTCGCTGATTCTGCAGGGCTCGTCAGCCAATGAATTTCATCCGATAGACAGTGCAGAAAATATTGCCTGGCGATTAATTGCATTAGTGTGTGGACTAGATGGAATTTATGCACTAGGGATGGCGGAAATAAGTGATGAGATATTCGCTCGCTATATACAACATTATATTACGCTAGAGCTCAACCCCGCTTAATTTACATTTAGTAACAATTAACAACGTTTTATTCACGGCGCGTTTTCTTACAACGCGCTTTTTTTATCTATTCTTCAACGATAAAGCGATAAAACGGCCTGGCAATAATAATCCCCTCTACCTACATCGCTGTTTTTCCTTTGTTTCTTTTTTATGACGCATTTCCCGAGGGTTATATGGTAAATAACGAGAAAGAGAATCATTATCTTTTAAAAGAGTGGAAACCTGAAAATCCCGGCTTCTGGGAAAATAAAGGAAAATCAATTGCGAGGCGAAATCTGTGGATTTCCGTTGCCTGTTTATTGCTTGCCTTCTGCGTCTGGATGTTATTTAGCGCAGTGGCGGTCAATCTCAATAAAGTCGGTTTTAATTTCACCACCGACCAGCTCTTTTTATTAACCGCGTTACCTTCACTTTCTGGTGCCATATTACGTGTCCCCTACTCCTTTATGGTACCCATTCTGGGCGGGCGCAAATGGACGGTGTTAAGTACGGTCATTCTGGTGGTGCCGTGCCTCTGGTTGGGCATTGCCATTCAAAACACCTCTACCCCTTACGAAGTATTTATCATCATCGCACTGCTGTGCGGCTTTGCCGGGGCCAACTTTGCTTCCAGCATGGGCAACATCAGCTTCTTCTTCCCGAAAGCAAAGCAAGGCAGCGCGCTCGGCATTAACGGTGGGCTCGGCAACCTTGGCGTCAGCGTGATGCAGATGGTTGCCCCGGCGGTGATCTTCCTGCCGATCTTCACCTTTATTGGCGTTCATGGCGTGCCGCAGGAAGACGGTTCTATTCTGTCGCTGGCCAACGCCGCCATTATCTGGGTACCACTGCTGATTATCGCCACCATTGCGGCGTGGGTAGGGATGAACGATATCGCCAGCTCCAAAGCCTCGGTGCGTGACCAGCTTCCAGTGCTGAAACGCCCGCATATGTGGCTGCTGAGCCTGCTCTATCTGGCGACCTTCGGCTCATTTATCGGCTTCTCTGCCGGCTTTGCGATGCTGGCGAAAACCCAGTTCCCTGACGTTAACATTCTCAAACTCGCCTTCTTCGGGCCGTTTATCGGCGCGCTGGCGCGTTCCTTCGGTGGTGTGATTTCCGATCGTCTTGGCGGCGTGAAGGTAACGCTGGTGAACTTTATATTGATGGCAGTGTTTACCGGCCTGCTGTTCCTGACGCTGCCAGGCAGCGGCTCCGGCAGCTTCCTGGCCTTCTACGTGGTGTTTATGGGCCTGTTCCTGACCGCTGGTCTCGGCAGCGGCTCCACCTTCCAGATGATCGCGGTGATTTTCCGGCAAATCACCATCGATAGCGTCAAAAAACGCGGCGGCACGGATGAAGAAGCCCAGCACGAAGCGGTCACTGATACCGCCGCAGCGCTCGGTTTTATCTCCGCTATCGGCGCGGTCGGCGGCTTCTTTATTCCGAAAGCCTTCGGCACCTCTTTAGCCATGACCGGTTCACCGGTTGGCGCCATGAAAGTGTTCTTTGTTTTTTACGTCGTCTGCGTGCTGGTGACGTGGCTGGTCTATGGCCGACGCACACCGGCAAAAAAATAACGAGAAATTTGCCGGATGGCGGCTAACGCCTTATCCGGCCTACGGGGTCGAGCGGTCTTGTAGGCCGGATAAGATGCGCGAGCATCGTCATCCGGCAAAGGCACGATGCCGAACATTATCGAAGCAGGAGAAATGTCATGAGTAAATTACTGGATCGCTTTCGCTACTTTAAGCAGAAAGGCGAGACCTTTGCCAACGGTCACGGACAGGTGTATGACAACAACCGTGACTGGGAAGACAGCTATCGTCAACGCTGGCAATTCGACAAGATCGTTCGCTCTACCCACGGGGTGAACTGTACGGGCTCATGCAGCTGGAAGATCTACGTTAAAAACGGGCTGGTCACCTGGGAAACCCAACAGACCGACTATCCCCGCACCCGCCCTGACCTGCCTAACCACGAACCTCGCGGCTGCCCGCGCGGTGCCAGCTACTCCTGGTATCTCTACAGTGCCAACCGTCTGAAATACCCGCTGGCGCGTAAAAAGCTGATTGAGCTGTGGCGTGAAGCCCTCGCCGAGCACCCGGACCCAATGGTGGCCTGGGACAGCATCATGAAAGACCCGGAAAAGACCCAGAGCTATAAGCAAGCACGCGGTAAAGGCGGCTTTGTGCGTTCATCGTGGAAAGAGCTTAACCAGCTGATTGCCGCCGCCAACGTCTGGACAATTAAAAAGTACGGCCCCGACCGCGTGGCGGGCTTCTCGCCTATCCCGGCGATGTCGATGGTCTCTTACGCCGCCGGTACCCGCTATCTCTCCTTGATTGGCGGCACCTGCTTAAGCTTCTACGACTGGTACTGCGACTTACCGCCAGCGTCACCAATGACCTGGGGCGAGCAGACCGACGTGCCGGAATCCGCCGACTGGTACAATTCCAGCTATATCATCGCCTGGGGCTCCAACGTGCCGCAGACCCGTACCCCGGACGCACACTTCTTCACCGAAGTGCGCTACAAAGGCACTAAAACCGTCGCCATCACCCCAGACTTCTCGGAAGTCGCCAAGCTCAGCGACCAGTGGCTGGCACCGAAACAGGGTACCGACAGCGCGCTGGCCATGGCGATGGGCCACGTGATCCTCAAAGCCTTCCACCTCGATAACCCGAGCGAATACTTCATCAACTACTGCCGCCGCTACACCGACATGCCGATGCTGGTGATGCTCGACAGCCGCGACGACGGTTCCTATACCGCAGGCCGTATGCTGCGTGCGTCGGATCTGGTGGATGGGCTGGGGGAAGCCAATAACCCGGAATGGAAAACCGTGGCCTACAACCGCGACGGCGAACTGGTAGTGCCTAACGGCTCTATCGGCTTCCGCTGGGGCGAAAAAGGCAAATGGAACCTCGAATCGCTGGCCTCCGGCAAAGAGACCGAGCTGACGTTGTCACTGCTGGATAACCGCGATACCGTCGCGGACGTGGCGTTCCCCTACTTTGGCGGCAACGAAAACCCGCACTTCCGCAGCGTCAAACAAGACCCGATTCTGGTGCGCAAGCTGCCGGCAAAACAGCTGACCTTTGCCGATGGCAGCAGCCGTCTGGTAGTGAGCGTCTATGACCTGGTACTGGCGAACTACGGCCTCGACCGCGGTCTGGACGATGACCTGGCGGCGAAAAGCTTCGATGAAGTAAAAGCCTACACCCCGGCCTGGGGCGAGCAGATCACCGGCGTATCGCGCCACAACATCGAAAAGATTGCCCTCGAGTTCGCCGACACCGCGCACAAAACGCACGGCCGTTCGATGATAATCCTCGGTGCCGGGGTTAACCACTGGTACCACATGGACATGAACTACCGTGGGATGATCAACATGCTGGTGTTCTGCGGCTGCGTCGGTCAGAGCGGCGGCGGCTGGGCGCACTACGTGGGCCAGGAGAAGCTGCGTCCGCAAACCGGCTGGCTACCGCTGGCCTTCGCGCTGGACTGGAACCGCCCACCGCGCCAGATGAACAGCACCTCCTACTTCTACAACCACGCCAGCCAGTGGCGCTATGAGAAGCTGACCGCGCAAGAACTGCTCTCACCGCTGGCCGACCCGAATAAATATACCGGTCATCTTATCGACTTTAACGTCCGCGCCGAACGTATGGGCTGGCTGCCATCCGCACCACAGCTCAACCTCAACCCGCTAACCGTGAAGGCGAAGGCCGCAGCGGCAGGCATGACGCCGCAGGAGTTCACCGTTCAGGGGCTGAAATCTGGCGATATTCGTTTTGCCAGCGAGCAGCCGGACAACGGCGCGAACCACCCGCGTAACCTGTTTATCTGGCGCTCCAACCTGCTGGGTTCTTCCGGTAAAGGCCACGAATACATGCTGAAGTACCTGCTCGGGACCGACAGCGGGATTCAGGGCGACGATCTGGGCTCGACCGACGACGTCAAACCGGAAGAAGTGGAATGGCAGACCGCCGCCATTGAGGGCAAACTTGACCTGCTGGTGACCCTCGATTTCCGTATGTCCAGCACCTGCCTGTTCTCCGATATCGTCCTGCCGACCGCTACCTGGTACGAAAAAGACGATATGAACACCTCGGATATGCACCCGTTCATTCACCCGCTCTCCGCCGCCGTTGACCCGGCGTGGGAATCAAAAAGCGACTGGGAAATCTACAAAGGCATCGCCAAAGCGTTCTCGGAAATCTGTCAGGGGCATCTCGGCGTTGAAACCGATGTGGTGCTACAACCGCTGCAGCACGACTCTCCGGCGGAGCTGGCGCAGCCGTTCGCCATTCAGGACTGGCGCAAAGGCGAATGTGACCTGATCCCGGGCAAAACCGCGCCGAACATTATCGCGGTCGAACGTGATTATCCCGCCACCTACGAGCGCTTTACCTCGCTTGGCCCATTGATGGACAAACTCGGCAACGGCGGCAAAGGTATCGGCTGGAAAACCCAGACCGAGATAGATTTCCTCGGCAAGCTCAACTACGTCAAGCTCGACGGCCCGGCAAAAGGCCGCCCGTGCATTGAGACAGCGATTGATGCCGCCGAAGTCATCCTCACCCTCGCACCGGAAACCAACGGTCAGGTAGCGGTAAAAGCCTGGGAAGCGCTGGGCGAATTTACCGGCCTCAACCACACCCATCTGGCGACCAACAAAGAAGACGAGAAGATTCGCTTCCGCGATATTCAGGCGCAGCCGCGCAAAATCATCTCCAGCCCGACCTGGTCCGGCCTTGAAGATGAACACGTCTCCTATAACGCGGGTTACACCAACGTGCACGAACTGATCCCATGGCGCACCGTGTCGGGCCGTCAGTCGCTGTATCAGGATCACCCGTGGATGCGCGATTTCGGCGAAAGCCTGGTGGCCTATCGCCCGCCAATCGACACCCGCAGCGTCAGCCATATGAAGGAAATTCCGCCGAACGGTTTCCCGGAAAAAGCGCTGAACTTCCTGACGCCGCACCAGAAATGGGGCATTCACTCCACCTATAGCGAAAACCTGCTGATGCTGACGCTGTCGCGCGGCGGGCCGATCGTCTGGCTGAGCGAAACCGATGCCAAAGAGCTGGGGATCGCCGATAACGACTGGATTGAAGCATTCAACGCCAACGGCGCGCTCACCGCCCGTGCGGTGGTGAGCCAGCGTGTACCACCGGGCATGACCATGATGTACCACGCCCAGGAACGCATCATGAACATTCCAGGCTCGGAGGTCACCGGACGACGCGGGGGTATTCATAACTCGGTCACCCGTATCTGCCCAAAACCTACCCATATGATCGGCGGCTATGCGCAGCTGGCCTATAGCTTCAACTACTACGGAACGGTCGGTTCGAACCGTGATGAGTTCATTATGATCCGCAAAATGAAAAACATTAATTGGCTGGATGATGAAGGCAATGACCAGGTTCAGGAGGCAGCAAAATGAAAATACGCTCCCAGGTTGGGATGGTTTTAAACCTTGATAAATGCATTGGCTGCCACACCTGCTCCGTGACCTGTAAGAACGTCTGGAGCAGCCGCGAAGGGATGGAATACGCGTGGTTTAACAACGTCGAGACCAAACCGGGCATCGGTTTCCCGAAAGACTGGGAAAACCAGGAAAAATGGCAAGGCGGCTGGGTGCGCGGCATCAGCGGAAAACTGACCCCGCGCATGGGCGGCCGTCTGGGTGTGCTGTCGAAAATCTTCGCCAACCCGCTTATTCCGGGTATTGACGATTATTACGAACCGTTCACCTACGACTACCAGCACCTGCACAATGCGCCGGAAGGTAAAAACCTGCCGACCGCCCGCCCGCGCTCGCTGATTAGCGGCCAGCGGATGAACAAAATTGAGTGGGGTCCGAACTGGGAAGAGCTGCTCGGCGGCGAGTTTGAAAAACGCGCCCACGACCAGAACTTTGCAGCGATGCAAAAAGAGATGTACGGCCAGTTCGAAAACACCTTCATGATGTACCTGCCGCGCCTGTGCGAACACTGCCTGAACCCAAGCTGCGTCGCCACCTGCCCGAGCGGTGCGATTTACAAGCGTGAAGAAGACGGCATCGTGCTGATTGACCAGGACAAATGCCGCGGCTGGCGTATGTGTATCACCGGCTGCCCGTACAAAAAGATCTACTTTAACTGGAAGAGCGGCAAGTCCGAAAAATGCATCTTCTGCTACCCGCGTATTGAATCCGGCCAGCCGACGGTCTGCTCAGAAACCTGCGTGGGCCGTATTCGCTACCTTGGCGTGCTGCTGTATGACGCCGACCGCATTGAAGAAGCCGCCAGCACCGAGCATGAAACCGATCTCTACGAGCGCCAGTGCGACGTGTTCCTTGACCCGCACGACCCGGCGGTAATTGAAGAGGCGCTGAAACAGGGCATCACCCAGAACACCCTCGATGCCGCCCAGCGTTCACCGGTGTACAAAATGGCGATGGACTGGAAGCTCGCCCTGCCGCTGCACCCGGAATACCGCACCCTGCCGATGGTCTGGTACGTGCCGCCGTTGTCACCAATTCAGTCGGTTGCTGATGCCGGTGGTCTGCCAAAAACCGACAGCATTCTGCCGGCGGTAGAAAGCCTGCGTATTCCGGTACAGTACCTGGCGAATATGCTTAGCGCGGGCGATACCGGCCCGGTACTGCGCGCGCTGAAACGCATGATGGCGATGCGTCACTACAAACGTTCTCAGACCGTTGAGGGCGTGACCGATACCCGCGCAATTGAAGAAGTGGGCTTAAGCGAGGCACAGGTTGAAGAGATGTACCGCTATCTGGCGATCGCCAACTACGAAGACCGCTTCGTGATCCCAACCAGCCACCGTGAAATGGCGGAAGATGCCTTCCCGGAAAGCAAGGGCTGCGGCTTCACCTTCGGCGACGGCTGCCACGGGTCGGACACCAAGTTCAACCTGTTTAACAGCCATCGTATCGACGCCATCAACATCGGGGAGAAAAACTAATGCGGATCCTGAAAATCATCGGGCTGCTGCTGGAGTACCCCGATGAGCTCAGCTGGGACAACAAGGATGAGCTGTTTGCGTTAATCGACAGCGACGCCCCAGCGCTGCGCCCGTTCCTCGAACAGCACCTGGCGGCCTCGCTGCTCGATAAGCAGGCGGAATGGTGCGAGATTTTCGAGCGCGGCCGCGCGACGTCACTCATGCTGTTTGAACACGTACATGCGGAATCTCGTGACCGTGGTCAGGCGATGGTTGAGCTCATGTCGCAGTACGAACAGGCCGGTTTGCAGCTCGACTGCCGCGAACTGCCTGACCATCTGCCGCTCTATCTCGAGTATCTCAGCATTCTGCCACAGGCTCAGGCGCAGGAAGGCCTGCAAAACGTGGCGCCGATTCTGGCGCTGATTGGCGGGCGACTGAAACAGCGCCAGGCCCCGTGGTATCAGCTGTTCGATACCCTGTTGGCGCTGGCCAATACATCATTATCAAGTGACAGTGTCACAAAACAGGTGGCGGGCGAAGCACGAGACGATACCCGCCAGGCGCTGGATGCGGTCTGGGAAGAGGAACAGGTGAAGTTTATCGAAGATAACGCCACCACCTGCGACAGTTCCCCGCTGCAAAGCTATCAACGACGCTTTAGCCAGGACGTGGCGCCACAGTACGTGGACGTCCGTGCGGGAGGCCCGAAATGATACAGTACCTCAACGTCTTCTTTTACGACATCTACCCTTACCTCTGCGGCACGGTGTTTCTGCTGGGCAGTTGGCTGCGCTACGACTACGGTCAGTACACCTGGCGCGCCTCCTCCAGCCAGATGCTCGACAAGCGCGGGATGGTGATTTGGTCCAACCTGTTCCACGTCGGTATTCTGGGGATCTTCTTCGGCCACTTCTTCGGCATGTTAACGCCGCACTGGGTGTATGAATCCTGGCTGCCGCTGTCGCAGAAACAGCTGATGGCGATGATCCTCGGCGGTGCCTGCGGGGTGCTTACGCTGGTCGGCGGCGCTGGCCTGCTGATTCGTCGTCTGTTCAACCCGCGCATTCGCGCCACCTCGTCGACGGCGGATATTCTGATCCTCAGCATTCTGCTGATTCAGTGCTGCCTCGGCCTGAGCACCATTCCGTTCTCCGCGCAGCACCCGGACGGCAGCGAAATGCTGAAGCTGGTCGACTGGGCGCAGGCGGTAGTCACCTTCCACGGCGGCGCGTCTGCACACCTGGACGGCGTGGCCTGGGTTTATCGCGTGCATCTGGTACTCGGCATGACCATCTTCCTGCTGTTCCCGTTCACCCGTCTGGTGCACGTCTGGAGCGCACCGGTGGAATACCTGACACGTCGTTATCAGGTCGTGCGCTCACGCCGATAGCAACTCGGCCCCTGTAGGCCGGATAAGGCATCGCCGCATCCGGCAACCAGCACCAAATGCCTGATGGCGCTTCGCTTATCAGGCCTACATCTAACCTGGCCGAGCATCGCGACGCCGGGTTTTTTATGCCACAAACAAAATACTAAACCTAATCTCAACCACTTTATCTTTCAGCACCGCAATTAATAATAACGCGCTATATTACGCTCGTTGAATTTGCCGTGGCACCTGAGGTACACGGAAAATATAAATTCACTCAGCATCGTAATTAATAATCTTGTTATGGCGAGGCTCCTGAATAAACATAAGTTATCGCCCTGGTGGTATCGAGAGAGACCATCACAGGGAAATACAGGCATCCATCGAATCAAGGTGTTGCCAAGATAACTTCTGACGGCTCAAGGCCGTACAGATACGTTGTTCAGTGCTAAAACCGGGACGTAGGGATTTTTCTCAGCTCTTCCAGTTTTGTTCGCCCTATATAGAATTTCTATAGGGAACATTTTGATGTCTTATATTCATGCCACTGCGCCGCACTACCCAACCGCTCCTGTAACGGGCGATAATATTGCAAGCTACATGTCGAACACGTTTATTTCGCTGCCGGAACCGCTCAGCGTAAAAGAAGCGCGCGAGATGTTCCTGCGACAATTAAATAACGACCACTTCCCCTGCGCCGTATTCGTGGTGTCCGGTGACAACCTGCGTGGAATATTATCAACGCGCACGCTGTTACAGGCGTCCGATGATAATCAGCCGGTCGCGCAGTTGATGACCACCACCTTATTCCACGTCGGCCCGGACGATACCCGCGACGTGGCGGCGGGACTTATCGAAAAGCATCGGCTGACGCTGCTACCGGTGATTGAAAACGGCAAACTTATCGGCTGCCTGAATGAAAAAGAGATAGACCAGCTGTTAGCCGATGAAATCACCGAAGACGCGCAGCTTCAGGGGGCCACCCTGCCGCTGGAAAAACCGTATCTGGAGATAAGCCCGGTGACGCTGTGGAAAAAACGCGCCGTCTGGCTACTGCTGCTGTTTATCGCCGAAGCCTACACCAGCACCGTTATCCAGCACTTTGAAGAGGCGCTGGAGTCCGCCATTGCGCTGGCGTTCTTTATCCCACTGCTGATTGGCACCGGGGGCAACAGCGGCACGCAGATCACCTCAACGCTGGTGCGCGCCATGGCGCTGGGCGAAGTGGGACTGAGGGATCTGGGGCGTATTCTGCGTAAAGAGATGTCGACGGCGATGCTGGTTGCCATCACTCTTGGCGCGGCAGGTTGCCTGCGGGCGTGGATCATGGGCATTGGCCCGGAAATTACCTTTATCGTCAGCCTGACGCTGGTGTGCGTTACCATCTGGAGCGCAATCGTCTCCTCGGTGATCCCGCTGGTTATCAAACGCGTCGGCATCGACCCGGCGGTGGTTTCCGCGCCGTTTATCGCCACGCTGATTGACGGCACCGGGCTGATTATCTACTTCAAAATCGCCCAGCATTTCCTGGGGTTAAACTAACCCGTTACCGCTGCTGAATGCCTGATGGCGCTACGCTTATCAGGCCTACATTCCCGTAGCCCGGCCAAGCGAAGCGCCGCCGGGGTTTGGCACGGTGCTAATTCCCGGCAGCGCTTCGCTTGGCCGGGCTACAGGATGAAGGTGTCGCCGGTTGCCGGGGAGATAATCTCCGGCAGCCACAGCTTGGCCCACGCACCGGTACAGTGGCAGCCCATCACCTTATCAGGCTTGAGCTGCTGTAAAAACTGCCTCACCTGCCAGAGCGTACGCGGCGAAGCGCTGCGCAGATGAAAGCCGCCGATAATCGCGTGAACCTTGTCGATTCCGGTAATCTGCTGGCAGTGCCGCACAATGTTGATAATCCCGCGATGCCCGCAGCCGGTAATAATCACCAGCCCGTGCTCAGACAAATAAATCAAAACGCCCTCATCTATCACGTAATCCGTCTTATCGCCGGTCACGCCGTAGGCTTTGGGGCTATCAACGGCTATCTCCCCTGACCAGATAAAACGGTCGCTAATGTGCAGCGGCGCGCGGGTGTACTCCATACGATGGCGAGCATAATCAATCTCCAGCGAGAGCTTTTTGATTTTATGAACGCGCCCCGCCACATTCAGCGCGGCATAGCGCTCGTTGCCGATAGTCGGGTGGCAAATAATGCGGCTGTTATCCGGCAGCCAGGGGACGCCGCCGCAGTGATCGTAGTGACCGTGCGAGAGCACCGTCGCCGTAAGGTTATCCAACGAAATACCCATCTGCGCGGCATTGTGCTGGAAGCTGTCGTCTGGGCCGGTGTCGAAAAGAATCGAGGTACTTTCATCCTTGAGCAGCAGGCTTAATCCCGCTTTGGCTCTCAGTCCGCTATCAGCGCCGCGAGCCAACTGGTTTTCAAGTAACACATGGATCGTTAATGCCATCATCTCATCCCTGAAAATTTGTAGCCCGGCCAAGCGAAGCGCCGCCGGGGTTTAGCTCTGTGCTACTTCCCGGCGGCGCTTCGCTTGGCCGGGTTACGGGTTATTTTCCGGCTTCGGGGTGGGTGTCGAATGCCGCCATAATGGCCGCCAGCTCGCTAACGCTAAAGCCGTATTTCGGATCGGTCACGCCAAGCCCGAAGCGGGTTTGCAGCGCTTCGTACAGCGCGGGCACGTCCGGGAAATCAATCTTCTCCACCACATGGTTGTTATCCCAATGGGTAAAGTGGAAATTGGTCAGCGTCATTTTGCCGCCGTCCGGCAGATGACGGCACATCAGCAGATGGTGACGGAAATGCGACTGCGGCCAGTGTGCCGACCAGAAGTTGCCCATCACGTAATCCGACGCGTACTGGCGGCCCAAATCGAAGTGATACATCGACTGCCAGTGGTCGTGATGGCTGAACTGTAAAATCCACTCCTGGTTTTCATACAGCAGACGGTAGTCGCCGTGCGGCGTGGTCTGGGTGATATCTGCCAGCAGCTTGATTGGCGCGGTCAGCGTCTGGCCGCCGAAACCAACGTCAGCAATCCAGCGCTCACCATCGACGTCCACCAGTAGCAGGCGGTGAGTACGCGGCGGCATCTGCGGCGGATGCGCCAGCACCACGCGACCCAACAGGCTGCGCACGTGGAAACCGAGTTCACGCAGCACGCGCTCAAACAGACCGTTTTGTTCGAAGCAGTAGCCGCCACGACGCGCGTGAACCAGCTTATCTTCCAGCGATTGATCGTCGAGGTGCATCTCGCGCGGCAACAGCACGTCGAGGTTCTCGAACGGAATGGCGCTGTTGTGGTGGATATGCAGACTGCGCAGCGTCTCAATAGATACGTCGGGGGTTCCCGTCCAGCCGAGACGGGCAAAATAGGCGCTTAAGAAAGGGGTCATCAAAGCCTCCAGCGTTGGTGTCCGTTCTTTATAACCTATTTCGCCCCGTCCACTGGCCGATTTGTGCGATCGGTTAACCTACCGTGTACTTCGCTGCATTAACCCCAGCGCGGTCAGCATTAATGCCAGCCCGACGAACAGCGTCAGGCTCGCCATCGCCATTCCCTGGCCGACCGAACCCTGCTCGAACTGCCGCCAGATAAACACCGCCACGGTCTGCGTTCCCGCAGGAGCCAGCAGCAGCGAAGTCACCAGCTCGCGGGAGGCCACCGCAAACACCATCAGCATCGCCGCCAGCAGCGCCGGGAACACCAGCGGCAGCACAATCAGCCGTAGCGCCTGCCACGGCGACGCACCGTGCACCCGCGCCGCCGGTTCCAGGTTATTCCCCAGTTGACGCAGCGCGCTGCCGACATAGCGCACCGGCCATGGCAGCAACAGGCAGCAATAAGAGAGCAGCAGCATAAACCACGTATTGTAAGGAGAGACCGGCCAGAACGGCTGGTTCCACAGCAGAATCAGCCCAACGCCCACTACCACTCCCGGCAGCGCCGCGGGCATCAGCGACAGCGCGTCAATCAGCGCGGTGCCTTTGATTTTCTGAACCAGAACCAGCCAGGCCGCCACCAGCCCGAGAAGCCCGACAATCAGCGCTGACGCCAGCGCCAGCGATAAACTGGTACCCAGCGCCGACAGCGCATCGCCCTGCTGCGCGAACAATGCGCTAAAGTGTTTCAGCGTAAAGTTGCCCCTATTCACCCCGCCGGAGAGCGTGCCCATCAGGCTGGTTGCCACCATTGATGCACCGGGAAGCAGCACCGCCAGCCCGCCAACGCCCCCCATGACCAGCAGCGCGGGCAACGTCATAACACCAAGCGCCGCCCCGCTGTTCTCCCCCGGTTTTCCGGTAACGCTGGTCACTTCCGTCGTTCCCGTCAGCCGTTTTTGCAGCCACCAGGCCAGCAGTGCCACGGTAATCAACAGCACCGAGAGCAACGACGCGCTGGTGAGATCGATAGGCCAGTCCGCGAGCTTTTTCTCAATACCCACGGTGAGCATCACCACGCCAGCCCGTGAGCCCAGTGCGGCGGGAACGCCGTACTCTTCAATCGCCAGAGTGAAGGCCAGCAGCATTCCCGCCGCCAGCGCCGGAGAAAGCATCGGCAGCGTGACGTGCCAGAATGCCCGCCAGGCGTTCGCGCCGTGAACCCGTGCGACAATAGCCAGCCGCTGCCCGCTCGCCAGCAGGCTACGCGAGACGGCAAAATAGACCACAGGAAAGATATTCAGGGTCATCACCAGCACGATCCCGGCGCGGCTAAACAGCAGATCGTTGAGATCCCACCCGGTCAGCTGCTGCAGGTAGCCGTTATGCTGCAACACCAGCATCCAGGAGAGCGCAGCGATATACGGCGGCGTGAGAAACGGAATTAAAAACAGCAGATCCCACAGCTTCGGCAGCGGCAGGTTAAACAGCCCGCGCAGCACGCCGAGCGGCAGACCGATAATCACGCTCATCAACGCCACGCCGCAAGCAATCCACAAAGTACCGCCCAGCATCGGCATCAACTGCGGATCGCTTAGCAAAGCAGAAATTCCGCTAAACGGCTGATGCAGCGAACCGGCGCTGAACTGCGGAAAAATGGCCTGTAACAGGATAAAAAAGAGCGGTAACGCCACCAGCACCACCAGCGCGATGAGGGTCACAATAGAGAGGGATTTTTGTTTCACCCGAAATTCCAGATCGTAGCCCGGCCGAGCGAAGCGCCGCCGGGTTGTGCACCAAGCTGATTCCCGGCGTCGCTTCGCTCGGCCGGGCTACGGAGATTTACTGCCCGAACAACGTGTTAAACCGAGCCAGCACGGCGCTGCGCTCGCTGCTGCCATCGCTGGTGGTTGGCAGCACTTTCAGGTCTTTCAGCAGCGGGCGCTTCGCCGGCACATCGCTGCGCGCAGGCATCAGCCACGCCTCGGCCACCATCGCCTGGCCTTCCGGCGACAGTACGTAGTCGACAAAGGCTTTCGCCTCATCCGCATGCTGGGTGGTTTTGAGGATCATCATCGGGCGGGGCGCAATCACCGTGCCGCTGGCCGGGAAAATCACCTTCAGCGATTCGCCCTGATCGATATTGCCGTAGGAGACATAGTCCACCGCGCCAAATACCGCTGCTTTCGCCCCCTGCATCACCGGCGTCACCGCCTGCGCGTTCGGCCCGCTCACCACCATGCCGTTCTTTTTCAGCTCATCAAACAGCGCCCAGGCTTTATCGCCCATGCCGTTTTGTAACCCGATCAGCAAATCGAGCGAGGCGCCGGAAAGCGCCGGGTCAGGCGTAGTAACTTTGTCTTTAAAGGCCGCTTCGGTCAGGTCGCGCCACTCTTTCGGCTCTGGAGTACCGCTTTTGGTATTCCAGACAATCCCCAGCGCTGAAATACCCTGCGCCACATAGTCGGCAGATTTCAGCGCCGCCGGCACCTTATCGGCGTTCCCGCTCTGATACGGCAGCAGCCAGCCGCGGCCGTGTAAATCTTCAGCGGTGTCCCACGAGGCGGAAATCAGCACGTCCGCCTGCGGGTTAGCTTGCTCGGCCTCCAGACGCGCCATCACCTTGCCGGTGGTGGCCTGGAAGATATTCACCTTCACGCCGGTTTTCTTTTCATAGCCGCTTGCCAGATTCTTGGCCAGCGAACCTGGGCCAGCGGTGTATACGGTCAGCGCATGGGCGCTGGAAATCATCGAAGCAGATAACATCATCGCGAGCGCAACGCCTTTTTTAACGGATTTCATACAAGTTCCCCTGAGGTAGAAGCAACGGTGCGAACAGCAGCAATGCTGCCCGCAGAAAGGTGCACGATTCGGTCAGCCAACAGTTCGGCCTCGCGGCGGTCATGGGTGACGTAGACGGCGGTGATACCAAGCTGGCGCAGCAGTCGGCTCATCTCCAGACATAACGATTCACGCAGTTCGCTATCGAGGTTGGAAAGCGGTTCATCAAACAGCAGTACCCGAGGTTCGGCGACGATCGCCCGTGCCAGCGCCACGCGCTGCTGCTGTCCGCCGGAGAGCCCGGAAGGCTTGCGTTCGCCGAAGCCTGAAAGCCCGACCATCGCCAGCGCATCATTAACCCGACGCGTCCGTTCATCTCGGGCCACGCCGCGCATTCGCAGCGGAAAGGCGACGTTTTCAGCGGCGGTCATATGCGGCCACAGCGCGTAATCCTGAAAAACCATGCCGATATCCCGCTGCTCGGGCGGTAGCCCCCAGCCGGGTCTGGCAATCAGACGGTCGCCGAAATGGATTTCACCTTCAGCGGGAACGGTGAGCCCTGCCAGCAGGCGCAGTAACGTGCTTTTGCCGCAGCCGGAAGGCCCAAGCAATGCCACGATGCTGCCTGCATCGATCTGCAGGTTGATGTGATTAAGAACGGTGGTGGCGCCGAAAGCGAAGGAAACGCCATCGAGCCGAATGCCAGTCAGCGCGCGCATTATCGCCCTCCCCGAATGGAAAGCGGTGCTTTACCCGTGGTCGAAATCCGACGGGCCGCGCTCACCTGCATAAACATCAGGGGAGCCAACATATTGTTATCCTCTTTGGGACTTAGTGCTGGCGACTATAGGCAGGTGATATGACGTATTGATTACGCTTTTATGGCGATTTAGTGTGTAGCTAATTGCATCCCACTATTCAGGAAATCCTTATGAGCCGTTTTCGCCCCGTTGAACTTCATCACGCCAGCCGCCTGCTCAACCACGGCCCAACCATCCTCATCACCAGCTTCGACGTCGACTCACAGCGCCGCAACGTGATGGCCGCCGCCTGGTCAATGCCGGTGGAGTTCGAGCCGCCGCGCATCGCTATCGTGGTGGATAAGAGCGCCTGGTCGCGGGAAATTATTGAGCGTAACGGCACCTTCGGCATTGTGGTGCCGAGCGTCGCCGCCGCCAGCTGGACCTACGCGGTAGGCAGCATCAGCGGGCGCGAGGAGGATAAATTCAACGCCTACGGGATTCCGGTGGTGAAAGGCCCGGTGCTGGGGCTACCGATGATAGAAGAGAAGTGCCTGGCGTGGATGGAGTGCCGACTGCTGCCCGCCACGGCTGCCGCCGGGCAGTACGATACGCTGTTTGGTGAAGTGGTATCCGCCGCGGCGGATGAACAGGCATTCGTCGCCGGGCGCTGGAATTTCGACGACGATAAGCGCAATACGCTGCATCATCTCGGCGCGGGAACCTTTGTGGCAAGCGGAAAACAGATCCGAGCAAACACGCCTGAGGAGTAACCTGATACTGGTAGCCCGGCCAAGCGCAGCGCCGCCGGGAATAGCGCCGAGCCTCCCCGGCGGCGCTTCGCTTGGCCGGGCTACGAATGGCTTACATGCTGTAGCCGGGTTTTTTAATCAGCTCATCCATCTGCGGGGCAATCTCGGTGTCCCACACCTGCTGCCAGTCGCTCTGCTGCACCTGGTTCAGGGCGACGCTTACGGAGCTGTCTTTGGTACTCAGATGGCGAATCAGCACTTCGGTGATGTCCGCCGCCAGCGCGGTTTTTTGTTCATCGTTCAGGTCGCGGGGAAAACATTTGATATCAACGTGTGGCATCTGCAGGGCTCCTTATGGTTAGAGCCATAAAGCTACCATAGCCTGGCGTAAACCACTGCCTTTTCGTGCGCTTAAGCGGCAGATTGCTGCGCTTTTTCCGCCTGTAACTGCGTGATAAATGCTTCGGTTTCGCGCTGATTACGCAGCCGCACAAAGCGAATATGCTGCCAGGCCGGATCGGCCATATCACGTAGATAGCGCTCGCGATTTGGCCGCCAGGTTTTCAGCGTCCAGAGGATGATGGAGTCACGGCTGAAAAAAGAACGCCGGAAGCTCTCACGGTTTCCGGTACCCGGCCACAGCTCCTGCTGTCGCCACGCGCGGCCTGCGGCGCGCCAGACTGCCTGACGGAAAGTACGCCAGAAGCTGTAGTCCACCCACACCACCAGATCCACCTCGCGCCACTTTACCGGGCGGCTGCGATTGTAGTTACCGTCCAGCACCCAGCCGGGCGCCGCGGTTGCCTGTCTCAGCGCGGTAAAGAGTTCCTCATCGGTGACGCCCTGCCAGTCTGGCCGCCAGTACAGCGTATCCATTTCGATATAGGGCACGGAAAACAGCGTCGCCAGACGCTTTGCCAGCGTTGACTTACCCACGCCGCTGGTGCCTACCACGTTGATTTTCATTGGTCTCTCACTCACGTTCCCGGGTTGCATATCACGCAACGAACATTAAACTAAAAAAATCCTTCTGGAGCTATGAACCAGATTCATTAATGGCCATATCCCATGCTTAAAGACAACATCAACGATCTCATCTCTTTTATGGTCGTGGCGCGCGAGCGCAGTTTTACCCGCGCGGCGGCGCAATTAGGCGTATCACAGTCGGCGCTCAGCCATGCCATGCGCAATCTGGAAAGCCGTCTCGACGTGCGTCTGCTGACGCGCACCACCCGCAACGTGGCTCCGACCGAGGCGGGCGAAAAGCTCTACCAGCGCCTGAGCCCGCATTTGCAGGAGATTGCGCAGGAGATTGCCGCCCTGCGCGACTCCCGCGAGCGCCCGGCGGGCAATATCCGCCTCACGGCGGGTGAACACGCGATGAACACCATTATCTGGCCGCGTATCAAACCGTTTATGCAGCAGTACCCGGATATCAATATAGAGGTCACCGTCGATAACGGCCTGACGGATATTGTCGATGAGCGGTTTGATGCGGGTATCCGCTTAGGGGAACAGGTGGCGCGGGATATGATTGCGGTGCGCATCGGCCCGGATATGCGCATGGCGGTGGTCGGGTCGCCGGACTATCTGGCAAGTCACGGGGTGCCGCAAACGCCGCATGAATTGCAGCAGCATCGCTGTATCAATATGCGTCTGCCAACCAAAGGCGGGCTGTATGCGTGGGAGTTTGAGCACGACGGCGAGCCGCTGCGGGTGCGGGTTGAGGGACAATTAACGCTTAACTGCTTGCCGCAGCGTATCGAGGCTGCCGAGGCGGGATTAGGACTGGCCTATGTACCGGAAGACACAATTGCGGAGGGCGTTGCCGCCGGGCGCTTGCAGCACGTGCTGGCCGACTGGTGCGTGCCGTTTGCGGGTTATTACCTGTATTACCCAAGCCGTCGGCAGCACACCACCGCGTTTGCGTTGCTGGTGGAGGCGCTGCGCTTCGCGTAGAGACGATGTTGTAGGCCGGACAAGGCGAAGCCGCCATCCGGCAATGTGCACCAATGCCTGATGGCGGCTTTGCCTTATCAGGCCACATTCCCTTAGGAGTCCTGAGCTAAATAGCGGATTTAGGCTGCAGGTTTTCGTCAAACTCAAGGCGCTTTCTGTCCGGCTCGGCTTCGGTTAGCGGCTCCACGGCAACCAGCGTTCTCTGGCATCGCTCAACCAGCACCTGATACTCGCGAGTCCCCTGCTTTTTCCACTCAAGCTCCTGCTCGGTTAAGCTGCGAATCGCCTTCGCCGGGCTGCCGATAATCAGGTAATTCGCAGGCATCTCCGCCCGCGCCTTCACGAATGCGCACGCGCCAACGATGCTGTTCTCACCGATGGTCGCGCCGTCGATAATCACCGCGCTCATGCCGACCAGCGCATTACGACCAATCACGCAGCCGTGCAGAATCGCGCCGTGACCGATATGCCCGTCCTCTTCCACCACGGTGTCCTGGCCTGGGAAACCGTGCATCACGCAGTTATCCTGGATATTCGCGCCATCTTTGACGACGATACGTCCAAAATCGCCGCGCAGGCTGGCGTTTGGCCCAACGTAAACCCCTTTGCCAAGGATCACGTCGCCTATGAGTACGGCGGTCGGGTGAACGTAGCTTTCCGTCGGAACCACCGGGGTCATTCCGTCCATCTGATAAATCGGCATGGCATCTCCTGTTACGCTTCGGGTAATCCCCCAAAACGCTGGTAATAGAGCGGCCCCGGCGCGGGCAGTTCGCCCACTGAGCTTTCGCCTTTTTCGCTGACGAAAGCCTGCGCCCCTGGGGCCACACGTTGATAGATGTTGATACAGAGCTGGCGCGCGGTCTGGCCGAGCCAATGGGCGGGCAGCAGCTCTTCCGGCAGTAGCGGGTCTTTCAGCACCACGCGGCGGTAGAAATGGATCAGCAGCAGGCGAATCTGGAAGCAGCGCTCCGGCGTTAACTCATCCGCCTCGGCATCGCGCAGCAGCGGCAGCAGCGGGCGAAACAGCGTGATAAACGCTTCATACATGGCGTTCTGTTCGGTCAGATGCCAGCACTCCTCTACCCGCTCGCGCAGCGCGGCGCGGGAGAGCGCCAGCGGCGAATGGGCTTCGAAGAAAATCACGTTCTCCGCCACGCCCGCTTCATGCAACAGCGACTGTACGTCCGCCAGCTTTTGCGACGGCGAGGCCAAAAGGCTCGGCGCAAGCACGCCAAACCCCTGCCAGATCAGCTGTTTTTTGACTTCGGCGAGGGTGTTTTTTTCCAGCCCTTCGGAAAGCAGCAGCAGCCAGGTGCCGTCCCACTCCGGGGCGTTGGCGCGATAAATTTTGCTCTCGGCGCGGCGCGTCAGGCGTAGCCCTTTGTCGCTCAGGCGATAGAAGCTGCGGCGGCCAATGCGCACCACGTCCAGCCACTCTTCTTTGTTGAGGCGAAACAGCGCGGTACGCACAAAGCGTTCGCCAAAACCCAGTCCTTCCAGCAGCGCCGCCACGCTGCCAAGCCAGACTTCCCCCCCGCGCTGAGATAAACAGTCACCATACAGCGAGGCGATCAGCGAGGTGCCGCTGATCGGCATCGCGGTGACCGCCTGTTGAATAAAGCTATCGAGTTTTTCCATATGATTCATAGTGTTGTTGTTTTTGTCCTTTTTGAATCATAGCACAGGAATACAGCAGCGAAACGCCAGGAGTTTGTAGGCCGGATAAGACAACGCCGCCATCCGGCAGCGTTGCGCCGTTCTGCCTGATGGCGCTACGCTTATCAGGCCTACTGGGTTAGCCGTTGGCGGCGGCTTTGCGCAGGTCAAACACGCGGCAGGCCTTGCCTTCGGAGCGCGGAATGCTGCCGCAGTTGACGATGCTGACGTCGGTAGAAATGCCGACCATCGACTTAATGCGATGACGCAGGTGGTGGCAAATCTGGCAGCGCTGCTCGTGGCTCAGCACCAGGCTACTCTCTTTCAGCTCCACGCGAACCGAAAGTGAATCAAGATGCCCGCGGCGATCGACTTCCAGCTGGTAGTGCGGCGCCAGATGTTCAATCTTGAGGATCTCTTCTTCCACCTGCGATGGGAAAACGTTCACCCCGCGAATAATCAGCATGTCATCGCTGCGACCGCTGATGCGATCCATACGGCGCATGGTGCGGGCGGTGCCCGGCAGCAGACGCGTCAGGTCGCGGGTGCGGTAGCGGATCACCGGCAGCGCCTCTTTGGTCAGCGTGGTGAACAGCAGTTCGCCGTGCTCGCCGTCGGCCAGCGGCGTACCGTCTTCCGGGTTAACCACTTCCGGGAAGAAGTGATCTTCCCAGATGGTTGGGCCGTCGGCGGTTTCAATACACTCCATCGCCACGCCCGGCCCCATCACTTCAGACAGGCCGTAGATATCCAGCGCGGTAATGCCGAGGCGGCGTTCAATCTCCGCCTTCATGCCGGTGGTCCACGGTTCAGCGCCAAAGACGCCGGTACGCAGCGAACAGCCGCGTGCGTCGCCGCCCATCTGGCGTTCCAGCTCTTCAATCAGGTTCAGGCAGTAAGACGGCGTCACCATGATCATGTCGGGTTTGAAATCACGGATCAGCTGCGCCTGTTTCTCAGTCTGGCCGCCGGACATCGGGATCACTGTCGCCCCTAAGCGTTCAGCACCGTAGTGCGCGCCCAGGCCGTCGGTGAACAGGCCGTAACCGTAGGCCACATGAATTTTATCCTTCGCTGAGCCGCCAGCGGCGCGCAGTGAACGGGCAACGATGTTTGCCCAGGTATCAATATCGTTCTGCGTATAGCCAACGACGGTTGGCTTGCCGGTGGTCCCGGACGACGCGTGGATACGTACCACCTGCTCCATCGGCACTGCGAAGGTATCGAATGGATAGTTGTCGCGCAGATCCTGCTTGGTGGTGCAGGGAAATTTAGCGAGATCGCTCAGCTCATGAAAATCGTCATGGTGTACACCCGCCGCGTCAAACTTACGGCGGTACATCGGCACATTTTCGTAGGCGTGTTTCAGCGTCCACTTCAGGCGCTCGGTCTGCAGGGCCTGTAACTCATCACGCGATGCGGTTTCAATCGGATCTAATGTTGTTGTAGTTGTCATTTTGTAGGGTACTCGCAGGTCAATTAGCTCACACTCGCTCGAGGATCATGGCAATGCCCTGACCCACGCCAATACACATCGTACACAGCGCATAGCGTCCATTGCGTCGTTCCAGTTCCAGCGTCGCTGCCAGCGCCAGTCGCGCGCCGCTCATGCCTAACGGATGGCCTAAGGCGATGGCACCACCGTTGGGATTCACATGCGCCGCGTCGTCCGCCAGCCCCAACTGTCTGAGCACACCCAGCGCCTGGGCGGCAAAAGCTTCGTTCAGCTCAATCACGTCCATATCGTTAATATTCAGCCCCGCGCGCTCCAGCACTTTACGCACCGCCGGAACCGGCCCAAGCCCCATGTACTTCGGTTCAACGCCCGCGGTCGCCATGGCGACAATACGCACACGCGGCGTTAAGCCCTGCGCGGCGGCCTGCTGCTGGCTGGCGATAATCAGCGCTGCCGCCCCGTCGTTCACGCCGGACGCGTTGCCTGCCGTCACCACGCCGCCTTTACGGAACGGGGTTTTCAGCGAAGCCAGTTGCTCCAGGGTGGTCTCCGCGCGCGGGTGCTCATCTTCACGCACCGCGCTGACCGCGCCCTTCTTACCGATAATCTGCACCGGCACAATTTCCTGCGCCAGAATGCCATCGCGCTGCGCTTTGGCGGTACGCTGCTGGCTGCGGTAAGCAAAGGCATCCTGGTCTTCACGGCTGATGTTTAACAATTCTGCTACATTCTCTGCCGTTTCCGGCATGCTGTCAGTACCAAATTGTTGCTGCATGAGCGGGTTCACAAAACGCCAGCCGATAGTGGTATCAAACATCTCGGCCTGACGCTGGTACGGCGTGGTCGCCTTGCCCATCACGAACGGCGCGCGGGACATTGACTCTACGCCACCGGCAATCATCAGGTCCGCATCACCCGCTTTAATGGCCCGCGCGGCGAAGCCAATCGCGTCAAGGCCGGAGCCACACAGACGGTTAATGGTGGTGCCGGAAACGCCGAACGGATAGCCCGCCAGCAGCGTTGCCATATGCGCGACGTTACGGTTATCTTCCCCGGCCTGGTTAGCACAGCCGAAAATCACGTCATCAATACAGGTTGGATCTAACTTCGGGTTACGGCTTAGCAGCTCACGCAACGGGATCGCCGCCAGATCGTCGGCGCGAACCCCGGCCAGGCCACCTGCGTAGCGGCCAATCGGGGTACGAATACCGTCACAAATAAATGCATCACGCATTAGACTTCTCCTGTAATAGTGCCGCCGATGCGGTGCGATTTGCCGCGAAACAGCGCTACGGTTTTTTGCTGCGGGTTGACGATTTCAATGTCATACACGCCGGTCAGTTTGCCCTGCTGCTTGACCCGGGCGGTGGCGGTTAATTTCTCGCCCGCAAAGGCCGGGCGCAGAAAATCAATGCTGGCCGCCGACGCCACCGCCGCCAGCCCCTGGCTGTTGCAGGCGTAGGCAAAGGCGGTATCCGCCAGGGTGAAAAGCTGGCCGCCGTGGCAGGTCTGATGGCCGTTTAGCTGCGAGGGCGACACGGTCATCGTCATCTGCGCGTAGCCGTCGTCCATCTCAATAATTTCTATCCCTAGCGCCTGAGCGCAGGTGTCTTTCTCGTACATGGCGCGGGCGTTGCGCCAGGCTTCATTACTCATGACGCATCTCCATCAGCGCTTTCTGGCGCAGCAGCGCACTGGGGCGATAGCGTTCTTCGCCATAGTGCTGTTGTAGATTTTCCAGCAGACGCAGCACACGCCCCCAGCCAAGCGACTCGCCCCAGGCCAGCGGCCCGCGCGGGTAGTTCACCCCTAAGCGCATCGCGGTATCGATATCGTCCGCGTTAGCGACCCCTTTTTGCACTGCATCCAGCGCTTCGTTCGCCAGCATCGCCACCGTGCGCCACACCAGCAGCCCTGGGTAGTCGGCAATACGCAGCACGTTTTTGCCCTGCTGCTGGAAGTAGTACACCGCTTTGTCGGTGGCTGAATCCGGATTGGTTTCCGCGCTTGCCAGGACGACGGTATCGCCCGCCGCATGGTCATACACCACCACCGGGCGCTTGTGCTGCACGCTTAAGGCCAGCGCGGTTTCACCGGTGGTTTCCAGCAGCAGTACATCGTCCAACTCGGTGACAACGTCACCTTTAACGGTCTTCGCCGCGCGGTCAGCAGAGACGGCAGCCAGCGCCAGTTCGGGCTGATTTTCCACCGGCCAGCGATAGATGCCGTGGCCGCTCTTCTTGCCCAAACGCCCTGCCAGCGCCAGCTCCTGTTGCAGCAGCGATGGCAGAAAACGGCGGTCCTGCCAGAAAGCGTTAAACACCGAACAGGTCACCGCAAAGTTGACGTCCTGGCCGATAAGGTCGGTCAGCGCCAGCGGCCCCATCGGGAAACCGCCGCCGTCGCGCAGCGCGGCATCAATCACTTCCGCTGATGCCACTTGCTCTTCCAACGCGCGCCAGGCTTCGGCGTAGAACGGGCGGGCCACGCGGTTAACGATAAAGCCCGGCGTAGAGCGGCAGCGCACCGGCTGTTTGCCCCAGGCGGTTACGCACTGGCAAAGCTGCTCGACCACTTCCGTTGAGGTGGCAAGCCCGCTCACCACTTCCACCAGTTTCATCACCGGTGCCGGGTTAAAGAAATGCAGCCCCGCCACACGTTCCGGGTGTTTGATGCCCGCCGCAATCGCGGTAATGGAGATAGACGAGGTGTTGCTGGTCAGCAGCGTTGACGGCGAGCAAAGCTCCGCCAGCTCGCTGAACAGCGCCTTTTTAATCTCCAGTCGCTCGGAGGCGGCTTCAATCACCAGCTGCGCGTCGGCAAGCTGCGTTAATTCAGTTGCTGGCGTAATACGTGCCAGCAACGCCTGTGCCTGCTCGGCGCTGATTTTGCCGCGGCTAACGCGGGCGTTCAGACGCTGGGCAATGCCGTCGATGGCGCGAGTAATCGCCTCGGCGGAAATGTCGTACAGCAACACCGCGTGCCCGGCGCTGGCCGCCACTTCGACAATCCCGGCGCCCATGGTGCCGCCGCCAATCACGGCGACGGTGTGAAGAGTCTGGCTCATGGCTTATTTCCCGCTGAACTGTGGTGGACGTTTGGCGAGGAAGGCGCTGACGCCTTCGCGATAGTCGTCGCTGCGCCCGGCCATGCGCTGGTAGTCGCGCTCAAGCTCAAGCTGCTCATCCAGCGAGTTAGTTTCGGAAAGCTGTAAGGCTTTCTTAATCAGCCCCAGACCGTAGGTCGGCTGGGTGGCGAAATGGCGAGCCATGGTTAGCGCGGTATCTTTCAACTCGGCATCGTCAACTACCTGCCAGATCATGCCCCACTGCGCAGCCTGTTCGGCGCTGAGGTTATCACCGAGCATCAGCAGGCCAACGGCGCGAGCACGACCGGCAACGCGCGGCAGCACCCAGCTTCCGCCGCAGTCTGGCACCAGGCCGAGCTTGCTGAAGGCCATGACAAACTTCGCCGATCGTGCGGCAATCACGATGTCGCAGCCCATCGCCAGCGTGGCACCGGCTCCCGCGGCAACGCCGTTAACGGCGCAGATAACCGGCTTCGGCAGCGCGGCTAAGCGGCGCACCAGGGGGTTGTAGAAACGCTCCACCGACATGCCCAGATCCGGCGCGGGGCCGCTTGGGTCAACGTTACGGTCGTTCAGATCCTGTCCGGCGCAAAAACCGCGTCCGGCCCCGGTGATCAGCAGGCAGCGAATGGTGTCATCGCGTTCGGCCTGCTTCAGGCAGTCTGCAAGCTGCTGGTGCATGACATCGTTAAAGCTATTGAGTCGGTCCGGGCGGTTCAGGGTGATGGTCATCACGCCCTGTTCCACTTCGCTGAGAATGAATGCGTCCACGATTAGCGTCCTTTGAATTCTGGTGTGCGTTTTTCTAAAAAGGCGCTCACGCCTTCACGACGATCTTCGGTGCCGCTCAGCAGCGTAAACAGCTGACGTTCCTGCACCAGACCGGCCTGCAACCCCACCTCATGCGCCAGACGCAGCGACTGTTTTGCCGCCCGCAGCGCCAGCGGTGAGCGGCTGGCGATAGTCGCCGCCAGCTTCAGCGCGTATTCATCGGAGAGGTTAGCCGGGTGAATGTCGCTCACCAGCCCGGCCTGCTGCGCGCGTTCGGCATCAATGCTTTCGCCGCTCAGCACCATACGGCTGGCCAGCGCTTTACCGACGCTGCGAATAAGGCGCTGCGTACCGCCCGCACCCGGCATGGTGCCGAGGGTAATTTCCGGCAGGCCAAAGCGGGCGTTATCGCCAGCAATCACCAGGTCGCACAGCAGCGCCAGTTCGCAGCCCGCGCCCAGCGCGTAACCGTTCACCACCGCTATCAGCGGCTTGTTGAAAGCATCGATGCGCGCCCACAGACGCGGACGAATATCGTCAAAGGTGGCGGGCAAGTCTTTTTCCGCCATCTCGTTAAGGTCGGCACCGGCTGCGAAATAACGCGGGTTGCCGCTAATCACACACACGCTGATGCTGGCGTCCGCTGCCGCACTTTCCAGCACCTCGGCAAGCAGCAATAGCAGTGCGTTGTTTAAGGCATTACGCGCCTGCGGGCGGTTCAGGGTCAGTTGCAGCACGCGGTCGTGACGGGTAATCAGCAGTTCGCTCATGCCATCCCCCGCGCGTCAAAGTCGACCACCACGTCGCCGCTGGTTGGCAGCGCCTGGCAGCTCAGAACGTAACCTGCCGCCACTTCATCGGCTTCAAGGCTGTAGTTGGCCGCCATCGCCACTTCACCGCTCACCACCTTGCATTTGCAGGTCGCGCACACACCGCCTTTGCAGGCGAACGGCAGGTCAGCGCCCTGACGCAGCGCGGCGTCGAGAATGCTGTCATCTTCGGCGTTCAGCGCAATCAGGCGATCGCGGCCGTCCTGGCGAATGGTGACCGTGCGGCCTTCTGCCTGCACGCCGGTGGCGCGTTTCACGCTGGTACCCGGCGTGTTGAAGCGTTCGAGGTGAATGGATTTTTCCGGCACGCCCAGTTCGCGCAGCGCCACTTCGGCTTCGTCCATCATCGCCGACGGGCCGCAGATAAAGGCATCGTCAAAGCGACTGAAATCGAGCAGCGTTTTGCCCAGCGCATGCAGCTTTTCACCGTCAATGCGCCCTTGCAGCAGGTCGCTGTCCATCGACTCCTGGCTGAACAGATGCACCACCTGCAAACGCTGCGGGTAGCGGTCTTTCAGGTCGGCCAGCGCCTGGCGGAACATCATGCTGTGGCTGCTGCGGTTGCCGTAAATCAGGGTGAACTGGCTGGCCGGTTCGGTGGCGAGCGTGGCTTCAATAATCGCCATCATCGGCGTGATGCCAGAACCGGCGGCAATCGCCAGATATTCGGCTTTACGCTCGGCCTGCGGCTGGTAGCCAAAGTGGCCCTGCGGCACCATCACCTCAAACTCCATGCCCTGCTGAATATCGCTCTGGGCATAGCGAGAGAAACGGCCGCCGTCGATGGCCTTGACTGCCACGCTGATTTCAGACGGCGAGTGGCTGCGGCAAATGGAGTAGCAGCGGCGTAACTCTTCCCCGCCGAGGCGGGTTTTCAGCGTCAGGTGCTGGCCCGGACGGAAGGCGTAAACGCTACGCAGCGCGTCGGGAATGGCAAAGGTGATGGTGACCGAATCACGGGTTTCCGGTTCGACCTTTGCCACGGTAAGCGAATGAAATGTTGTCATCGCAGCCTCAAATACATTTAAAGTAATCAAAGGGTTCACGGCAGCTATCGCAGCGGTACAGCGCTTTACAGGCCGTGGAACCGAATTCACTGATCAGCGACGTGTGGGTGCTGCCGCAGCGCGGGCAGACCACATCCTTCGGCATCTCGTCGGCGTGGCAGGCGTGGGCCTGCGGCGGGCTGATACCGTACTGGCGCAGACGCTCGCGGGCATCCGGGCTCATCCAGTCGGTGGTCCACGGCGGGTCGAGCTGCAGCACGATATGCACTGGCGTATAGCCGTGCTCCGCCATCACCGTGCGAATTTCACCCAGCAGATGTTCGGTGGCCGGGCAACCCGAGTAGGTCGGCGTAAAGCCAATCACCCAGCCGTCACCGTGACGCTCAACGCGGCGCACCATGCCGAGGTCGGTAATGGTCAGCACCGGCACTTCCGGGTCTGGAATGGCGCTTAACAATCCCCAGACGGTACGAACCTCCGGGGGCGCGATTGCGGCGAGACGTTGCATAGCCACCTCCTGCTACCACTGCTGGCCGGGATACGACCGCTGTAAATACTGCATCTCTGCCAGCATCGGCCCGAGATGTTCGCTGTGCAGCCCCTGCTTACCGCCGCGACGGAACGCCGCTTCTTCAGGGATCGGCAAACCGGCGTCGAGCAGCGCGGTGTGCACCGTGGTCTGCCATTCGGTTTCTAATTCGCGCGGGTCAACGGCGATGCCCTGCTCGCTCAGGCTGATATCCAGCTCGTCGGCCATAAACAGCTCGCCGGTGAAGCGCCACAGGTTGTTGACCGCCTGCTGCATCAGCTGTGTGGAATAGTCGGTGCCGTTACCCAGACGCTCCAGCCAACCGCGGCTAAAGCGCAGGTGATAGCGCACCTCTTTCAGCCCTTTGGCGGCGATGGCAGCAATCTGCGCGTCGCGGCTGTTAACCAGGCGGCTGAACAGGGCCACGTGCCAGGCATCCATAAAGAACTGGCGGGCGATGGTGTCGGCAAAGTTGCCGTTCGGCTGTTCGACCAGCAGCACATTGCTGAACTGGCGTTCGTCGCGGCCAAAGGCCAGCGTGTCTTCGTCGCCGCTGCCGTTCAGTTCGGCGGCGTAGCTCAGGAAGTTGCGCGCCTGACCCAGCAGGTCGAGGCCGATATTGGCCAGCGCCAGGTCAATTTCCAGCTCCGGCGCGTGGCCGCACCAGGCGCCTAAACGCTGGGCCAGCACCAGGCCGTTATCGCCAAGACGCAGTGCATAGGTTGCAACGGGGTTTTGCGTGTTCATCGTTGCCTCACATATGTTCCATGCCGTCTGGCACGGTGTAGAAGGTCGGATGACGGTAGACCTTGCTCTCGGCCGGGTCGAAAAACTCACCGCGCTCTTCCGGCTGTGAGGCGACGATTTCGCTCGCCTTCACTACCCAGATAGAGCAGCCTTCGCTGCGGCGGGTGTAAGCATCACGGGCATTTTCCAGCGCCATCTGATCATCGGCGGCGTGCAGGCTGCCTACGTGGCGGTGCGACAGACCCTGTTTGCTGCGGACAAACACTTCGTATAACGGCCAGTATGTTTTGCTCATTCTTTTTCTCCTCAGGCGGCATCGCGAGCGCGTTGTTTTTCGGCATGAGCCAGCGCGGCTTCGCGCACCCATGCTCCCTCTTCCCAGGCTTTGCGCTTGGCGCCCAGACGTTCGTGGTTGCAAATGCCACGCCCGTTGATGACTTCATTGAGTTCCTGCCAGTCGATTTCGCCGTAGCGATAGTGACCGGTGGCCTCGTCCAGATAGAGGTCGGCATCCGGCACTTTCATGCCGAGGATGTCGACCTGCGGGACGGTGTTGTCGACGAAGCGCTGACGCAGTTCATCGTTGGAATGCAGTTTGATTTTCCACGCCATGCTGCGGGCGCTGTTTGGTGAGTTGTCATCGCTCGGCCCGAACATCATTAATGCCGGCCACCAAAAGCGGTTGATAGCGTCCTGCAACATCTGACGCTGCTCTTCACTCCCCGCCGCCAGCGCCATACAGGCTTCAAAGCCCTGACGCTGGTGAAAGCTCTCTTCTTTGCAGATTTTGACCATCGCCCGGGCATACGGGCCGTAGGAGGTACGGCACAGCGCCACCTGGTTGACGATCGCCGCGCCGTCGACCAGCCAGCCGATCACGCCGATATCCGCCCAGGTGAGCGTCGGGTAGTTAAAGATGGAGGAGTACTTCATCTGCCCGTCGAGCATCTTCTGGTAGATGTCCTCACGGGCGCAGCCGAGGGTTTCCGCCGCGCTATAGAGGTAGAGGCCATGGCCGGCTTCATCCTGCACCTTCGCCAGCAGAATCGCTTTGCGGCGAAGCGTTGGGGCGCGGGTGATCCAGTTACCTTCCGGCAGCATGCCGACGATTTCCGAGTGCGCATGCTGGCCAATCTGGCGGATCAGCGTCTTGCGGTACGCGTCCGGCATCCAGTCCTGCGGTTCGATGGCGGTATCCTGCGCGATGCGCTGGTCAAAGCGTTGTTCTTCTGTTGTCACGTCATTACCTTATGATTCCGATAAATTCAACAAATCAATTTTTGTGAATCATGTTGTTTTATAAAAGTTACATCTTAGTTAAATAAAACCACAAATTTTGTTTGTGCATTTTGTGATGCGCACCGCAATACCCGTTGATTTATCCCAATGAAACCGAATCATAATCAATACACGTAAAGTGTCTTTGATCGCATTGTTAACAAATTATTAAAATCAAGCTTGCATTTAATGATTCGTAAAAGAACTATTAATAGCGAGATTACGTAACATATCTGGAGAAACACCATGCAGCAGTTAGCCAGCTATTTGTCCGGCACCTGGCAAACCGGCCGGGGCCGTGCCCGCACCATTCACCACGCCATCAGCGGCGAACCGCTGTGGGATGTGACAAGCGAAGGGTTGGATATGGCGCAGGCGCGTCGCTTCGCTATTGAGCACGGCGGCAAAGCGCTTCAGGCGATGACCTTTATTGAACGCAGCGCGATGCTGAAAGCGGTCGCTAAACATCTGATGGAGCTGAAGGCCGATTTCTACGCCATCTCCGCTGAGACCGGCGCCACGCGCGGCGATAGCTGGGTAGATATCGAGGGCGGTATCGGCACCCTCTTCACCTACGCCAGCCTCGGTGGCCGCGAGCTGCCGGACGACGTGCTGTGGCCGGAAGATGAGCTGATCCCGCTGTCCAGGCAGGGTGGCTTTGCCGCTCGCCACGTGCTGACGTCAAAGTCCGGCGTTGCGGTTCACATCAACGCCTTTAACTTCCCTTGCTGGGGTATGTTAGAGAAGCTGGCACCGACCTGGCTTGCCGGGATGCCGGCGATCATCAAACCGGCGACCGCTACCGCCCAACTGACTCAGGCGATGGTGAAAGCGATTATCGACAGCGGCCTGGTGCCGAACGGCGCGATTAGCCTTATCTGCGGCGGTGCGGGCGACCTGCTCGACCACCTCGACTGCCAGGACGTGGTGACCTTTACCGGCTCGGCGCATACCGGGCAGCAGCTGCGCGTGCATCCAAATCTGGTGGCGAAGTCTGTCCCCTTCACCATGGAAGCGGACTCGCTGAACTGCTGCGTGCTGGGCGACGATGTCACCCCAGAGCAGCCGGAATTTGCGCTGTTTATCCGTGAAGTCGTCCGTGAGATGACCACCAAGGCCGGGCAGAAATGTACCGCCATCCGCCGCATTATCGTGCCGCAGGCGCAGGTAAAAGCGGTGAGCGACGCGCTGATTGCTCGTCTGCAAAAAGTGGTGGTCGGCGACCCGGCGCAGGAAGGCGTGAAGATGGGTTCGCTGGTCAATAGCGATCAGCGTCAGGACGTGCAGAATAACGTTAACCGTCTGGTTGAAGCGGGATGCGAGGTGCTGCTGGGCGGCAAAGCGGATCTCAGCGCGGCCGGGGCCTTCTTCCCGCCAACGCTGCTATTCTGCGCGCAGCCGGATGAGGTTTCGGCGGTGCATGCGATTGAAGCCTTTGGCCCGGTTGCCACCCTGATGCCGTATCAGAATAGCGAACACGCGATGACGCTGGCCCGCGCAGGCGAAGGCAGCCTGGCAGGCACGCTGGTAACGGCGAGCGGCGAACTGGCGCGCGAGTTTATCCTCGGCGCAGCCCGCGCTCACGGGCGTATTCAGGTGCTGAACGAAGAGTCATCTGCGGAGTCCACCGGCCACGGCTCCCCGCTGCCGCAGCTGGTACACGGCGGCCCGGGACGTGCGGGCGGCGGTGAAGAGCTGGGCGGCCTGCGCGCGGTGAAACACTATATGCAGCGCACCGCTATTCAGGGTAGTCCAACCATGCTGGCGGCGGTAAGCCAGCAATGGGTGCGCGGCGCACAGGTGGTGGAAGACCGTATTCACCCGTTCCGTAAGTACTTCGAAGAGATCCAGCCGGGCGATAGCCTGCTGACCCCACGCCGTACCCTGACCGAAGCGGACATCGTGAACTTCGCCTGTCTCAGCGGCGACCACTTCTATGCCCATATGGACAAGATTGCGGCAGCCGATTCCATTTTCGGCGAGCGCGTGGTGCACGGCTACTTCCTGATTTCCGCGGCAGCCGGTCTGTTTGTTGATGCGGGCGTCGGCCCGGTGATCGCCAACTACGGTATGGAAAACCTGCGCTTTATTGAGCCGGTTAAGCCGGGCGACACCATCCAGGTGCGCCTGACCTGCAAGCGTAAAACGGTCAAGCGCCAGCGCAACGCCGAAGAGAAAGCCACCGGCGTGGTGGAATGGTCGGTCGAGATTTTCAATCAGCATCAGCAGGCGGTAGCGCTGTACTCGATTCTGACGCTGGTTGCGCGCCAGCACGGGGATTTCCCGGCGTAAGCTGTGGCGTGATTGCCTGATGGCGCTTCGCTTATCAGGCCTACACGTTCACGCTGCTATCCGGCGACACAAATATTTATGCCTCTGCGGAGGCATTTTTTGTAACTGGCAAAACTGACAAACAACCTGGCAAGCGCAAGCAAACGCTTCGTGACGTTCCGCTGTTAGCTTAAGAGACTGAAGCCGAAGTAGCAGCGGCAAGGCACAACATAACGATAAAATGAGGTCACAATGTCAAAAGGCTCGATTCGTTCAAACCGTAAAACAGCGCTGGCGCTGGCCGTCGCCCTGTTCTGCGCCTGGCAAACCCCAGCATTCGCCCACGGCGGCGAAGCGCATATGGTTCCGATGGACAAAACCCTGCAGGATTTCGGCGCGGACGTTCAGTGGGATGACTACGCACAGATGTACACCCTGATTAAAGACGGCGCGTTCGTGAAGGTAAAACCGGGCGCCAAAACCGCCATCGTCAACGGCAAAACCCTGACCCTTCAGGTGCCGGTGGTGATGAAAGACGGTAAAGCGTGGGTTTCCGATACCTTTATCAACGACGTTTTCCAGTCTGGTCTCGACCAAACCTTCCAGGTCGAGAAAGTGCCGCACCCGCTGAACTCGCTCTCTTCTGCTGAAATCAGCGAAGCCGTCACCATTGTGAAAGCGGCACCAGAGTTCCAACCGAATACCCGCTTTACTGAAATTTCCCTGCA
The DNA here is from genome assembly GCF_046569695.1 of Kluyvera sp. 142486. Lineage (NCBI taxonomy): Bacteria > Pseudomonadati > Pseudomonadota > Gammaproteobacteria > Enterobacterales > Enterobacteriaceae > Kluyvera > Kluyvera sp. 142486. The sequence goes on from NZ_JBKHUI010000001.1 coordinate 179,380, forward strand.
CGAGCCGGACAAACAGGCCGTGTGGGCATTCGCCTTAAAAGGCACTCCGGTTAACGCCCCGCGCACCGCCGACGTGGTGATGCTGGATGGCAAACACGTGATTGAAGCCGTGGTTGACCTGCAGAATAAAAAAGTCCTCTCCTGGAAACCGATTAAAGACGCACACGGCATGGTGCTGATTGACGACTTCGTCAGCGTGCAGAACATCATCAACGCCAGCACCGAATTTGCTGACGTGCTGAAAAAACACGGCATTAAAGACACCACCAAAGTGGTCACCACCCCGCTGACCGTCGGCTACTTCGACGGTAAAGACGGCCTGAAGCAGGACGCGCGCCTGCTGAAAGTGGTGAGCTATCTGGATACCGGCGACGGCAACTACTGGGCGCACCCGATCGAAAACCTGGTGGCGGTGGTTGACCTTGAGCAGAAGAAAATCATCAAGATTGAAGAAGGCCCGGTGATCCCGGTACCAATGGAAGCCCGTCCGTTTGATGGCCGCGATCGCGTGGCTAAATCGGTGAAACCGCTGGATATCATCGAGCCGGAAGGCAAAAACTACACCATCACCGGCGATATGATCCACTGGCAGAACTGGGACTTCCACCTGCGCCTGAACTCTCGCGTGGGGCCGATTCTCTCCACCGTGACCTATAACGACAACGGCACCAAGCGCCAGGTGATGTATGAAGGCTCGCTGGGTGGGATGATCGTGCCTTACGGTGACCCGGACGTGGGCTGGTACTTCAAAGCGTATCTCGATTCCGGCGACTACGGCATGGGTACCCTGACCTCGCCAATCGCGCGCGGCAAAGATGCGCCGAACAACGCCGTGCTGCTGGATGAGACCATCGCCGACTATACCGGCACGCCAACCACCATTCCTCGCGCCGTGGCGGTATTCGAACGCTACGCTGGGCCGGAATATAAGCACCAGGAGATGGGCCAGCCGAACGTCAGCACCGAGCGCCGTGAACTGGTGGTCCGTTGGATCAGCACCGTGGGTAACTACGACTACATCTTCGACTGGGTATTCCACGAAAACGGCACCATCGGCATTGATGCCGGGGCGACCGGTATTGAAGCGGTTAAGGGCGTGAAGGCGAAGACCATGCACGACCCAAGCGCCAAAGACGATACCCGTTACGGCACGCTGATCGACCATAATATCGTTGGCACCACCCACCAGCATATTTACAACTTCCGCCTCGACCTCGACGTGGACGGCGAAAATAACAGCCTGGTGGCGATGGACCCGGAAGTGAAGCCGAACACCGCGGGCGGCCCGCGTACCAGTACCATGCAGGTGAACCAATACACCATCGACAACGAGCAGAAAGCGGCGCAGAAATTCGACCCAGGTACGATTCGCCTGCTGAGCAACACTACCAAAGAAAACCGTATGGGTAACCCGGTCTCCTATCAGATTATCCCTTACGCAGGCGGCACGCACCCGGCGGCAACCGGCGCGAAGTTCGCCCCGGACGAGTGGATCTATCACCGCCTGAGCTTTATGGATAAACAGCTGTGGGTGACCCGTTATCATCAGGAAGAGCGCTACCCGGAAGGGAAATACCCGAACCGCTCCATTCACGATACCGGACTCGGCCAGTACGCGAAGGATGACGAGTCGCTGACCAACCACGATGACGTGGTGTGGATCACCACCGGCACCACCCACGTGGCACGCGCCGAAGAGTGGCCGATTATGCCAACAGAGTGGGCCCACGCGCTGCTGAAACCGTGGAACTTCTTTGACGAGACGCCGACGCTGGGCGAGAAGAAGAAGTAAGTTGTAATGCTAAGACGGCCTCAGCGATGAGGCCGTTTTTTTGTGCTCTGAACGGAGTCCGTATTACATTCGGCTCGTAGCCCGGCCAAGCGCAGCGCCACCGGGACCGCCCCCAACGTCAAACCATTAAACTTTTGTTTTCCCACCGTTCTAAAATACGCTATCGTCATTCTCAATCTGGCACCGCCCAGCCGCATAGCAACGGCACCGCCCTACGCTATGGACCCATTGCTTATACCCACGAGGTTAGTCATGCAGCAGCATGTCAGATTTGGCCGTATCGCGGCCGTGCTCCCCGTTAAAGATATCCAGCTTGCCAAAGCGTTCTACGTTGATGGACTCAATTTTGAAGTCGTTTTTGAAAACGGCGATCCGGTGGGATTTGTGATATTGAAGCGCGAAGCGGCGGAGCTGCATTTGACGCTCCAGCCACAGCATAAAGCGGCGGCCTTTCCTATCGCGCACCTGCTTGTTGATGACGCTAACGCCCTATTCAACCGTTGTCAGGCGTTAGGGGCCAGGATCGTCAAAGGGATTCAGGATAAAGATTACGGTATTCGCGCCTTTGTGTTCGCCGACCCGGATGGGAACCGGGTTGATGTTGGGCAGATTATTGGGGAATAGCGGTGTAGGTAGCTCGGCTGAGCGAAGCGACGCCCGCTACTTACAAGAAATCCAAAAAATCACCGGGTTATTCAACTTCTGTTGGACCATAAGAAACAGGAAAGCACACCGTCCGTTGCCAGGGCATGAAGCCTAAGTTTTCAGGGCTGCAATAGCAGCCCTGTTCCAGAGGCAGGCATTCCACGTTTCTGCTTAATTTGATTTGCATCGTTTTAGAAGCTGTAATCCGCTACTTGCTCAGGCAAAAGATCAGGCAGAGCAATTGTTCGGCCTTCTTCATCACAGAACTCAACGAGATAAGCAAGTGTAGGGTTTTCAAATACCACGACTATCGTCCCGATCATCCCTTTTGCTAAGCCTTCCTCAGGCAAATCCTCAGCTAAAATTACGACATCAAATTCGGCTCGTTTCATCATTAGCACTCTCATTTCACAAAAATAGTGGTTAGCCTTGGTACTAACGAATCTGTTTCATAGATCCAGCCCGTTCGAACTATCGCTGTTTCGCCATTTACCCCCAAAATGGGTATGTCTACAGCCATTTTTTGCCCAAAATTAATTGGGTCTAGCATCTTCGCTGGTGCCGACAATACCCCCTCCTGAACTCGTAGACCTAAAACGTCAGCATTCGTTGGGCTATAACCCAGCGCTGACTGGAACACCCTCGCTTTATGCCCTCCAGTTGGATGAGTAGGGTTTAAAGAGTAAGTAGATAGCTTTCTGTAATCGACAACAGCATGTTCGGCATTTAGTAATGTTCCTGACTCAGAGATAAATCCCCTTAAAGCTGGCGATTCAAACATGGGGATTTTGCTGAATGTCGATAATTCTTCTAATTCTCCAGCTACGTTAATTCTTCCCATCGCCAGCCCGGCGGCGACAGACGCTGCGGTAATCAATAACCCCTTGTTGTCCATGACCTGGTCATAGCCAGCTAGCACATCGCCACCGAGTTGCTGTGCGGCCTGGTTGAATCCCTCAATGTTACCGTTGTAGATGCCACCTGCCGCCAGAAGTCTCCCGGCTGCTTTACTATTGATAGTTTTACCTGCCTGAACATTCGGTATAGCGGCATCAGAATAGTGCTGTTTAACGGTTGGCGAGGGCTTTCTGCCCTGATGTTCGTTCAGGCTGTACGCGTAAATCCTGCGAACTTCGTGCTGAAAAGTTTCGCTGTAGGTGTCCATGAAACAGTCGTAGACCAGATTACTGTCGTCATCGAAATAAAACGGGTTACGAAAGTGCTCCCATTTTTCCTGAGTGTCTACGCCGACCATCCAGCCGTGCTCCAGATTCCATTTCACGTCATCGTAGAGTCCGTCGTATTCAGTAAGACGCTTGCGTTTGTAGGGTTGCGTTGTGAATCGGTGGTAAACACCTTCCCGTCTCTTCGGGACACTGTGAGGCAGAATGCGGCTGCGCTGGTCATATTCCAGGTAATCCAGTTCGTAAAAGATGCACGCCATATCAAGCGCATCGTGCGGCGACAAAATGAACTGAATATCACATGGAGCCAGTTCTCGCTCGGCGTCCCACCTCATATAAAGAGTGAACATTCCGTTTCTTCCTTATTCCATATGTTTGATATGGATTCTCTCGTTAAGTTGGCGAAGAATCAAACGGATTGGTTTTTGTGGTTGAGCTATTTTGAGTTTGCTGGCGGGAAGAATCGCCGTCTCCCTAGCGCGCTATTGCGGATCAAACCGCCACGATGTGAGTAGGACCTTGCCAATGGTCGCTCCGTGCCAGGAGCGGACGTTGCTGTGCTTTCTTTATGTCTTAACTGAAAAGGTAAACCTTCATTGAATTGGGGTTTACCTCAGGCAAGTCGGTCTGATAAATCATTCAGGTTAGAGGTATTAGCCAAGACCTTCTTCTGCTAAGGATTTTTGAACAGCAGGGCGTGCCCTAATACGTTCATACCATGCCTGTATATGAGCAAAGTCCTCGACTGAAAAACCTGAGTCGATATAAGTCGTGATCCATGATGCTTTAGCCCATCCGGTCAGGGCAAAAAGGTAGGCGTCTGCCACCGTAAAATTTTCGCTCTGAACGAAGGGCCTAGAACCGAGCAACTGATCGAGCCACGCATAGCGCCGAGTCAGTTTTTGCTTAGATGCTTCACCATACCTGCCTGATATGCCGGCATAAAATACAGCGTGGAAACCCTGATGAATTTCACTTGTGAGAAAATTAAGGCTTTGCTGCAGCTGAGCCCTTGCCAGCGAACCATTAGCGGGTACCAGACCAGATTCAGGCTTCATGTCGGCAAGAAATTGAACAATCGCAGGCCCTTCTGTAAGACGGTTACCATCATCCAGTTCGAGTAGCGGTACGTAACCATTTGGATTAACAGCGTAAAAGTCATCCACACCATTATATTTATGTTTCTTCAAATCCACTCTGACGTACTCAAGAGAAAGCTCCAGTTCGTTAGCGACAATATGTGGTGATAATGAGCAAGCGCCCGGGCTGTAAAATAATTTCATGTGTAAGACCCTCTTTTGTAGTATCAAACACACCATAAAATCTTTAGTATTTTTTTTAAAGAAGGCACTATATTGTTATATAGGTAAATTTTTTATACTTAGTAAACTATGAAAGAAAGCATCACTACTTGCCCCATCGAAGAAGCTATGCGTATGCTGGGTGGCCGCTGGCGCCTGCTCATTGTTCATTTCCTTTTAAGTGGGCCAAAAAGATTCAACCAACTACGACGGGAAATCCCCGGCATTTCTCAACGAATGTTGACGCTTGATCTGCGGGCGTTAGAAGAAGCTAATCTCATAAGCCGATCCGTTTTCCCTACCGTTCCTGTGACCGTTGAATACGCATTAACTGTAGAAGGGAAGCAACTGATACCTGTTTGCGAGGTTATGTGGAATTTCGGGAAGTGGTTGAAAGACAAAAAGGATTCGCAAACGTGATAGTAAGGTCCGCTTTTCGCTCATAGCGGTCATTCACAGAAACCGTCGTTACCCCCAATCCCCCTACGGCACCATCACCTATTTCCATTTCTGCGATCCCCCTTCCAACCCCCACTATTGCCCACCCCCACTAACCGCTGTACCCTATGCCGGTACCTGCAAAATCAGGTGCCGGGATTAGCCTCCTGACCTAACTTCATCGGAGAAACGTGCGCATGTCGTTCGCACAGTCACCATCTCAATGGTGGGCCAGCGTGGCGTCGAAAGATGCACCGATATCGATGAGTAGGTTGTTCTAACCCCATCTGATTTAGCCGCCAATGAGAGAGAAAAATCACTCATCGGAGGCTGCCCCATGGCAACACCCCTCACCCCAACTACCGTACCCGATTTCACCCACTGCGAGTTTTACTCCTTCGTGGAAGGCAGCGCCGTTCACCTTGGCGGAGATTGGCTCGCTCAGGCCGGATTTATCAACGGCATGCCCGTTAAAGTCCGCGTGATGAAAGATTGCATTGTGATTACCCCGCAGAATACCCGCGAACTATGGGGCTGCATTGAAGGCATGAGCGTGGCGAATATCAACCAGCGGAAAGTGAAAGCCTGGCTGAAGACCTTTCCAGGCGCGTTGAATGATTCCGGCGATATTCCGGCAATCAAGCGCAGTAAATCCGGTGGCAAATTCCAGGGATAATCGTTGCCCGGCCGAGCGGCGCGACGCCGGGAATTTCGCGGATGGGACAAAAATGCCTGATAGCGCTCCGCTTATCAGGCCTATCTTTTGCAATCAGCCGTCACGCTAATGATTTCACCGGTTTCTGGTAGGTCAGAGCGACGCCCGGATTGCGTAAAATGGTCTACAAGAGCCTGATGGCACTTCCCTTTACTCACATGGAAATTTTGACGTGATTGATTTCATCAACTTTAACAACCGCCATCAACAACTCATTGCGCTATTACCACCGCCTCAAAATGTGGCTGAATATGTAATAGCGGGATTAACTATTCGCTGCTTTGAACCGGAAAGCATAGTCGAAGATGTGCTGCTTGTTTATCACGGCGGCGGCGTCAATTCAGCTGCGGGTTACGATATCCTTGCGCACCAGATAAGCCATCGTGGGTCGGTGTGTACCGGCCTTATCGATATCCGTGGACATGGGCGATCGTTGGGTCATAAAGGGCGCGTTGTGCATCCGAGGCAGGTCTGGCGGGATGTTGATACGGTGCTTGAACATGTGCACGAAAAATTCCCCCAGGCCAGAGTTCATCTGCTGGGCCATTCCAGCGGAGGGGGAATGCTGATCAATTATTTTACGCGTTACACCCCATCGCAAAAAAGTGACAGCCTGATTTTACTGGCCCCTGAATTGGGGCCTTTTGCGCCAGCCAATATTCACAACAGAACGTCGGTTCCCTTCGCGTCGGTAAGCCAGTGGCCTTTCATACTCAATGCACTCAGTGGCGGATTACTGTGTGGCAACCGTTTCGCCGTGACGCTTAATTTCCCCAAAGAGGTGATGTTATTAAGGCCTGAATTTGTTCAGCGCTACAGCGTAAATATGGCAAATGCGTTAACACCGCGTCAGCCCGCAAAACAAATTGCCGCATTGCCACTCCCTGTCACGGTTCTGATTGCCGAAAAAGATGAGCTATTTGATGCAGGCCAGATGTCAGAGTTTGTCGAAGGATGCGGTAACCCGAATTTACGCGTCAGAATGATTGCGCACAGTAAACACCTGGACTCTATTTTTGATGCCAGTGATGAAATTCATCAGCATTTGAAGCGGTGTAGGGATTTGGTGCCACACAGGTAGAGATTAACCAGACGGTAATGGGCGATATCCACAGCGTGGCGGTTTTGCTACACAGGTTGTCACCTTTGCGTCGGTAATCCCTATGCTGATTGAGCAGGATAAAGGGAGACCAACGCAAAGGAGAGACACCATGCTGCATGAACCATCGCAAAAATATTCCCCTCATATCCCCATTGCTCTGCCTGACCGCCAGTGGCCGAATAAACAGCTGACGCACGCCCCGCGCTGGCTTTCTACCGACCTGCGTGACGGTAATCAGGCACTGGCGGAACCGATGGACTCGGTTCGAAAATTACGCTTCTGGGAACTGCTGCTCAAATGTGGTTTCAAGGAGATTGAAGTGGCCTTTCCCGCCGCGTCGGAGACGGATTACCAGTTTGTCCGCCAGCTGATTGAGGACAAACTGATACCCAAAGACGTCACGATTCAGGTGTTAACGCAGGCGCGTAGCGACCTGATTGAACGCACCTTCGCGGCGCTGGATGGCGCCGTTAACGCAACGGTGCATCTGTACAACGCCACTGCCCCCCTTTTTCGTGAACTGGTGTTCCGCCAAAGCAAAGCCGAAATCATTCAGTTGGCCGTCAGCGCAACACAAAACATTCGCGCTCTGTGCGAGGCCAATCCGCAGACCCGGTGGCGTTATGAATATTCCCCGGAAACCTTCTGTTTTACCGAGCCTGATTTTGCTCTGCAAATATGTGAAGCGGTAGCCGATGTCTGGGAGCCTTCCCCGGAAAGGCCAATGATCATTAACCTGCCTGCGACCGTTGAGGTGAATACCCCGAACGTGTACGCCGATCAGATTGAGTATTTTTGCCGCCATTTTTCACGACGCCACGCCGTCTGTATCAGCGTGCACCCGCATAATGATCGCGGCTGCGGCATCGCGAGCGCGGAACTGGCCATACTTGCAGGCGCGGACCGCGTAGAGGGATGTCTGTTTGGTAACGGTGAACGCACAGGGAACGTTTGTCTGGTCACGCTGGCCATGAACCTCTACAGCCAGGGGATCTCCCCGCAGCTTGATTTTAGCGATATGAAGCACGTTGTCGAAGAGGTCGAACAATGTAACCAATTGCCAGTGCATCCCCGCCATCCTTATGCGGGCAAGCTCGCCTTCACCGCCTTCTCCGGCTCACATCAGGACGCGATTAAAAAAGGGTTTACGGCTCGGGCGCAATCCGCTTCTGAGCGCTGGGAAATGCCCTACCTTCCCGTCGACCCGAACGATATTGGCTGTAGCTACGAAGCGGTTATTCGCGTGAATAGCCAGTCGGGGAAAAGCGGTGCAGCATGGATATTGGAACAAAATCACGGTCTTAAATTACCGCGCCGCCTGCAGCAGGACTTTAGTCGCCATGTTCAGATGCAGACCGACAGCGATGGTCGCGAGATGACGCTGGCTGATATCTGGTTGTTGTTCCGCAAGCTCTATATTCACCATCCATCCCCCGAGTGGCAGCTGCTGGAATACCAGAGTGAGAGTCTTGAAGAGGGTGGAACGTCGCTGCGGGCACGCGTTCAGACCGCAGCAGGCGTTATCTCGTTAAATGGCAAAGGGAATGGGTTACTTTCTGCGGCTGCCGATGCGCTGAAATGGCGGTGCAACATCGCCTTAGCCATTGAAGACTATCATGAGCATACCCTTGGCAGGCATAACGAAAGTCGTTCTGCGGCGTATATCTGCTGTACCTGTGCTGATGGCGAAACCCACTGGGGGGTGTGCATCAATAACGACGTTGCGCGGGCGTCACTGCAGGCATTGCTTAATGCATTGCCCCTTGCTCAGCGTGACTGAAAGTAATCACTTGGGGAAGCGCCCAGAATACGGCGGAACATAGCACTGAATGCGCTGTGGCTCTCATAGCCAAGCTCCAGAGCCACACGCAAAACCGATTGCCCCTGGGCAAGATAGTTAAGCGCAATCATCAGTTTTGCCCGCCGCACCCACTCGCTGAATGAAAGCCCCGTTTGCTTCTGGAAGTGCCGTAACAGCGTTCTCTCACTCATGTTGAGCTGGGCCGCAGCCATGGCAGCGGTCCAGGGCTTACCGGGTTCGTTCTGAATCTGCTGACACAGCGTCTGCAGTGCGGGAGTTTTCGGTTCAGGAAGGTTAAACGGCAGCACATTCATCACGCGGATCTCATCAAGGATCAGTTCGTAGATCCTTTCTTCTCGCGTGCCGGCATGGTAATGCGTGGGTAATGACAACGAATTGATGATCAACGCTCGCAGTAAGTCTGAAATCTGAACAACCTGACACACTGAAGGTAAGTCAGCGCGGGCGAAAGGGTCGATAAATAACGTTCTGGCTGCCACGTTCCCCGTAATTTTCAGACAATGATGTGTCCCTGCTGGCAACCATACGCCCCGACTCGGCGGGACAATCCAATATCCCTGCTCTGTTTCTACCCTTACCACACCGCTCAGCGTATGCAGTAACTGGGCACAGTCGTGGCGATGCCAGGGTTCCGTCGCGCCATGGGGGTAATCATGGGCAAAAGGAACCAGTGGGCGCGCAGAGAAGTCGAACTGGAGGCTCGTTGTCATCGCTTTATTTCTGAATAAAAAAATGAAAGTAACATAGAAAATGTAGCGTGAGGAAGATTGGCATCCGCCGGACTCTGTACGATGGAACGTTGTAGATCTGAGAGTCAAAATAGGTTGCTCTCTGGTCATAAGGTGGCTCGCTTCATGTCAGAAGAGGTATACGCCCCATATCCATTCATAACCCCTTTTCACATTTTCATAAAAAACAACACATTAAAATCTCCAACGTTGTGCCATTTTATTTCTAATTGTAATGATAACCATTCTCATATTAATATGACCGCGTGATAATTAACTTTTGATGTACTGCGCATGTCTGACCACGCCACTACCACTGCTTCCTTAACGCTCGAGTCGCTTTATGGCACCCATCACGGTTGGCTGAAGGGCTGGCTGACGCGCAAACTCCAGTCGGCCTTTGACGCCGATGACATTGCCCAGGACACGTTTATACGGGTAATGGGCAGCGACACGCTCTCAACGATCCGCGATCCGCGCTCCTTTCTGTGCACTATCGCCAAACGGGTGATGGTCGATCTGTTTCGCCGAAACGCGCTGGAAAAAGCATATCTGGAGATGCTGGCGCTGATGCCGGAAAATCTCGCGCCTTCGCCTGAAGAACGCGAGAGCCAGCTCGAAACCCTGCAGCTCATCGACAGCATGCTTGACGGGCTGAGCGGAAAAACACGCGAAGCGTTTTTGCTTTCGCAGTTGGATGGCCTGACGTACAGCGAAATAGCGCTAAAGCTCGGTGTGTCTGTCAGTTCAGTGAAAAAATATATGGCAAAGGCTATCGAACATTGTCTGCTGTTTCGTCTGGAGCACGGCCTGTGAGCGCCTCTATCACCGACTCTCGCCGCCAGGCACTGCGCTCGGCGTCACACTGGTATGCCGTATTGAGCGGCGAGCGCGTCAGCCCACAGCAGGAAGCGCGCTGGCAGCAATGGTATGAAGAGGACAAGGATCATCAGTGGGCCTGGCAACAGGTTGAAAACCTGCGCAGCCAGCTTAGCCATGTACCGGGCGATGTCGCCAGCCGGGCGCTGCGCGATACTCACCTTACCCGTCGTCATGTCATGAAAGGGCTCCTATTGCTGCTCGGCGTGGGCGGCGGCTGGCAGCTCTGGCAATCTGAAGCCGGTGAAGGTCTGCGTGCGGACTACCGCACCGCCAAGGGCGCGGTCAGCCACCAGCGGCTGGACGATGGCTCGCAGCTGACGCTCAACACGCAAAGCGCCGCGGACGTTCGTTTTGATGCGTATCAGCGAGCTATCCACCTCTGGTACGGCGAAATTGCTATCACCACCGCGAAAGACGCGCAACAAAGACCCTTCCGCGTGGTGACCCGCCAGGGCCAACTCACCGCGTTAGGGACAGAATTTACCGTCTACCAGCAGGACAACATCACGCAAGTTGCCGTTCAACAGCACGCTGTCGAAGTCATACTGGCAAACCGTCCTCAGGAAAAACGTATCGTCAACGCTGGCGAGAGCCTGCGGTTTAGCGCGTCTGAATTTGGTGCCATCGCTTCTGCGGATGATGAAAGCGCCGCCTGGACGCAGGGGGTTCTGAGCTTTAGCGATAAACCGCTGGGTGGCGTCATTGCCACGCTCGGCCGTTATCGCCACGGCGTACTGCGCTGCGATCCGGCTGTGGCCGGGTTGCGCCTGAGTGGGACGTTCCCGCTGAAAAATACCGATGCCATTCTGGATATTATTGCTAAGACTCTTCCAGTTAAAATTCAGTCAGTTACGCGATACTGGGTCAATATCACACCGTTGTAAGAAAAATAATTCTCATTTCGATTGTCCTTTTTCCCCTTCTCATTCGACTCATAGCTGAACACAACAAAAATGATGATGGAGAAGGTATGACCCCTTTACGCGTTTTTAGCAAAACAACACCTCTGGTTAACGCCATTCGCCTGAGCCTGCTGCCGCTGGCCGGATTATCGTTATCCGCCTTCGCAGCACAGGTTGATATCGCACCGGGTTCGCTCGACAAAGCCCTTAACCAGTATGCCGCGCTCAGCGGAATTACCCTGTCGGTCGACGCCAGCCTGACGCGTGGCAAGCAGAGTAACGGTCTTCACGGTGACTACGACGTCGAAACCGGGCTGCAACACCTGCTGAACGGTAGCGGCCTGCAGGTGAAGCCGCTCGGTAATAACAGCTGGACGCTGGAACATGCGCCAACCCCGCAAGAAGATGCCCTGACCGTGGTGGGCGACTGGCTGGGAGATGCGCGTGAAAACGACGTCTTCGAACATGCTGGCGCACGTGACGTTATCCGCCGTGAAGATTTCGCGAAAACCGGCGCGACCACCATGCGCGAGGTGCTGAACCGCATTCCTGGCGTCACCGCCCCTGAAAACAACGGCACCGGTAGCCACGATCTGGCGATGAACTTTGGTATTCGTGGCCTGAACCCGCGCCTCGCCAGCCGCTCAACCGTATTGATGGACGGTATTCCGGTACCCTTTGCCCCTTACGGCCAGCCGCAGCTTTCACTCGCGCCCGTTTCGCTTGGCAATATGGACGCCATCGATGTGGTACGCGGCGGTGGCGCGGTGCGTTACGGGCCGCAGAGCGTGGGCGGCGTGGTGAACTTTGTCACCCGCGCTATTCCGCAAGATTTCGGTATTGAAGCCGGCATGGAAGGGCAACTCAGCCCCACATCCTCACAAAATAATCCCAAAGAGACGCACAACCTGATGGTGGGCGGCACGGCGGATAACGGTTTTGGTACCGCCCTGCTTTACTCCGGCACGCGCGGCAGCGACTGGCGCGAGCACAGCGCAACGCGCATCGACGACCTGATGCTGAAAAGCAAATATGCGCCGAACGAGGTGCATACCTTCAACAGCCTGCTGCAATACTACGACGGTGAGGCCGACATGCCAGGCGGCCTGTCGCGCGCGGATTACAATGCCGACCGCTGGCAGTCCACGCGCCCTAACGATCGCTTCTGGGGGCGCCGTAAGCTGGCAAGCCTCGGCTATCAGTTCCAACCGGACAGTCAGCATAAATTCAATATTCAGGGCTTCTATACCGAAACCCTGCGCAGCGGCTACCTGGAACAGGGTAAACGCACCACGCTTTCACCACGTAACTACTGGGTACGCGGCATTGAACCACGCTACAGTCAGAGCTTTATGGTGGGCCCTTCCGCGCACGAAGTGGGTGTGGGATATCGCTATGTGAGCGAGTCGACGCATGAAATGCGTTACTACACCGCCACCAGCAGCGGACAACTGCCGTCCAGCGCCAGCCCTTACGATCGCGACACCCGTTCCGGCACCGAAGCGCACGCCTGGTATCTGGACGACAAAATCGACATTGGCAACTGGACTATCACACCGGGTATGCGCTTTGAGCATATCGAGTCATACCAGAACAACGCCATCAAAGGCACGCATGAGGAAGTGAGCTATAACGCCCCACTTCCGGCGCTAAACGTGCTTTATCACCTGACTGACAGCTGGAATCTTTATGCAAACACCGAAGGCTCGTTCGGCACCGTACAGTACAGCCAAATTGGCAAGGCTGTGCAAAGCGGCAATGTGGAACCGGAAAAAGCGCGAACCTGGGAGCTCGGAACCCGATACGACGATGGCGCGCTGACAGCGGAAATGGGGCTGTTCCTGATTAACTTTAATAATCAGTACGACTCCAACCAGACCAACGATACCGTTACCGCACGCGGGAAAACGCGTCATAGCGGACTGGAAACCCAGGCCCGCTACGATCTCGGCACGCTGACGCCAACGCTCGACAACGTTTCGGTCTATGCCAGCTATGCCTATGTCGACGCTGAAATTCGTGAAAAAGGCGACACCTACGGAAATCAGGTGCCGTTCTCACCGAAACACAAAGGCACGCTGGGCGTGGACTATAAGCCGGGCAGCTGGACTTTTAACCTGAACAGCGATTTCCAGTCCAGCCAGTTTGCGGATAACGCCAACACTGTGAAAGAGAGCGCCGACGGCAGTACCGGTCGCATTCCCGGCTTTATGCTCTGGGGCGCACGCGTCGCCTATGATTTTGGCCCACAGATGGCAGACCTGAACCTGGCGTTCGGCGTGAAAAATATCTTCGATCAGGCGTATTTCACCCGCTCTTACGACGACAACAATAAAGGCATCTACGCAGGCCAGCCGCGCACGCTGTATATGCAGGGTTCGTTGAAGTTCTAAATCCCGTTTACCCGGCCTGCATTCCGTTTTTGTAGGTCGGGTAAGCGAAGCGCCACCCGACACAGGCAATTCATATGTTCACACAATTACGTACGCTATTCGCCGCTCTGCTGCTGGTAACCAGCCACGCCTTTTCCGCCACGGTTCATGACGAACATGGCACCTTTACGCTTGATAAAACGCCACAGCGGATAGTGGTGCTGGAACTGTCGTTCGCGGACGCACTGGCCGCTGTCGATATCAGTCCGGTCGGTATTGCCGACGACAACGATGCCACGCGCATTCTTCCAGAGGTTCGTGCCCATCTGAAACCCTGGCATTCTGTCGGCACGCGTGCGCAGCCGAGTTTAGAAGCCATCAGCGCGCTGAAACCGGATCTGATCGTTGCCGACAGCAGCCGCCATGCGGGTATTTACAACGCCTTACAGCAAATCGCACCGGTGCTGCTGCTGAAATCTCGCAATGAAACCTACGCTGAAAACCTGCAATCTGCGGCTATCATCGGCGAAGTCGTGGGAAGAAAGGCACAAATGCAGTCACGCCTGGCGCAACACAAACAACAGATGTCAACGTGGGCCAGCCAGTTGCCAAAAGGCACGCTGGTGTTATTTGGTACATCTCGGGAGCAGCAGTTTAACTTTCACACCCAGGAGAGCTATACCGGGAGCGTTCTGACCGCGCTGGGGCTGAAAGTGCCTGCCGCGATGGCGGGTGCCTCTATGCCATCCATCGGCCTGGAACAGCTGCTGGCGCTCAATCCTGAATGGTTGCTGGTTGCGCACTATCGCGAAGAGAGCATCGTGAAACGCTGGCAGCAAGACCCGCTGTGGCAGATGTTAACTGCGGTGCAAAAACAGCAGACGGCATCGGTCGACAGTAACGCCTGGGCACGAATGCGCGGCATTTTCGCGGCCGAGCGCATTGCCAGCGACACGGTAAAAATCTTTCATCACCAGCCTTTATCCGATGTGAAATGACGGTTCTCAGACACCCGGCGCTGCAGTGGGGGCTTCCCCTTGCCGCGCTTATCGCTATCTTCTGGCTGAGTCTGTTTTGCTACTCGGCCCTTCCTGTTTCTGGCGTTGACGCCATTCGCGCTCTGCTGCCCGGACATACGCCGACGCTTCCACAAGCGCTGGTGCAAAACCTTCGTTTGCCGAGAAGCCTGGTCGCCATGCTCATTGGCGCAAGCCTGGCGCTTGCGGGAACGCTGCTGCAAACCCTGACGCATAATGCCATGGCTTCCCCTTCGCTGCTCGGCATTAACAGCGGCGCGGCGCTGGCGATGGCGCTCACCAGCGCCATCAGCCCTGTGCCCGTTGCGGGTTACTCCATCGCCTTTATCGCCGCCTGTGGCGGTGGCATAAGCTGGCTGCTGGTGATGACCGCAGGTGGTGGATTTCGCCACACACAGGACAGAAACAAACTGATCCTCGCGGGTATCGCGTTCTCAGCGTTTTGTATGGCCCTGACCCGCATCACCCTGCTGCTCACAGAAGATCACGCCTACGGCATTTTATACTGGCTCGCGGGGGGTGTTTCCCACGCCCGCTGGCAGGAGTTCTGGCAGCTTTTCCCGCTAGTGGCGGTTGCTGTACCGGTGGTGTTGCTGCTGGCTAATCAACTGAACCTGCTTAACGTCAGTGACAGTACCGCCCGCACGCTGGGGGTGAATCTGCCGAAGCTACGTTTAGCCATCAACATTCTGGTGTTGCTTCTGGTCGGTGCCTGCGTCAGCGTGGCCGGCCCGGTGGCATTTATCGGCCTGCTGATGCCGCATCTGGCTCGCTTCTGGGTGGGATTCGATCAGCGCAAAGTCCTGCCGATGAGCATGCTGATGGGCGCGACGCTACTGTTGCTGGCAGATGTTCTGGCCCGTGCGCTGGCCTTCCCCGGCGAATTGCCCGCTGGGGCAGTAGTAGCGCTGATTGGCGCGCCCTGCTTTGTCTGGCTGGTCAGGAGGCGCGGATGAAAATGGCGATAGTGATTTTCATCGCCCTCGCGCTAGTAGGATTTTCGGCGCTGTCGCTACAAATGGGGGTGATTGCCGTTCCCTGGCGCGCCCTGCTGACCGACTGGCACACCGGGCGCGAGTATCATTACGTATTAACCGCCTACCGTCTGCCGCGACTGCTGCTGGCGCTGTTTGTCGGTGCCGCCCTCGCGGTGGCCGGCGTGCTGGTGCAGGGGATCGTACGCAATCCTCTGGCATCGCCGGATATCCTCGGCGTAAACCATGCCGCCAGCCTGGCCTCTGTAGGCGCACTGCTTCTTTTACCGTCACTATCGGTGATTGCACTGCCGCTGCTGGCCTTTGCCGGAGGCATGGCGGGTTTGATCCTGCTGAGAATGCTGGCGAACACCAGCCAGCCGATGAAGCTGGCGCTCACGGGTGTCGCGCTTTCCGCCTGCTGGGCCAGCCTGACGGATTATCTGATGCTCTCGCGCCCGCAGGATGTCAACAGCGCCCTGCTCTGGCTGACCGGCAGCTTATGGGGCCGTGACTGGAGCTTTGTGACGATTGCCGTCCCGCTGCTAATGTTGTTTCTGCCGCTAAGTCTGGTTTTTTGCCGCGATCTCGACCTTCTGGCACTCGGCGATGCGCGCGCCACCACGCTCGGCGTGTCGGTGCCGCGTACCCGGTTCCGGGTTTTGCTGCTGGCGGTCGCCATGACATCAACCGGCGTGGCCGTCTGCGGCCCGATTAGCTTTATCGGTCTTGTGGTGCCGCATATGGTGCGCAGCCTCATCGGTGGACGCCACCGCTGGCTGCTGCCCGTTTCGGCCCTGACCGGTGGCGCGCTGCTGGTCATTGCCGATCTGCTGGCGCGAATTATTCATCCCCCGCTGGAACTGCCCGCTGGCGTGCTGACCGCTATTATCGGCGCGCCGTGGTTTGTCTGGCTGCTTGTGAGAATGCGATAAATGACATTACGAACTGAAAATCTGACGGTCAATTACGGTACCCATAAGGTGCTTGATGGCGTTTCACTCACTCTGCCAGCGGGAAAGATCACCGCCCTGCTCGGCCCTAACGGTTGCGGGAAATCGACGCTGTTAAACTGTTTTTCGCGGCTATTAATGCCGCAGTCCGGCGGCATATTTCTCGACGAGAATCCCATCAACGCGCTCTCATCGCGCCAGTTGGCCCGCAGGCTGGCGCTGCTGCCGCAGCACCATTTAACGCCAGAGGGAATTACCGTTCAGGAGCTGGTGTCGTACGGTCGCAACCCGTGGTTGTCACTCTGGGGGCGTCTTTCCGTTGAAGATAACGCGCGAGTCAATGCTGCCATGAGCCAGACTCGGATCGACCATCTTGCCGATCGACGGTTAACCGATCTTTCCGGCGGCCAGCGTCAGCGCGCCTTTCTGGCAATGGTTCTGGCGCAGAATACGCACGTTGTTCTCCTCGATGAGCCAACCACCTATCTCGATATCAATCACCAGGTGGAACTGATGCGGTTGATGGGCGAGCTTCAGGCTCAGGGGAAAACGGTGGTCGCCGTGCTGCACGACCTCAATCAGGCCAGCCGGTACTGCGATCATCTGGTGGTCATGGCGAACGGACATGTTATGGCGCAGGGCTCACCAGAAGAGGTGATGAACCCTGAATTGCTGAGAACCGTATTCAGCGTGGAAACGGAGATACACCCCGAGCCGGTATCCGGCAAGCCGATGTGTGTCGTGAGGTAGATGGCGTAACGCGGGTCATTAAGAAAGCACACGTTGTCAGTCTTTCTGTATTATCAACCGCGAATAGACGGTGGATTTACTTGGATCTGACGACGATAACGATGCCATCTGATCGCTCACTTGCACAACTTTCCAACCCTGTTTTGCCAGTTCAGGGAGTGTACCCTTGATTCCCCCTCCACAAGTGAAAACGGTACTGTCAGTAATATCCTGACGCCCACTTGCCACCGCGCCAACTTCCGGGGAACCACAAAAGTGCGCTTCCCCGGCCACTGCCGATGCACTTAAGCCAAGCAGAACCATTACCAGCAACGAATTTTTCATCAGTTCCTCCTATTTATGATGTTATATGCCACCGCAGGTAAGGCCGAAACGACTACATTAATAGTCATGGTACGTGATTTAAAATCGTTGTCGTTACAACCAGCAAGAAGCAGAGTCCGTATTCCAACATTGAGTAAAATCGTTGTTTTCATAACCATTCAGCCAATGGATAAAAATATTACAGCGATCTGCTTTCAGCAAGCCAGCGTTAAATGCTTCGCAGGAAAGCACTAATAATAATGATGTGTAAGAAGTATCAATCTATAAATTTTAATAAAGTCAAGAAAAGCGGCTAGAGAGAGAAATCAGAAAAGCGATAAGGCGTTAGAGAATTCAGAATCGATTGAAGCTTAAGATTGTCCGTGGCAATTCAACCTGGAATCAGAAAACAATGCTGCGTAAGCGGTATTTTTCATTCCAATGATGCTCTTGAAGGCTATCGCCAACTTCTTCTCCTCGCTCAAAACAGTCTGTCCGTTAGCTGTGTTAGCTGGGGTGAGTCTGAAGCTGTGCAATAATCCTGCTTTTTTTGGCAGGCTTGACGGTCTCCCGGAGCCCAAATATAGTCATTACTGTCCAGATTCATTGAAGTTTTAATTTCACTTAAAGTTCCCGAGGTTCAATATGGCCATCCCCTTCATCCCTATATTAATAGGTAGCATCATTAACGCTATTCCGGTATTAGCGTTGTATTTTGCCGTGGGTAAGAGCATTAAACGACTGGCTCCATTAGTTCTCTTTTCAATCATATATACTGCTGGAAATTCCATATACTGGACTTATCGTCAGGTTGACGTGACGCTGATTATCACGTCTACCGTCATAGGATTTGCAGGTTTGATTTGTCTTGGGTTCATACACGGACGCGAAAATGGAAGACTGAAGTCATGGTTTCTCGCAAGTAGCGCCCTTATTCTATGCTCGGTTATTCCATTCGTACGGTTGCTAGTCTTTATCGGTCAAGTCTCGCCTACGTTTTTTTATCCGTTGATAACAGTGTTACTGGCTGTGGGGATTCTGTCATTAGCTTTCAACCGAGGTCTTGGTGCGCCATTGACTAGCGGGAATGCATATCCAAACGGAACGACTTATAAGCCTTATTCTACCCAGACAGAGTTAGAAACGGATTTAGCCATCAAAGGCAGATCTGTTTTGTCAGATACAACGCGAAGTGAAGCCGAACGAGAAAGACTTCGTCAAATGCTGAACGATAAGTACGACGATTAACTCAAGCCCTTCAGTCGCCACGTTGTTAACGTGGCGCTTTCAATTCACCTGACCTGCCATCCGTTTTTCATTCGCCATATTTTCAATAATGTCCGCAGTTCACTCACGGCGAGCGTTTAGTTCAGTCAAATCGTCCGCTTAGTGCCAGGAGCGGACAGCCTGTCTTAGAATCGTGCTGGGGGCACTTGGGGTGTATCATAAGGATCGGTTTACCGATCCTTATCTGATTTACATCGCACAAGGGCCTGGCCGTCGACGAGCATCGCCCGAGCCACTTTGGTATTGCGAATCCCCGACGCCCCATGCTCTGAAGTGCTCAAGTAGTGCGAGAAGTGGATCAATTTTCGGAGAGATTCAATTTTCGCTGAACATTTGTAAAGTATTCAATGAGAGCCTGGTTGACCTCCTGACTGTGTTCCTGCTGTATCCAATGACTGCCATGTGGAATGATGACTTGTGTCACTCGTGGAACTAATTTCGGAAGAGCTGCCAGGCTGGCCTCGCCATTCGGATTGGCGATGACGGGATCGTCACTGCCCGCGATAAACAGGGCTGGCTGTTGAACTTTTGCAGATTCCAGCGGGGCGCTGTCATACCAGTTTTGGTCGATGTTCCGATACCAATTGAATGCACCTCGAAAACCCGTCTTACGAAATTCATTCGTAATGTACTCTAAGTCTTTCTCCGACAGCCATTTAGGGAGTGTGTTGGGTACAGACTGGATAGGAAGAAAACCAGCACCTTTGTCCATCAGGAACGGGCGTCCCGAAGGGTCTGCTCTTCCATTAGAAAAGAGGCTAATAAAGGTGCCGCGCGTATCCCGTTCGAATTCTGCTTCAGCGACACCTTCTTTCTGGAAGTAAGTCCAGTAATGCATTTTATTGCCTGGAAGGTTTCGGAGCATTTCAAGAGGCGGCATCGGCGCACGCGCCGTGAATGGGACACTAAGTGCAGCGATGGCAGGGAACATGTCCGGTCGCAATTGAGCTGCCAGCCACGTAGCGCTGGCGCCAAAGTCATGTCCGACGAGGTATGCTTGCTCTTCGTTGTTGGCGTGTACCAGGCCAACTAAATCACCGACAATCCGCATCAAAGAAAAACTGTTCTTATCCTGGGGAGCCTCCGTCTGCCCGTAACCTCTCATGTCAGGGACGACCACATGAAATCCAGCTTTTACCAGTGCAGGGATCTGATATCGCCATGAATACCAGGACTCTGGCCAACCGTGGACGAGCACCACTAAAGGACCTTTTCCGGCTTCAACGTAATGTATGTTTATTCCGTTTATTTTCTTTATATGGTGTTTCAGGGTCAGGTCAATGTCGCCATTTCGCAGGGATGTAATCTGGCCCGTTTCCTCGGTTCCAGTTCGCGATACTGCCGGTGCAGGAGCGGCAAATGCAGAAGCCGCAAGTATAGAAGCCGCAATTGTGCTCAGTAAAAAAGTACGAAGGTGGATGGTCATTGATATGCCTCTTTCTTAAGTGAGTGATAGGAAAACTGATTCCTGACCATAGGCCTGAGCATAGCCGGGCTAGTGTGGCCACCTCGCGACTGTCAGGTTTCATTTAAATCTCCAGAGTGTTTGATCAGGCAGAAGACCTCACGATAGACATGGTTTCTCCTGCGAACCCCTTTGAGAAAATCTCTTCTGTCTTCTTGCATATAATTTCTCCCCAGTAAATATTCATAATTTGATAATATACTGGATGCATAAGCTTTAATTATCTGGCTGACAGTTTTATGCAATAAGAGAATTTTAATTTATTTCGCTAATCTGTCTGACTGGTTGCTCTGGATGCAGTAATTCGAGCATTATACGGCCATATAAATAATAAACCCCATGGGGATTTAAAATGAATATGGCCATGCCCGTCCAACAACGTAGATTATGCGGTGTTACCAGCTATTGAAAAAATCGAACGGCCGTTATTTAGAATGCGGAAAAATGATGCTCAAGGCCTTTTGGATTGCCACCCCACAATCCCGATACCTGCTGTGAAACCGGATCCGGATAAATATCTTCCAGGTCGTTGATGAGCCCCTTAACAATCTCTTCGGCAGCAACATTAGCCGGTGTTTTGTCGATCGGTAAATCAGCAGACAGTCGGGTTTCTATCGGACCTGGATATATACCAACAACCTTAATATTCTTTGGCTTTAAAAGGCCCCTGGCAGCCTGTGTTGCTGAATGCATTGCTGCTTTAGACGCAGCATACCCGGCTGTGGATGCCATAGGAGCAAGTGCCAGTACGCTAAGCACGTTAGCAATCACACCTCTGCCGTTCTTCTCCATTCCAGGAATAACGGCCTGCATGACTCTCATGGTGCCAAAATAGTTAACATTCATGTCCGAAGCTAAATCATCCTGCGTAGCGGTTTCAATATTGTTAGAGAGCATTGCACCGGCATTATTCACCAGAATATCAATTGACCCAATTTCTGCCACTGCTGCGCTGACGTCTTCGGGTTTAGTAATATCAAGCTTGATGAAGGTAACCCTTTCGTCACCGAATTCTGGTAAATTACCCAGTTCCCGGGTGCCGGCATAAATTTTTCCTGCACCATTTCGGATGAGAGCATGAACCAGTTCTGCGCCTATACCGCGGTTGGCGCCTGTTACTAAAATTGTTTTACCCTGAATGTTCATATTATTACCCGTCTGCCAGTCATTCACTGTTAGTGAAGTATTGAGATTGTGATGCACTTATGTGCAGCGTTGTGTATCTGCTTTCTCTGAAAGCATTAATGCCGTTCTTTTTCCGTCAACCAGTAATTGATCTGATAACTCTTTATCGGAAATAATGCGCGCCAGCTGCAGCGTTCCGATCATTACAGCCCAGATGGCGCTGGCAACTCGCATGCGGGTTGCTGAGTCTGTCTCCTGAGGAAGGCAGTCTGAAATACGCTCAATTATCCGGGTTATCTTGTCTGACACCATGTCACGCGTGTCTGTTGGTCGATTCTTGAGTTCAGACGCGAGCGCCGCGATTACGCATCCAGATTCTGGCGAGTCCCGATGCCCCTCACTGAGATAGCGGTCCAGGATCAGCTGAATAGTGAGCTTTTCATTATTTTCCGGAGCGCCAAACGCTGCGCAAAATGTTTCATCTGCAGCGAGACAAACCGCTTCTTTGATCAGCTCTTCCTTCGACTTAAAGTGGCTGTAAAATCCTCCCACCGTAAGCTGAACATCAGCCATAAGGCCCGCTACACCTACCTTTTCGATACCTTCAGTACGAAACCTCTTTGAGGCAGATTCAACGATTTTTTTATGCGTTTCTTCTTTATGATCTTTGGAATATCTCATGCTACGTTCCTCATCCTGCATTATCTGAATAGTATTATGGCGATAATACTATTCAGGGCAAAGATTACGATCTATAACTTTATCCGGTAACCAGCAACAGCTTAAGACCGGACCGTCCTGAGCGCGGACGGATTCTGTTTATTGTATTTGGGCCACATCGCCCCCGAGCGCTCGATCACTACACTCATAAGAGCAGCTATCACCATAGATCCCATGACGATAACAAACAGTCCGGCCTGACCCACATTGAAGTACTCGACTGCAATCCATCCGCCACCGGCTGCGAGGATTAAACGAACGGTTCCGACCAGGAACATTTTCCACATATAACCGCTGCCCTGCGCAGCAAACCCGAGTGCAAACAAAATGCCGTTGGCTGCGTAGAAGGGAGCAACAATCTGCAGGTACAGTTCGCCAGTAACCAGAACGCTTTCATCATGCGTGAACAGGCCAAGCCAGACGCCAGGAAAAACTGCCACTAATAAGCCTACAACCTCGGTGAATACCACACTGACAGCAACACCGACCCAGGTAATACGTTTCGCTCTGTCTATCTGACGGGCACCTACGTTAATCCCGACCATCGTCACAATGGCCGTACCAATCCCGAACAGCACGGGGATCAGAACATAGTCGAGACGGGATGCTGTACCAAAACCCCCTATGGCATCGACACCAAACACGCCTACAGCCCCGGTAACCAGTAAAACCATTACATTGAGCTGGATAGTCCCCAGCGCAGCAAGCAGGCCTACATTGAGAATTTCACGGAAAAGAGGCCAGCGTAAACGTACCAACGTCATCCGGATACCGGCACGACCACTGGCCATGTAACGCAACATAGCTATTGCTGCAATCCAGTAAAAAATATTAATTGCCATACCTGCCCCCGCTAACCCAAAGCCCTTAATCGGCCCCAGGCCAAAGATCAGCAAAGGGGAAAGCGGGATCAGCACCAGGGCGCCAATCAGCGTGACGGCCGCAGGTACTTTCACATTGCCAATACCGCGTAAAACGGCAGAAAGAAGATTGACGATCCAGATCGGCACAGATGCAAAAAATACATAGACAGAATATTCATGTGCGGCACTGAGTGCCTCACCAGCCCCGCCCATAGCCGCATAAATATGTTCGCCCAGACCGATAAAGAAGGCTGTAAAAGCAAGACCAAAAACTATGGCTACCACAACCGAATGCAGGATGAGCGCATTAACATCGTCATGTTTCCCGGCACCCGTTGCGCGGGCTACAGCTGAGGCCACGCCGCCACCAATTCCACCGGCTGCCATCATGGTCATCAGCATCCATACCGGGAAAACAAGTGCGACGCCAATCAGCGCCGGTGTTCCTAAAAACGATACGTAATACGTTTCGGCTACGCTGACTAACGTTTGCGCAATCAGAACGAGGATCGTAGGAACAGCGAGCTGCATCATTGTGCTAAAGACTGGCCCGTTAAGAATCGCTTCCTGCCGGGCTAGTTTGGCCGCCTCGCGACTGTCAGGTTTCATTTAAATCTCCAGAGTGTTCGATCAGGCAGATAACCCAGGACTGGGTATAATTTGCACCAGCGGGCCTCTTTATATTATGATCATAATACTATGGGATTCAAAAAAGAAAGCTCTTTATGAAACGCCAGCGTTTCCTGGTGCTGAAATGATCTCTAAGTTACCGAAATTACATGGAAAAATATTTTCTTATCACTGAGTACAGTACTGGAGGTTATGGTTCATGAAGATTCTATTAGCAGCTTTTGCCTGCATATTTCTCACAACCGGCGTTAATGCAGCGCAATTTAATGAAGGGAAACAGTACATTTCTTTGAGCAAAACGGTACCTGATGCACCCGAAGTAATGGAGTTTTTTTCGTTCAACTGTCCGCATTGCTATCAGTTTGAACAGGTCATTCACGTCTCAGACAAAGTCGCTGAAAAACTACCGGCAAACGCGAAGATCGTTAAGTATCACGTCGAGTTTCTTCCGCCGTTAGGCAAAGAACTGACGCAGGCGTGGGCAGTAGCAATCGCGTTAGGCGTTGAAGACAAAATCACATCCCCTATGTTCGAGGCGGCACAAAAGAAACTCAGCATCAGGAATATTGATGATATCCGTAGCGTTTTTATTGATGCTGGTATCAAAGCAGAAGACTTTGATGGTGCGTGGAACAGCTTTGCTGTGAAAGCCTTAGTGGCTAAGCAGGAGAAAGCGGCTATGGATGTTGAACTCAGAGGGGTTCCGGCGATGTTCGTCAAAGGTAAATATCAGCTGAATCCGCAGGGGATGGACACAAGCTCGCTTGATATTTTTGTTCAGCAATACGCGGCGACGGTTAAGTATCTGATTGAAAATAAATAACGTCAACCTTTCAACAATGAAACCTGGCGGCAGCAATGACGCCAGGAATGATCTACACAAAAGTCCCTGGCAATAATTTGCCTGTCACCATTATCTCGACGTCTGCTTTTCGCTCACAGCAGACCTTCACTCATCTCGCCATAAGCAAACGACGCAGGTTTCCTACGTTGCCCGCGTCATACCAGAAGCGGGCTTTATTTCCCCGGTTCCACCCGAACATCCATCAGGATGTACTGCGCCGCTTTACGCGCATATTGATCAATCAAAGGAACCAGTCGAGTGAAATGTTCGCTGGCACAGTGCGCCTCTAGTGCTGCCCGGTCTGGCCACTCTTCAATGAAAATAAAATGCCCCGGATCTTTTTCGTCCCGGTATAAATCATAAGCAATACATAGAGGCTCTTTCTTCGTTGCCGCAATCAGCTCGCGGTAAAAAGGGAGCACGATGTCGATGCACTCGGGGTTGATAAAATCTTCGGCGATAACCTTTAGCATGCAAACTCCTTTATTAAAAATGGCACGAGCATTTTTACGCGTCAGGTATACACATTTTCCCTGCAACGCCGCCTCATAACTGATACACTGGATATAATCACAGTGCAAGGGGCAAATAATGGCCGTTGAAATAAAATTTGTTGTCGTAAGAAAAGGTGAAGAGAAAATGACATTTGCCAGTAAGAAAGAGGCTGACGCTTACGACAGGCTGCTCGACATGGCAGAAGCGTTCACCGACTTGCTGTTGCAAGGCGGAACGTCGATGGATGAAAAACAGGCTGAAGATCTTGGGCTGTATCTCGCTGAGCAGAAAGTGGCCGTGCAGCATATTCTGCGCACCAACAAACTCCCCGACCTCAATATTCCAGCTGAAACAGAGATGCCTGAGCCAGATACGTCTGGCAGTAAAAAAATCAAAGCCGTTAAAGCCGCTTAAATACCAGCATGTCGCATCGCTGATCCTGAAGCCGTAAGCAGAATACTGCTCACGGCTTTTTTTGAATATAGGACTCCGCACTCTCAAAGTGCAATTTCATCTGGCTAGTCTCGAAAAAGTTAACGGTCTACAGAACCTCAACAACCTCAAATTCCTCAGCGATCAGTTCCATATCCTCCGAGAAAAAACCTTCACGGGTAAAGAATCGCTGATGTTCCCTCTGCCAGTATTCAAGACTCAGATCGCCTTCCCCCTCCTTTCGTGCAAACTCGGCCGTCACATCGCAAAAACGCACGAGCCGCATTGAAACGAGTCGGGTCACGCATACTGGCGCATTCTGGCCATCAAGAATAATGTTGTAGCTCCCAATCGCGGGAGCAGATGCTTCCTGCTGGTAAGAAGATAACGATCCGCATGAGGCCGTTTTCATCCCTTGTTTGATAAGCGCGGCAAGCTCGTTGGCCAGTTCCGGGCTATCTCCCATTTGCCAGGCGTTGGCACCCGGATATCTCAGTATCAATTGATCAATCGCGCCCATTTAAAAAACCTGCTAAGTCGTTAGTTGTTAAGAAACTGCCCAGCAGCAATTTATCGAACATCTGTGGATAATAGCTACTGATTTAAGAGAGATAACGTCTGCGTTTGTAGACGCCGTGGAGGATGGGTTTTGATTGGAGGTGTGGGTCTTTGGCTATGTGCAGGCCCCCTCACCCTAGCCCTCTCCCCACGGGGAGAGGGAACGGTTGGGTGCGGTATATTAGTAACGGACACACACTGACTTCGTTTCACACCAGTCGTTCAACCAGTCCGGCCCAAAATCACGCCCGGTGCCCGACTGCTTCATACCGCCAAACGGCAGGTTGGCGTCAATCAGCGTGTGGCTGTTGACCCATACCGTACCGGCCTGCAGGCGATCGGTGTAGTCCAGCGCTTGCGTCAGGTCACGGGTCCAGACGCTGGCGGTCAGGCCAAAGTCGCTGTCGTTGGCAAGGCGCAGCGCCTCTTCACCGTCGGCAACGCGCACCAGGTTTACCACCGGGCCAAACACCTCTTCGCGGGTTAAGCGCAGGTTAGCTTCCGGGTTGATAACCAGGGTTGGCGGAATGTAGAAGCCCTGCGCGTCCGGGCCAACGTTACCGGTAATCAGCTCGGCATTTTGTTTGCGGGCGTCATCAAGATAGGCCGCCACTTTGGCGCAGTGCG
Organism: Kluyvera sp. 142486; assembly: GCF_046569695.1. Taxonomy (NCBI): domain Bacteria; kingdom Pseudomonadati; phylum Pseudomonadota; class Gammaproteobacteria; order Enterobacterales; family Enterobacteriaceae; genus Kluyvera; species Kluyvera sp. 142486. The sequence continues at coordinate 206,326 of NZ_JBKHUI010000001.1, forward strand.
CCTGGGAAACCACCGGGTTAATCTGGGTGGTCTCCAGCATGCCCGGCCCCACCTGCAGCGACTTCACCGCCTGCTCGAAGCCGCTGACCAGCGTGTCGAACAGCGGCGCTTCAATATAGATACGCGAACTGGCGGCACACACCTGCCCCTGGTTCAGGAAGCTACCGGTCATCAGCCCTTCGATAACCCAGGCCGGGTCGGCGTCTTTCAACACGATAGCCGGGTTTTTGCCGCCCAGCTCCAGCGTGACGCGGGTCAGGCGGTCGGCAGCCACGCGGGCAATCTGTTTGCCGGTGGCGGTAGATCCGGTAAAGCTCACTTTCGCCACATGCGGATGCGAGGTTAGCGCCGCGCCGCACTCGGCGCCGCTGCCGGTCACTACGTTGAATACGCCTTCTGGTACACCCGCCTCAATGGCTAATTCAGCCACGCGCAGCAGGGTCAGCGGCGTGGTTTCCGACGGTTTGATGACGATAGAACAGCCCGACGCCAGCGCCGGCATCACCTTCCACATGCCGATCATCAGCGGGAAGTTCCACGGCACGATACCGGCAACCACGCCAACCGGCTCTTTTTTGGTCCACGCCTGGTAGCGCGCGCCCTGCGGGAACGGGATGGAAACATCCAGCGTGCGGCCGCTGATCTTGGTGGTCAGCCCGGCGGTGTAGCGCATCCAGTTCAGCGTGCAGCCCACTTCAAAGGCGCGGGAAATATTGATCGATTTGCCCTGCTCCAGCGTTTCCAGCTGGGCCAGCTCTTCGCCGTTTTGCTCAACGAGGTCAGCAAAACGCAGCAGAATACGTTCGCGATCGGCAGGCGTGCGCCCGGCCCAGCTGCGGGAGACAAACGCGCGCCAGGCGGACATCACCGCGTGGTCAACATCAGCCGCGTTAGCATCCGCGGTGGTGGCAATCGCCTTGCCCGTTGCCGGGTCCCAGACGGTGAGACGTTTTTCACTCTGCGCCGCCTGCTGCGCGCCATCAATAAACAGGCCATGCTGACGGTCTAAAAACTGCTGCACGCTCGGGAGCAGTGCTACCTGTGATGAGGACATATCGTCTCCTTATTCTTCGCGGTTAGTCGTTTCAGTCTACGGCGGGTCAGGAGATCGCGCTTTTGTCTCTGTGACATTCGCTTGTGCGGCTGTGACAGAGACCGCAATTAAACAGATTGCTCTGGCAGAAATGTGCAACAGGTAATAGTTCTTTCATATATTCCCCCGCTAACCCTTGTTAAAGGCAACATAAATGCAACAATACCAAAACATTTTCATTGCAGAGATGGCGTATGGCAGCGGTAAATGGCGGTGAGACATATCAGGCGTGGCTGGCGAAGATCAATCAGGTGTGCGGGCATTTTGCTGCGCGTGCGTTGGATGGCGACTTTCATGGTGAGATAGACACCAGCTATGCGGGCAGCCTCAAGCTCAGCACCGTGACCACCCGCAACGTCAATCTGTTCCGCACCCGCCAGGAGATCCGCAGCGGTAACGACGCCTGGTTCTACACCGTGTTTCAACTTGCCGGTCAGGCCGATATTGAGCAAGACGATCGGCAGGTAAAGTTAGAAACCGGGGATATGACCCTTATCGACGCCTCGCGCCCCTGCTCTATTCTCTGGCAGCAAACCTCTCGTCAGGTCTCGCTGTTGCTGCCCCGCCAACTGCTGGAAAACCAGCTGCGCGGCAGCGGAATTAGCGTCGCCACCCGTTTAGATAAATCTCTGCCAATGGTCCAGCTTAGCCAGCGTCTGCTGCATGAGAGCATGAGCAGCCCTCAGCTTTCCGCCAGCGAGAGCGAAGCGGCGCTGGATGCCATGGTGTGCCTGCTACGCCCGATGCTGCATCAGCAGGAAGTCGCGCCATCCCGGCGCGAGAAGCAGTTTCAGAAGATCATGGCGTTGATTGACGATGCGATTCAGGAAGAGCATCTGCGCCCGGAGTGGCTCGCCGATGAAACCGGCATGTCGGTAAGAAGTCTGTACCGGCTGTTTGCCGATAAAGGCCTGGTGGTGGCGCAGTACATCAAAAACCGCCGTCTGGATCTCTGCGCGAAGGCGCTGCAATGCGCGCCAGACGACGAAAAACTTGCCGGAATCGGCTATCGCTGGGGGTTCAGCGACCACAGCCACTTTTCTACCGCCTTCAAGCAGCGGTTCGGTATTTCACCGGGCGAATACCGCAAGCGTGGTCGCTAAGCCAAAATCACATCAATTATCTTCAACCAGCTGTGACACGTCGTTACTGTTAATTTCGCGCGCGTTACCGTTCTGATCGGTGTAGCTGGTCATGCCGGTCTCTTTATCCAGCTGCGGCTTACCCTGGGTCACAATAGTCTGGCCGCTTTTGGTGGTCATCACGTAGTTGGTGGTACAGCCAGCCAGCGCCAGCAGCATTGCCCCTGCGCACAGGAAATATAAAGGCTTTTTCATCTTCTCTCCGTTCATTGTCCCCGCCAACGGCAGGGTTAAGTCGGCGTATTGTATGCCTGATACGGAGAAACGGGGTATCGACGGGATGTAACAGAAGATAACGTGATGATTTCCGGGAGGTCGACGGACCTCCCGGCGTGCCGCTTACAGCGCGATACGAATCACATCGTCAGGCGCAGTGGCCTCTTTCTGACGGGTGGATTCCTGCTTCACGCTAACGTACAGCGTTTTGCCGTCGGCGGAGAGCGTCAGGCTGTTCGGGAAGGTCGGGGTTTTGATGGTTTTGGTGACTTTATACTCTTTCGCATCAATCACCGTCACGGTGCCCGCTTTGCGCTGGGTCACGTAAACTTCGTTACGCACCGGGTTAAACAGCACCGCCAGCCCTTCCTGAGTATCCACCTTCGACAGCACTTTGCCATCTTTCAGGTTTACCACCAGCAGTTCCGGCTGTTTGGAGTCGGTGATAAAGGCACGCTGACCGGCTTTATCCAGGCTGATGTTGATATAGAAGTGCTCTTTGCCATCGTCCTGCAGTTTCTGACGGGTCAGAATTTTGTTGCTCGCGGTATCAATAGTGACCAGTTCGCCGTCGCCGTTAGTGACGTACAGGCGCTGTTTATCCGAATCGACCGCCAGACCCGTACCGAAGGTGCCGGTACCGGTGATGGTGGTTTTCAACGTCAGCTTATCGCCGTCAACCACCCAGACTGAGCTGCCGTCTTTGCCAATGCCGGTGATATAGACGGTATTGGTTTTCTCATCCACCGCCAGTTCACGCGGCTGCAGCGGTTTAACCGTTTCGCTGCGCTCACGTCCATCCAGCACCAGGCGGCCTTTCACGTCACCGGTTTTGGCGTCAATCGCGGTCACGGCACCGTTGATGGTGTTACCAAACCACAGGGTCTGGGTCTGGTTATTCAGCGTCGCGCCAAACGGTTTGAGATCGTTATGAATAACCTGCGTCACTTCCAGAGTAACCGGGTCGAGACGATAAACAATACCGCCCTTATCGGTCTTACGACTTTGTGAGGTGGCCAGCCACAGCGCATTTTCCTGCTGGCTGTAGGCCATTTCATATGCCCCTTTGCCGACCGCTTTACGCAGCATTTCATCTGCAGCATGCGCGCTAAAGCTCCCCGCCAGCAGGAAAGCACTCAGTAACAGAGAACGGCGCAGACGCGGCGCGGACAATTGACGTAATGACATGACGACTCCCTTTGATGAACGTAGTTTTTTCTGCTTCACATCGCTTCTGGTTCCGTAGCGTCGTAGCGCTACGTTTTGTAGATGCGAATAGTAATCATTAATTTATGTAAAGTGGAGCTTTTATTACGCTCAGCAACCAAATAGTTGCTATTTCATCACCGGAAATTAACGATCTATGCTGCTAAAGTTTTCAATATATTTACAAAAGTATTAACCTATTCGGGTCTGTTCCATTTGGTACATTTTGCGAGTTTTTCATGAAAATCATAACTGTACGCTTAGTAACGCTGCCAGCGCTGCTGTTGCCGCTTGTTTTTGCTCCTTTTTCCTGGGCCAATGATGAACAAACGTTAATCGTTACCGCCGCACCGCAGGCGGTCTCCGAACTGGATACCCCTGCTGCCGTGAGCGTGGTCGATGGCGAGGATATGCGTCACGCCGCGCCGCAGGTTAACCTGTCTGAATCACTGGGCGCTGTACCGGGTTTGCAGGTGCAAAACCGTCAGAACTATGCGCAGGATCTTCAGCTTTCTATTCGTGGTTTTGGTTCCCGCTCAACCTTTGGCGTGCGCGGCATTCGTCTATACGTTGACGGCATTCCGGCCACCATGCCCGACGGCCAGGGGCAAACCTCGAATATTGATATCGGTAGCGTGGATCATGTTGATGTGCTGCGCGGCCCCTTCTCGGCGCTGTACGGCAACGCCTCCGGCGGCGTGGTTAACGTCACCACCCAGACCGGGAAGCAACCCACCACGATTGAAGCCAACAGCTATTACGGCAGCTACGGCACCTGGCATTACGGTATGAAGGCCAGCGGCGCGGTGGGCGACGGCACCCACGCGGGCGACGTTGACTATACGGTGTCGACGAATCGATTCATCACTCAGGGCTACCGCGACCATAGTGCGGCGCGCAAGAACCTCGCCAACGCTAAGCTCGGCGTGCGGATCAACGACGTCAGCAAGCTGACGCTGCTGTTTAATACCGTCGACATTAACGCTAACGATCCCGGCGGCCTGACCAAAAGCGAAATGGACGCTGACCGCCAGCAGTCGCCGCGCGGCGATCAGTACAACACGCGTAAAACCGTGAAGCAGACTCAGGCGGGCCTGCGTTATGAACGCCAACTTAGCGAGCAGGACGACCTGAGCGTGATGATGTACGCCGGGGAACGTCAGACCACGCAATACCAGTCAATTCCCGCAGTGGCACAGCAGAAGAATCCTGCTCATTCCGGCGGCGTGATCGACCTCGATCGTCACTATCAGGGCATCGATACCCGCTGGACGCACCGCGGCGAACTGCTTATCCCGGTGACCTTCACCACCGGTTTGAACTACGAAAACATGAACGAGAAGCGTCGGGGCTACGAAAACTACATCATGAACGGCACCACGCCGGAGTATGGCGAGAAAGGTAATTTGCGTCGCAACGAACGCAACCTGATGTGGAACCTCGACCCGTATCTGCAAACCCAGTGGCAGCTGACCGAAAAGCTGACCCTGGACGCGGGCGTGCGCTACAGCTCCGTCTGGTTTGACTCCAACGACCACTACGTCACCGCCGGAAACGGCGACAGCAGCGGTGACACCAGCTACCACGAGTGGCTGCCTGCGGGATCGTTAAAATACGCCATCACCGACGCCTGGAACGTGTACGCCAGCGTCGGTCGCGGCTTTGAAACGCCGACCATCAGCGAACTTTCCTACCGTTCCGGCACTGCAAACGGGCTGAACCTGGATCTCAAACCTTCGACCAATGAAACCTATGAGATCGGCAGCAAAACCCGCATTGGCAATGGCCTGCTCAGCGCCGCGCTGTTCCAGACCGACACCACCAATGAGATAGTGACCGACAGCAATATCGACAGCCGCGCCAGCTATAAAAACGCCGGCAAGACCCGCCGTCAGGGTGCAGAACTGGCTATCGATCAGCAGTTTGCTGAAAACTGGCGCGCCAAAGCGGCCTGGACCTGGCTTAACGCCACCTACCGCACCGACGTCTGCGGCAACGGTAGCTGTAACGGTAACCGTATTCCGGGCATAGCACGCAATATGGGCTTCGCCTCGCTGAGCTATGAGCCGGAAAGCGGCTGGTACGCAGGGGCCGACGTGCACTATATGGGCGATATTATGGCGAACGATGCCAACACCGCCCGCGCGCCGTCATGGACCGTCGTTGGCCTGAATACCGGCTACAAGTTCAATCTTAGCAACTGGACGCTGGACGTTTTCGGGCGCGTGGATAACCTGTTCGACCGGGAATACGTCGGCTCGGTTATCGTCAACGAATCTAACGGACGCTACTACGAACCGGCTCCGGGCCGTAATTACGGAGTCGGCGTGAACGTCGCATGGCGTTTTGAGTAATAAGCTAAACGTTTCCGGGGCAACCCGGAAACGTATTTTCCGAAAGGATGTTAATGGCGGTACTGCTGTTTTAAGAAGGAGGTTGATTCATCAATAATTTGTGATATTGCCGAATAACTCGCCGATGAATCTCTTTTTTCCAGCGCATTTAACAATGATTCATATACATTTCGATGCTGAAACGGTTCTACAGAATTTAAATATAAATAATGAAGACTTGGCCCCGCTCGCACCCATAATTGTTCAATCATCGTCACCAGAGTTGGCATTTCCGCATAGTCGTAAATCTTAAAGCGAAATTGATAATTGGTTTGCAGCATGAGGGTAACATCCCGTGCCGCTTTAGCCTCATGGAAAGCGTTAGAGAGGCGGTTTAATTCACGCATTCTTTCTGTGGTTATATTTATCGCCGCTGCTGCCGTCGCCATACCTTCGAGGTTTTTACGAATCTGATTAATTTCAAGATAACCTGAATTAGTCAGCACCGGCACCATAAAAGCCTGTGCAGGCGCCGCCTGCAGCGCGCCTGAGGAGACCAGCCGCAGCAGCGCTTCTCGTACCGGCGTAATACTGATCCCCTGGTTCACGGCAATTTCACGCGTGACGAGCCGTGAACCAGGTTTTAACGCGCCGACAACCAGCGCATTCTTGATATTATTCTCAATTTGCTGCGTCAAACTGATACGTTGTGCTTTAGCAAAATCCAGCATATTTATTATAACTCCGCGCTTTTATTTACCCAGACTATTTATAATTAATAGCTGGCGTTTTATTTTTTGCGCAGGAAATACGATATATATTTTTTTCGAGGTAGTTTTCAGCATAATTAATAGAAGATGAATCATTGCTAAACACCCCGCTCAGGCCGCTCCCGGCCTGGATTAGAGCGGCACGTTGAGCCTGACGACCAGATAAGTACAGGGTTTGCCGCTGTCGTTAATAAAACGGCAGTCGTTCGGCGGCCCGAGTTCGAGACAGTCGCCGGTTTGCATACGGTGTGCGATGTCACCTTCCATAAACAGCAGTTCACCATCCTGTACCCATAGCAGCTGGCGCGCCATCGCATAGGCAGATGCAGGCATCGGAATGTCGCTGCCTGCCGGTAGCTCAATTTGTACCAGATCGATCGGTAGTTCACCTCGCGGCGAAACGTGCCGACGCAGGTAGTGAGTCTGTGGGTCGTGCCAGACCGGCTGGTCAGCAAAGCGCAGCAGCTTACCTTCCTGCATCTCCGCGCGAGCTATCAGCGTCGACATGCTAATACCAAAGGCACCAGAAAGCCGCGCCAGCAGAGCCGCCGTCGGGCTGCTTTCGCCGCGTTCAATTTTGTGGATCATCGCCCGGGAAACGCCCGCACGCTCGGCCAGCTCGCTCAGCGACCAGCTGCGCGACTCACGCTCAATGCGAATTCTTGCACCGATCCGTTGATTTAAGTTGTCTTCAATAGTATTCATGGCGTAATAATATAGTGAACAACACACAGGGTGCAACTCCATGTCCATTCGTTTTGCAACAAAAGAAGACTGCGCCGCCATTGCGGCAATCTACAACCATGCTGTGGTACATACCGCCGCTATCTGGAACGACAAAACTGTCGATACCGACAACCGCATTGCCTGGTTTGAAGCGCGCCAGCTAGGACACTTCCCGGTGCTGGTGAGCGAAGAGAACGGTATTGTCACCGGCTACGCCTCCTACGGCGACTGGCGCAACTTTGACGGTTTCCGCCATACCGTTGAACATTCGGTCTACATCCACCCGGAACATCAGGGCAAAGGGCTCGGCAATATTCTACTCGGCGCGCTGATTGAAGAGGCCCGTCGTCGCGGTAAGCACGTGATGGTAGCCGGCATTGAGGCACAGAACCGCGCGTCGCTGCATCTGCATGCGAAGCACGGTTTTGTCACCACCGGGCAGATGCCGCAGGTTGGCACCAAGTTTGGCCGCTGGCTGGACCTCACCTTTATGCAGCTACAGCTTGATACCCGTAGCGACCCGGACGGACAAGCATGAATCAGTCCCTCACGCTGACGTTCCTGATAGCCGCCGGTATCGGCCTGGTTATCCAGAACACGCTGATGGTACGCATTACCCAGTCGGCCTCCACCATTCTGGTGGCGATGTTGCTGAACTCGCTGGTCGGCATCGTGCTGTTTGTCAGTATTTTACTGATTAAGCACGGGCTAGCGGGAGTGAGTGAACTGGTGGCAACCATCAAATGGTGGACGCTGATCCCCGGCCTGCTCGGGTCGTTCTTCGTGTTTGCCAGCATCAGTGGCTATCAGTACGTGGGGGCGGCAACGACCATTGCGGTGCTGGTCGCCAGTCAGCTTATCGGCGGGCTGGTGATGGACGTGGTGAGAAGTCACGGTGTGCCCTGGCGGGCGCTGGTTGGGCCGGTGTGCGGCGCGGTGATGTTGATTGTGGGCGCGTGGCTGGTGGCGAAGCGCCAGTTTTAATATGTAAAGTTGTAGGCCGGATAAGGCAACGCCGCCACCCGGCAACGTGCACCAGACTGCCTGATGGCGCGACGCTTATCAGGCCAACAATACCAACATGGTAGCCCGGCCAAGCGAAGCGCCGCCGGGAACCATGCCTGACTTAAAGAATCGTCCCACCGGAAGTGAGCTGTTCTTTACGCGCCTCTTCCTGCTCGCGCAGGTGATGGCCATGATGAGAAATCGCCACGCGCAGGCGCTGCTGCTGGGTGAAACGATCTTCACGGCTCAGCTCGGCGTCGTCGCTTAACACCACCAGCAATTCATTCATATGCGTAATCACGTTCTCTTGCACCGCGGCGTCCACGCGCGCAATGACCTCATCCAGATGTGACATATTCACTCCTTAATTAATTTTCACTTTCGAGAAATCGCTGCCCATCAGGCTAACGCTATAGCCGGTAATGTTGCTACGCGTGGCGTAGAAGGTTTTGCCGTTCGCCAGCGCAATCCACGGCGCCTGCTGATAGAAAATCTCCTGCGCCTGACCGTAGAGCGCGGCACGCTTCGCCGGGTCACTCACCACCAGGGCTTTTTTCACCAGGCCATCATACTCTTTATTGCACCAGCGCGCGGCGTTAGAGCCGGTTTTAATGCTGTCGCAGCCGAGCAGCGTGCTGGCAAAGTTATCCGGGTCGCCGTTGTCCGACATCCAGCCGTACAGCGCGCTATCGTGTTCGCCCTTACGGATACCGGTGAGGTATTCGCCCCACTCGTAGCTGACGATCTTCGCTTTAATGCCCACTTTGGCCCAATCATTCTGGATCATTTCAGCAATGCGGCGCGAATTCGGGTTATACGGGCGCTGTACCGGCATCGACCACAGGGTCACTTCCGCCCCCTTCTCCAGCCCGGCCTGTTTCAGCAGCGCCTTCGCTTTTTCCGGATCGTAGCTGTAGTCTTTAAGATCGTTGTTATAGCCCATCATATTTGGCGGAATCGGCGATTTCGCCACCGTACCGGAGCCCATAAACACCGCGTTAACGATGGCCTGCTTGTCGGTGGCATAGTTCAGCGCCTGACGCACCAGCACGTTATCAAACGGTTTTTTCTCGGTATTAAATGCCAAATAGCCGACGTTCAGCGCTTCCACGGAATGCAGCGTCAGATCTTTGTTACCCTTAATAACATCAAACTGAACCGGCGACGGTGCCGGGATAATCTGGCATTCGTTGGTTTGCAGTTTCGCCAGACGCGTCTCCACGTTCGGGGTGATGGCGAAGATCAGGTGTTTGGTCGGTACCTCGCCATCCCAATAGTTCGGGTTCGCCAGATAGCGAATCTGCGAATCGACTTTGTATTGCTGCAGCACGTAAGGACCGGTGCCAATTGGCCAGTTGTCGACGTTCTCCGGGGTACCTTTCTTCATCATTTGATCGGCATATTCCGCCGACAGAATCGAGGCGAAGTCCATTCCCCAGTCGGCGAGGAACGCGGCATTCGGCTCGCTCAGTACGAACTGCACGTGGTAGTCATCGACCTTCTTCACCTCTTTAATCAGCTTATCGAGGCCCACGTCGCTGAAGTACTCATAGTTGCCCTGCGACACCTTGTGGTACGGATGATTGACGTCTTTCTGGCGCATCACTGAGAAAATCACGTCATCAGCGTTGAAATCACGCGTTGGCTTGAAGAATTTGTTGCTGTTGAACTTCACGCCCTGACGCAGCGTAAAGGTATAGGTCAGGCCGTCTGGAGAGATGGTCCAGGCCGTTGCCAGGGAAGGAACCGGGGTATTTTTCACCGGGTCAAAGTTGATCAGACGGTTATAGAGCACCTGCGAACTGGCGACAAACGACGGGCCGGAGCTGGCAATCTGCGGGTTAAAGGATTCTGGCGATGCTTCGGAGCAGTAAACCAGCGTGTCGGTGTTTGCCGCCATCGCGCCGGCCGGTAACAGCGCGCTCAATGCCAGCGCGAGGAGCGTTTTCCCTGTGGTGTTCCCTGTGATCATGGTTATAAGCCTTTCGATTTTATTATATAGACCGCTTAATAACAGCACAGGGGCAGATAACTGGCAAATAACCAAATCGCATAAATCATATTAAACGTTTTATTTTCAGCAACCTAGAACATACCCTTTGCGGCAGACTGCAACCATGTCGGCGGTAACAACCTAATGAATATTCCTGAACGTATTGGATAAGCAGCTGGGTTGTAATGATCATGGTTAACACATTGAAATTATTACAATAATGCGCTATTATTTTAATTCATGAAACTACTTTACGCTTGGATTATTCTCTATGACCAAAACGTTTATCACCACGTTCACGCTCTCTGGTGCACTGCTATTGGGTGTAAACTTTTCCGTTTATGCAGGCATATTCAGCAACGCAATCGACCTGTCAAAACCTTTTACCTGTAAGGATATATCCCCATCGCCAATGAGGATTACAGAAAAAGGATTAATGATGGGAGGCGTACTTTACCCGCTGTATAACCCTAATGCCGCATCAACACCGAGGATTACAAATGCGATTTTTCGCAGCCAAAATAATCTGGAAGAGATTGATGTTGTCCAGGACTCAAAAGATGGTAGCGTCGACGTTAGTTATATGAAGTTTCGCAGTAATCCTGATCAATTTATGGATGACATATCGATTGAAAATAATAAGATTTTTGAAAAGGGAAGTTTTGAAGCGGTAAATCCGGGACCAACTTATTACTCAAAAAACCAAGGTTGTGAACAATAAAATACGTCGCCCCCCTAACTTATGCCACAAAATAACAAAGGTCACCTGTTTGATAGCGACCTTTGTTAGGTGTTATTCGATGACTTACAAAAGGCGTTTAATTAACGTGATGGTGGCTTTGCCATTTAGCGGCTTGTAAATAATCATCTGCACGACATGGTGAACCGGCGTTTGCAGAACAAGCGTTTGTCTGGCAATAAACATGTGGTTTTGACCAGCCACCACCTGCCCACCGCAGTACAATAGTGGAAAATAACCAGCGCCATCCAGACCCTGTACCGCTTCATCAAATAACGACTGGCTCTCTTCAGAGATTTGAGTATTCCCTTCTACGCGCTCGGGGTTGATATACCAACCACCAACTAACATATTATCAGTCATGACAAATATCCTTATATGTTCTTGCGATAATTCTCATTACACTAAATTAGCTTTGAACTACAAATTCAAAATACTCTCGAGCAAACCTTAAGATATTGATTAAAATCAAACGGTGGTAATGAAATATATTATTGAAAATTAAAATAAATACTGCGAATATCATTCATATTTTACATGTGACAATTATTTCTTAATGTTTTGCATAGATAGATTATGCGCCCTAAAGCCAGCGTAGACATCATGCCATTCATCTCTCATCTCCTGGTGTCTGGACTGCAATCACTTCCCTGCCCGCCGGGCATGCCAGCCATATCAGGTTAACCTCTATCGATAACCATTGCTGTTTTTTCATCAATTCCCCTTAAGGTTTTACCTACGTCTAGCCATTCAATGCCGCGAGAATTACCCTATTTACCCCTCTCTTTCGCCGTTTGTTGCATTTGATTTTGCGTAAAGTAATGACGTGAAGAAGTCTATGGGACAGGAACGTGGCAAAAACTCTTTTACGCAGTGGAAATCTTGATGATTTCCAGGCCGTAGGCGGCGGCGGGCAAACCGTATTTCATTCTGCGCTTCAGGTGCGCGAAACCCTGCGTTTACGCAAACAGCTGGCGCTGGCCGATTGTCTGGCGATACCGCAGTTGAATGATGAAGGCGACAGGGTTGACTGGTACTCCCCGGTTGACGGTGAAATTATCGGCTGGAAAGCGGCCGACGAAACCCAGCGTACCCGCGCGCTGCATTATTTAGAAGGCCTGCAGGAGAGCGCCCGCGCGCTCAGCAAAAAATGCCTGCAGTCAGAGAAAACCGCACAGCAACTGTTCGGCGCGCTGCTGGAAAAATCCCTGCAGTTCCCCGGCGAAAACCATCTGTTTCTGGTCGATGGCAAGCCGGTTATCAGCTTCTGGGGTTTTGTGAACCTCAACGAAGGCGCGCGGGAAGACGCCCTCGACTGCCTGCGTTACGTTGAACCGGAGATAATAGAAGAAGAGCCGGTCATTGACGACGTGCCTGAAGTGGAAGAGCCGGAACCGGCGATCGTCACCTTCAGCGAAGCCGATGCCCCGCTTATCTCCGCCAACGAACCGCTGATTAATGCCTATACGCTGCCGGTGGAAGAACCTGAAGAGCAACCGCAGGCGCCTGCGCCTGTTACGGCTGCCGTCGCACCAAAAACGCGTCGTCCACGCTGGGTCTGGGGCCTGCCGCTGGTTGCTGCCGTAGCTGCCGTGGCCATTGCCGTACCGTTAATGATCCCGAGCACTCAGGCAGAATCCGAACCCGTTACGCAGGCCGCACCCGCGCCTGCACCGGTTGTCCTCAAGGGCCCGGCAATGCCGGTACTGATTAGCGACCTGCCGCTGCACCAGGCGAGCGTGAAGGTTGAACCCGTTGTCGAGCCAGAAGAAAAACCGGTGGTGATCGCCGTGATTCCGAAAGACGCAATGGTGATGGATGCCGACCAGCTCCGTGCCGGAACAACCCGTTTCCTCAACGGCACCTGGCGCGTTCAAATGGACGTCAGCGATGCCCATAGCGGCAAAGCACCGAGCCTGCGTTATCAGATTCAGAACAACAAAGGCACCGCTCGCGTGGTGCGTGAAGGCAGTATCGTCTGCAAAGCGGCGGTCTTCTCCGGCCTGCACCAGAACGGCGAGCTGATGATCAAAAGCCGCGGCAACGCGCAGTGCAGCGACGGCGCACGCTACCCGCTGCCGGAAATCAGCTGCAAACCTGGCAACAGCAACGTTGCCGTCTGTACCGCACGGTTTGATGCTAAGACTGTTGTGCCGTTGACCTTTAAAAAGACGGGAGCCTAAGCCATGCTGGTCACCCTTTGCGATTACAAACAGAGCGTTACGCTGATTGCCAACAGCGGCGTTCAGTTCCTCGACTTCGGCCTGAGCCCGCAGGAGTCGCTCCAGCACGGGCGCTTCGTGCGCAAAACCGCCAACGGCCCGCTGCTGCGCCTTGATTATGATGTGGTCAACCAACGCTATACCCTGCCTGGTGAACCCGGCCGCTCCCCGGAAGTGGTCAAACCCGAATCGACGCTCGCCCTGCACCACTCGCTGACGCTGCTCGACGGCGTCTGGCTGCCGCTGCCGTTCCTGCGCTTTAACCCACCGCGCACCTTCGTCGAAGGGCCTGATAACTGGGCGCGCGTGCAGATAAGAAAGCTGGCGGAGCCGGACAGCGCGGGCAATACCCACCGCGTTACGCTTGCATTCGACAGCCAGATTAGCCCGGATGACGCTACATCGCTCTCCCCGGTGGCGGGCGATCTACTGAACGGCACTCGCTTTGCGCTGGCCTGGCGCGACAATGAAATTGCCGATTTCCTCGACCAGACCTGGATTGATGGCTGGCTGCGGGAAGTGTTCCAGCAAACCACCACTGCCCATGAAACCCGCAGCGAGCGCGACATTGCTCAGGCGCTGCGCAGCTTTGAGTATCAGGGCCACTGGCTGAATATTCTGGCGCTGCTCGGCGAACAGCTGACGGTACCGGAAATCAAAATGGTCACCGCCACCCTCAGCACGCCAGCCATTCCGGTCGATTTAATTCTCGACGTGGGCAACACCCACACCTGCGGCGTGATCATTGAAGACCACGGCGATGCCAACGACGGCCTGCGCCAGACCGCCGAGCTACAGGTGCGTTCACTTAGCGAACCGCAGTACCTGAACGAACCGCTGTTTACCAGCCGGGTCGAGTTCTCAGAATCCCGCTTCGGTAAGCAGCATTTTTCGGTGGAAAGCGGACGCGAAGACGCCTTTATCTGGCCGTCACTGGTGCGCGTGGGCGATGAAGCCCGCAAGCTGGCGATGCAGCGCGCCGGTACCGAAGGCTACAGCGGGATCTCCAGCCCGCGTCGCTATCTGTGGGATGAAACGCCGACGGTTCAGGACTGGCGCTTTAGCCAGATGAACAGCAAAACCCAGCGCGAACCGCTGGCGACCGCTTTCCCGCTGATGAACCTGATGAACGACGAAGGGCAGCCGCTGTTTACCCTGCCGCCGGATGAACGTATGCCGGTCTTCTCGCCGCAGTACAGTCGCAGCACGCTGATGACCCATATGCTCTGCGAGCTGCTGGCACAGGCACTGGGGCAAATCAACAGCGTGGCAACCCGTCTGCGCTTGGGCTTCCCGGCCTCGCCGCGCCAGCTGCGTACGCTGATCCTCACCCTGCCGTCGGCGATGCCGAAACAGGAGCGCGAAATCTTCCGCCGCCGCATGTTTGAAGCCATTGCGCTGGTGTGGAAAGCCATGGGCTGGCACCCGCAGGATGATGATTTTGCCAACGTCCGCCTGCAGGAAAAAAGCGTCGTGCCGATCCCGAAAATTCATATGGAGTGGGATGAAGCCAGCTGCGGCCAGCTGGTGTGGCTGTATAACGAAGCGATTTCCCACTTCGCCGGGCAGACCGAAGCGCTGTTCACCGCGATGGCGCGCCCTGACCGTCAGCCGGAAGTGGGCGAAACCGCAGGCCGCGCTCTACGCATTGCCTCGTTGGATCTCGGCGGCGGCACCACCGATATGGCGATTGCCGAGTATCAACTGGACGATGGTATTGGCGGTAACGTCAAAATCACCCCGCAATTGCTGTTCCGCGAAGGCTTTAAAATCGCCGGAGATGACGTGCTGCTGGATATTATTCAGCGCTGCGTTCTCCCTGCACTGCAAACCCAGCTACAAAAATCCGGCGTCGCCGATGCACAGGCGCTGATGGCTACGCTATTTGGCGATTCCGGCCGCTTAGACACTCAGGCGGTACTGCGTCAGCAGACAACGCTGCAGCTGTTTATGCCGATTGGACACGCCATTCTCGCCGCATGGGAGAAAAGTGACGTGCAGGACCCGTTGGCCGGGCTGCACGCCACCTTTGGCGAGCTGTTGTCACAAACGCCAACCCGCAACGTGATGAGCTACGTCGGCCAGGCCATCGAGCATGCGCTGCCCGCCGGGAGCGCACCGTTTGATCTTCTCGCCGTGCCGCTGGAAGTCACCTTCAGCACTCTTCAATCGGCCATGCTGGCCGGTGAATTTACTCTTGCCGGCCCGCTACATGCGCTGTGTGAAGCCATTTCCCACTACAGCTGTGACGTGCTGCTGGTCACCGGGCGACCGGGCTGCCTGCCGGGCGTTCAGGCGCTGATTCGTTATCTGCAGCCGGTGCCGGTGAACCGCATGGTGTGGCTGGATAAATATCACGTTCATGAATGGTATCCATTCAGCCAGCAGGGTCGTATCGGCAACCCGAAATCTACCGCCGCCGTCGGCGCGATGCTGTGCAGCCTGGCGTTGGATCTGCGTCTGCCGCACTTTAACTTTAAGGCTGCGGATATCGGTGCTTACTCCACCGTGCGCTATCTCGGCGTGCTGGATAAAACCGTTAATACCCTTCGCGACGAAAACATCTGGTACCACAACCTTGATCTCGACAAGCCGGGCGCGAAGCTCGACGCCCGCCTGCATTTCCCGCTGCGCGGTAATGTCACCCTCGGCTTCCGTCAGTTGGCTAACACCCGCTGGCCCGCCACGCCGCTTTATACCCTGAGCATCAACTCACCGGATCTGGCTCGCGCCATTGCCGGAGACGGCGTACTGCAGGTACGACTCAAGCTTCAGGGCGGCAGCAAAAACGAAGCGCCGCAGGCGTTCGTACTAAGCGATGCGTGGTTGCAGGACGGTACGCCGGTCTCGCCGGATGCCCTGACCCTGAAGCTAAATACGTTGGCCGACCGCCGTCATAGCGGCAGCCATTACTGGATTGATAGCGGGAGCGTATTCCTGAAATGACCACTGTAAACGCTGTAATGGACTGGCTCGCCACGGAGCGACACGCGCACCCGGCGCTGGATGATGACGCCGACGCCCTGCTTATTCGCCTGCTCGCCCTCGACGCGCAGCAGCAAACCCACCAACTGGCGCTTAACTGCCGCGCCAGCATTGCGCTGTTCGGCCATTCGCAGCCCTCAAAAGCACACCTGCTGCGTACGCTGTGCGGCAGCGGCGAAGGCCGCTTAACGGTGCAGAGCGGCAGCAAAACGCTCGACTATTTTAGCCATATCAACCCCGGTCATAGCCTGACCCAAATGGCGCTGCGCTTTAGCCGCGACCAGTCCACGCCGGATGATGCTTTTCCACTGCGCCTGAAATTGATGCGCGAAGCGGAGCTGGTGCAGCTGTTTATCGCCCATGCCTGGCAGCGCGGTGATATTCGTCCGCCGGACAGCAGCGTGATTGCCGAACGCCTGAGCGGCTGGCAGAGCCTGCGCCAGCCGCAGCCGGTTCCCGGGCTGACCGCTACCGATATCGCCGCCATCAGCCGCTTCTGGCGCGATACCTTGCCTGGCAACTATCAGCAGATTGACGATGCGTTGTGGTATCAGTTTGCCCATCTGCTGCCGTCGCTGGATCTCAGCGCCCGCGCCCGCGCCTGGTCACTGCTGTGGGGTGAACAGCAGGAGTTAACCCAGCAATGGCTGACGCTTGCGCACACGCTGCATCAGCTCGGCAACCGCCGGGAAGTGATGGCACCGCTGAGCCTGCTGGTTGATGCTTTTACCCTGCCAATGGACGCCTTCTTAACACCGGGTGGCAACAGTGACGACGCGGTATTGGTGCACCCGCTGACTCGCGATGGCTACCAGAATGCGGTGAGCGTGCCGGTTGCCACACTCGCGCAGCTGACGCTGGAACTGGTGCTCAGTACCGAACACGGCGTGCTGGATAACGTGGATATCATCGACATTCCCGTGCCGCCACTCACCGATGAGACGCCGTTGTGGTCCAGCAAATGCCGCTGGCTGCTCGACTACTATCGCCAGCAGCAGCAGCCGGATATCCTGCTCGCCTGCAACGCCACGGCGCAGCGCAGCGCGATCCCATCGTCTGCCAAAACCCTGCTGCGCTGGGTGAATGAAACCCAGCCGGTGCAGGAAAATAAGCTGCCGGGGCTGGTATGGGCGATTACGCCGGAGGACGATCGTTTCATCCACAAACGTCATTTTGATGAAGCCATTCAGCAACTGGTCGGTAAACCGGGCCAGCACTGGGGCACCCTGCAGGCGCTGGATCACAGTAGCTTGCAGCGCCTGATGGAGTGGCTGTCGCAGGCTTCGCAGCCGGAATTACGCCAGCGTCGCTTTGCGGCCATCAGTCACGTCCGTCAACAACAGCTGCGGACGCTATGCCAGCCGCTATTGGCACCAGCGCAGCCGGATAAGGCGCGCGTAGAGACCATGATTCGCGAACTGCAAACCCACGCTGCCCGCCACGGCGAACTGCTGGAAAGCCTGTTACCTGAACTGGCGGCATTCGATGCACTTTGCCAGGTTCAGCAGCAGCGCGAGGAAAAAGTGAGCGGCCTGTTTAACGACGCGGTCGACCTGTTTGCCGCGCCGGAGGCCATCGCGTCAAACCCGCTGACGCATCAGGATAATGGTTCGCAGGCCTATGCGCTGTGGTGCAAACACCTGCGCCAGTGGAGCCGCCAGCCGCATGCGCTGCTCAGCAGCGACACGCAACAGCAGCTGGCATTGTCTCTGCTGGTAGCCAGCCAGCGCCTGTCGCTGGCGCAGCAGCTACGACGCGCCAGCGCCGAGCAACAGGCCGGTGCGGCCCAGCTTCGCGCGATTATCGGTAACTTTATCAACTGGCTGGGCTATGCAGAACAGCCGGTGGCACAGCGCCCCGCCAGCCGTATTGCGAAAGGCAGCGCTATTTTCGTTCAACCGACAGCAGCGTCCCGCACGCGCTTGACCCAGCTTGGCGAACAGCCGGTCCACGCCGCCACCCGCTACGTCTATGACTGGCTGGTCGCGCTTTACGCCCGCAGCACCGATCCGGGTGACGCGGTCAATCTACTGGCATTACGCGACGACGCGCAGCAACGCCTGCACGCACTTCTCAAGTAACCCTCGGCGGCACAAGGATGTGAACCGCTTTCAAAAGCTGAAAAAAAGCGTGCGAAATCCGCCTGATGGATATTCAACCTGCCGACGCCTCTTTACACTCGATGGATAACCCGAGTCGATAAGAGGCTGCCATGACCATCACCTGTACCCTGTTTATTCACGGCGAAGCGTGTGCTGCGCAAAACGCCGCCACCTTTACCCGTCAGAACCCGGTGACCCAAACCATCGCCAGCGTAGCCCCCGCCGCCACGCTGACCGATGCCGCCCGTACCGCCGATGCCGCCGCCGCGGCGTTCCCGCACTGGCGCGACACACCTCCCGGTGAACGTCGTCGATTGCTGCTGGCCGCCGCCGATGAGCTGGAAAAACGCAGCGAGCAGTTTATCGCCGCCATGAATGCTGAAACGGGTGCCACGCCGCAGTGGGCCGGGTTTAACGTCCATCTCGGGGCCGATATTCTGCGTGAAGCGGCGGCGTTAACCACGCAGATTGACGGTCAGGTTATCCCCTCAAATATTCCCGGCAATCTGGCGATGGCTACTCGTCAGGGCGCTGGCGTGGTGCTCGGCATGGCGCCGTGGAACGCGCCGATTATTCTGGCGGTGCGCGCCATCGCCACGCCGCTGGCCTGCGGCAATACGGTGATCCTCAAAGGTTCTGAACTGTCGCCCGCCACCCAAGGGTTGATTATCGATTCCCTGGCGGCGGCGGGCTTCCCGGCGGGGGTGGTGAACTATCTGACCTGCGCCCCGCAGGATGCGCCCGTTCTGGTTGAAACCCTTATCGCTCACCCCGGCGTGCGGCGGATTAACTTCACCGGCTCAACGCCGGTTGGGCGCATTATTGCCCAAACCTGCGCCAAATATCTCAAGCCGGTAGTGCTGGAATTAGGTGGCAAAGCGCCGCTGCTGGTGCTCGACGACGCCGATATTGACCAGGCCGCCGCCGGAGCGACCTTCGGCGCGTTTGCCAACGCCGGGCAGATTTGCATGTCGACCGAGCGCATTATCGTTGAACAGGCGATTGCCGGGCCGTTTATTGACGCACTGGTTAAACGGGTGAACGGCTTGCCGGATGGGCTGTTAGGGTCGGTGGTCGATAAGAAAACCGTGGATCGCTGCAATGCGCTGATAGACGACGCACTGGCACACGGCGCGACGCTGCTGACCGGCGGAAAAGCGGATTCAACGTTGATGTCGGCAACGCTGCTGGACGGCGTCACGCCCGCCATGCGCATTTGGCATGAAGAGTCTTTCGGCCCGGTAAAAGCGGTGATTCGCGCGGCCGATGAGCAGGACGCGGTACGGATTGCCAACGATAGCGCCTACGGCTTGTCGTCGGCGGTCTACAGTCGCGATACCGCGCGGGCATGGAACGTGGCGCAGAATCTGCAAACGGGGATCTGCCACATTAACGGCCCGACGGTACATGATGAAGCCCAGATGCCGTTCGGCGGCACCAAAGATTCCGGCTACGGCCGCTTTGGCGGGCGAGCTGGGATCCATGAGTTCACTGAGCTGCGCTGGGTTACGATGCAGACGCAGCCACGACGGTTACCTTTCTGACCCGCGGCGATCCCGGCTGCGCCTCGTCCGGGCTACATGCTCATGATGTAGCCCGGACGAGGCGCAGCCGACTCCGTGTAGACACTGGCGCTATTTCTCCCAGCGCGTATTCCTCTCCCACAAACGGTTGAAATTCACATCGTTAAGCTGCCGTGAACTCTCCGCATTTGCCTTATACGGCCTCGCCGTGGTTGCCGCCGCGCCCCACGGCGACAGCGCATCGTAGCCGCTATCGACGGTGCTATCGACAATCAACGCCTGACCGTTCGCCGTTTTACCCGGCAGGTAGCCCGTTTTACCAGCGCCCTGATCCCACGCGCGACCCAGTTTGGCCTTAAACGTGCCTTTATACCCTTCGTCGGTGGTAAAGCGGCTGTTCTTCACCAGGAAACCGTACGGATTATCCGGCAACGTATTGGGGGCCAGCACGTAGGCTTCCGGCGAGCGACGGCTGGAAACCGTGTGGAAATGCACCCGGTCGAACACCACGTTGGCGCGGCCAAACACATAATCCACGTCCCCTTCAACGTAGCTGTCCTCAACAAGTACGCGATAAAGACGATCGGTCAGCGCATCATTTTTACGGTCGCTGATATTGAGATACAGCGTATCCTGACGCCCCAGCAGACGCACGCGCTGGAGCTGAATGCGATCGCCATCGGTGCGCAGTGCCACGCCCTGATGGGTGCCGCCGTCTAGCGTATCCAGCAGGCTGTTAGCGATAGTCAGGTTGTAGAGCTGCAAATCATGGCTTTGCGCCCAGAACACGGCGGCGCAGTTGGTGCCTATCAGCGCACTGGTTCTGCCAGCGCAGAGCGCATACTGATAATAGGCCGCAGAGCCTGGCGGATAGCGGTTGGCGTTGACGATTTCACGATATTTTGCCGGACTGAACTGCGAGTCCAGCGCGAACTCGATGCGCACCGCGTCGGCCTGTTCACCAGTACCAAAAAGGGTGATAGGCGGCGCATCGTCGGGAATATAAACCGTGCCGGTATAGACACCGGGATCGATTCGGATATAGAGACGCTCGTGGCCTTTGTGTTGGGCGATGGCGGCATCAATCGCCTGCTGAATATCGCTAAAAGGCGCACCGGACTTCGCTACCCGCCACGGGGTATCGTTATCGGGAACGATCGGCTTGGGCTGCCAGGGGCCCTGAAGATGGTTGAGCATTCCGCCGCGAGCAAAGTAGTTTTCGGCGGTATAGATGGAAGCTTCCTGCGCCGTCAGCTGCGGCCTGGTGACGGTGCCGGTTGACGAGGAAGCGACGCAGCCCTGCAGCACCAGCGGCATACAGAGCAGCGTCGACATTCCTGGGTAACGTAGTCTTGTCATCGGTTCTCCATTATCAACGTTATACACTTCATCCTTCAAGCCGCCTCGGCGTTGGCTGCGCTCACTCACCCCAGCCACTGACTTTAGTCAGCTCCTGGGGATTCACTCCCTTGCCGCCTTGATGCAACTTGAAAGAATTTGTGTATAAATAGAAAAAGATTACCGATAATAATGGAACTACGTTTTATTTTTTCACTTCACGATCACGCTTTCTCCGCATCAACCTCATCAAACACCTGCTGAGCCAAATGCATGGTGGCATTTGCCGCAGGTAAACCGCAGTAAAGCGCCGAGTGCATAATTAACTCTTTCAGCTCATCGCGGGTAACGCCGTTATTAAACGACGCGCGCAGATGCATTTTCAGTTCGGCTTCACGGTTCAGCGCAATCAGCATAGCGATGGTGATCATGCTGCGCGTGTGGTGATCCAGCCCCGGACGGGTCCAGGTTTCGCCCCAGGCGTAGCGCGTGATAAAGTCCTGAAACTCTTCGTTTAACGGTGAAAGTTTCGCCACGGTGCGGTCAACATGGGCATCACCCAACACTTTCCGTCGTACCGCCATTCCCTGCCGATAACGTTCGTTATCCGCCATGATTCCTCCGTAAAAACGCGACCAGCGCGGCGTTAAATTCACCGCGGGCTTCAATATTCGAGAGATGCGAGGCCGGAAGCTCTACCTGGAACGCGCCGTCTATTTGCTGATGCAGATAGTCGGCATCATCCACGGTGGTGACCGGGTCATACTCACCAGCGATGATCAGCATCGGCACGGTAATCGCCGCCACTTCTGCCCGCAGATCCGCCGCCGCAAGCGCGTCGCAGCATTCGGCATAACCTTCGGCATCGGACTCAGCCAGTTGATGGCAAAGCGGTTCAACTATCGCCGCCTCATGCTGACGAAACGCCGGGGTAAACCAGCGGTCGGCGGAACCGGCTGCCACTACGCCCATTCCTTCGCTGCGCACGGTGCGCGCACGGGAGAGCCAGCCTGCCTGTTCGCCAATCTTCGCGGCGGTGTTAGCCACCGCAATGGCGTCAAAACGCTCCGGCGCGAAGCGTGCCAGCCACAGCCCAGTCAGGCCCCCCATCGAAATACCGCAGAAGCTGGCGCGGTCGATATTCAGGTGATCGAGCAGCGAAATAACGTCTTCTCCGAGTTGTGACAGTGTCACCTTTCCACGTTTGGTCGTTTGCCCATGACCGTGCGTATCGTAGCGCAGTACGCGGAAGTATTCGGTCAGCGCGGGCATTTGCGCGTCCCACATGGAGAGCGTGGTGCCCAGTGAGTTTGATAACACCAGTACCGGTGCCTTTTCCGGTCCGTCGAGTCGATAATGGATATTCATGTCCCTAACTCCTGAAAGCGCGCCAATACCTGGCGCACAAAGTGGTCCGCGCTACCGACAGCGTTTGCCGGGTCCAGTAGCTGCGTAAGTTGCTCTGGAGAAAGATGCTGGCTCACCAGCGGATCGTTTTCCAGCAGCGGTCGTAACGGGCAATCAAGCGCAATCGCCCGGTGGCAAATCGTTTCAATCAGATGGTGAGCATCGGCTTTACCGAGATGCGCCGCCAGCGCCTGGGTGACCGATTCCGCCATCACCAGACCGTGAGTGATATCCAGGTTATCGCGCATTTTTTGCGTATTAACCTGCATCCCTTTTACCAGATATTCGCTGTTTTCCAGCACCCCGCCCGCCAACATTATCAGTTGCGGCAGCGTTTCCCATTCTGCCTGCCAGCCGCCCAGCGCGCGTTCGTGCTGTTGAATCTGGCTGGCATACAGCGTTGCCATCAGCCCCGGCACTCTGGTCACCGCTGCCAGAATCGCGGCGCAGCTCACCGGGTTACGTTTATGCGGCATCGCGGAGGAACCACCGCGCCCTTCGGCTATCGGTTCGCTCACTTCCGCCACTTCCGTTTGCATCATTAAGGCAAAGTCATTGGCAAATTTGCCCAGCGTCCCGCACAGCCCGGCGTACCAGCTCGCTAGCTCAATCAACCGGTCCCGCTGGCTATGCCACGGCGTATCGGGAAGCGTCAGGTTCAGTTGAGCAGCCAGCGCCTGTGCGACTTCCGGCCCCTTCTCTTTTAGCGATGCCAGCGTGCCCGCCGCGCCGCCGAACTGCAGCGCCAGTACCCGCGAACGCATCTGTACCAGGCGTTCCTGCCAGCGTAGTAACGCATCCAGCGTACCCGCCAGTTTCAGACCGTAGGTAATAGGCAGCGCATGCTGCATCCAGGTTCGCCCTGGCAGCAGCGTGTGCTGATGACGCTTCACCTGTTCCGCCAGCACGCGGATCAGCTGCGCAAGCCGTGTTTCCGTTTCGCCAAGCGCCTGCTGGAGCTGGAGCATCAATCCCGTATCAATGGCATCCTGGCTGGTCGCCCCCCAATGGACGTAGCGGGCGGCATCCGTATCGGTATTTTTCACCCGCTGGGTGAGCTGTTTAACCAGCGGGATCGCCAGATTACCCGCGTTCGCTGCCGAAGCGGCCAGCGCCGGAAGGTCGATAAGCGATACCCGGCAGGCAGCGGATATCGGTGCGACCGCCGCATCAGGGATCACGCCGCAGCGCGCCTGCGCCGTCGCCAGAGCGGCTTCAAAATCCAGCATCCCCTGAACGAGACGTTCATCGCTGAAGATGTCCGTTAATGCTTCAGTGCGCAATAGCGGGGTCAACACACTCATTCCAGCTCCTTATACGCGTTCAATAATCAGCGCGATCCCCTGGCCTACGCCGATACACATGGTGCAGAGCGCATAGCGCCCACCGGTACGACGCAGTTGGTAGGCGGCGGTCATCGCCAGCCGCCCACCCGACGCCCCCAGCGGATGGCCCAGCGCAATCGCCCCGCCGTGCGGGTTGACGTGCGCGGCATCGTCCGGCAGCCCTAAATCACGCAGTACCGCCAGCGCCTGCGCGGCGAAGGCTTCATTCAACTCGATAACATCCATCTGCGCCAGCGTTAACCCGGTTTGCGCCAGGACTTTACGCACCGCCGGTGCCGGGCCAAAGCCCATGATGCGCGGCGCCACGCCGGCGGTGGCGATACCCACCACACGTGCCAGCGGCTGTAAATCGTTCTGCGTCATCGCCAGTTCACTCGCCAGCAGTAGCGCACAGGCACCGTCGTTAACGCCGGAGGCATTGCCTGCCGTAACGGTGGCATCAGGGCGCACCACGCCTCTTAATTTTGCCAGCGCCTCAAGCGAAGTGCTGCGCGGGTGCTCATCCTGGCTAAAAATCAGCGGTTCACCTTTGCGCTGCGGGATGTGCACCGGAATTAATTCATCATTAAACACACCGTTGGCCTGCGCCAGCGCGGTACGCTGCTGGCTACGTAGAGCAAACGCGTCCTGATCCGCACGGGCAATGGCAAAATCGATCGCCACGTTCTCCGCCGTTTCCGGCATTGAGTCCACGCCGTAGCGCGCTTTCATCTGGCTATTAATAAAACGCCAGCCGATGGTGGTGTCTTCCATCTTCATGCTACGGCTGTAGGCACTTTCCGCTTTACCCATCACAAACGGCGCGCGCGACATACTCTCTACGCCGCCTGCGATCATCAACTGCGTTTCGCCGCTTTTAATCGCCCGCGCCGCCACGCCAATGGCGTCCAGGCTGGAACCACAAAGTCGGTTAATGGTGGTGCCTGGTACCGTTTCCGGCAGCCCGGCCAGCAGCAGCGCCATACGCGCGACGTTGCGGTTATCCTCACCCGCCTGGTTGGCGCAGCCGTAAATCACGTCGTCGATACGTGCCGGGTCTAGCCCACGGTTGCGCTCAATAAGGGCTTTCAGCGGCAGCGCCGCCAGATCGTCCGCGCGAACGCTTGCCAGAGTACCACCAAAACGACCGAACGGAGTGCGGACCGCGTCGCAGATAAATGCTTGATTCATCATTGTTCCTTAAGCGATTTCCGCTACGGCGTTATAGGAAAGCGTTACCGGGGTAATTCGCTGTAATTCTTCAAAAGAGAGACCGTTAAAAATTTCGCGTACCACTGGGCCGCTGACGGTAATGTCGATCACGGCCAGGTCGGTATAGATGCGGCTAACGCAGCCTACGCCGGTGAGCGGATAGGTGCAGTGCTCAACCAGCTTGCACTCGCCGTCGCGCGTGAGGTGGTCCATCATCACAAAGACCTGACGCGCGCCAACGGCTAAGTCCATCGCGCCGCCCACCGCAGGAATGGAGTCCGGCGCGCCCGTGCTCCAGTTGGCGAGGTCGCCCGAAGCGGAAACCTGATAGGCACCCAGTACGCAAATATCGAGGTGGCCGCCGCGCATCATGGCGAACGAGTCGCCGTGGTGGAAGTAGCAACCGCCCTGCAGTAAGGTCACAAACTCTTTACCGGCGTTAATCAACTCCGGGTCTTCTTCCCCCGACGCGGGCTTCGGCCCCATGCCCAGCAGGCCATTTTCGCTGTGCAGGAACACTTCTTTATCCGTCGGCAGGTAGTTGGCGATGCGCGTCGGCAGGCCGATGCCTAAGTTGACGTAGGCCCCTTCCGGGATATCCTGCGCCACACGTTTAGCCATATCGTCACGAGAGAGTTTTTGCATCATGGGCTCCTTAGGCGCGCTGTGCCTGGACGTTGAGGTTTTCCAGCGAGAAAACGCGCTGCACAAAAATACCTGGCGTGACGACGTTCTCCGGATCAAGTTCTCCCAGCGCCACTAAATTAGTCACTTCGGCAATCGTCGTTTTCGCGGCGGTAGCCATGATTGGCCCGAAGTTACGCGCCGCTTTGCGGTACACCAGGTTGCCCCAGCGGTCGCCCTGATGGGCTTTGATCAACGCAAAGTCCGCTTTAATTGGGTATTCCAGAACATAGTGGCGACCGTCGATTTCCCGCGTCTCTTTGCCTTCCGCCAGCGGCGTGCCGTAGCCCGTCGGGGTGAAAATTGCCCCTAGCCCTGCGCCTGCGGCCTGTATACGCGCCGCCAGGTTACCCTGCGGCACCAGCTCAAGCTCCACTTTGCCGCGGCGATACAGGTCATCAAAAATCTGCGAATCGACCTGGCGTGGGAATGAACAGATCATCTTGCGAACGCGCCCGGCTTTCAGCAGCGCCGCGAGACCAATTTCACCGTTACCGGCATTATTGTTGATGATGGTCAGGTCACGCGCACCCTGCTCAATCAACGCATCAATCAGCTGCGTCGGCTGCCCGGCAGGCCCAAAGCCGCCAATCATTATTGTCGCCCCGTCGTGGATACCCGCAACGGCATCGGTCAGCGTCGACACACTTTTATCGATCATCAGGTTGCTCCTTGATGTGCGGTTATCGCACTTATATTCGTTGTTCGCCCAAAATGTGACCCGCTTAACGATGCCGGTCAAGGGCGATAATCGAAATATGGTGCGATTATCGAACATCGTGTATGTTTAGCTGAAGAATGTGATCGGCGGCATAAACGGAGAGAAAAAGTGGAGAAACATCCAGACGATATTTTGACGGGCGACAGCGACCCGTTTAAAGGTGACCCAAACTTTATGGCTTCGCTGGCGCGTGGGCTGGAGGTGATTCAGGCCTTTACGCCGCAGCGTCGGGTGCTGTCGATTTCACAGATCAGCCAGAAGACGGGTATTCCGCGTGCAGCGGTGCGCCGCTGCTTGTATACGCTGGGCAAGCTCGGATTTGTCTATGCGGAAGACGGCAAAAACTTTCAGCTGCGCCCGCGAATTTTATCCCTCGGCCACGCGTGGTTAGCCTCAACGCCGCTGGCGCGTTCGGCGCAACCGGTGCTACGGCATTTGAGTGAAATGCTCAATGAGTCCTGTTCAATAGCGACCCTCGACGGCGACGATATTTTGTATATCGCCCGCGCCTCCAGTTCGCGCATTATGACTATCGATCTCGATATCGGCAGTCGCCTGCCCGCATGGTCAACCTCGATGGGACGCGTGCTGCTGAGCTATCAGCCGGAAGAGAAGCTTAACGACATGCTGGCTCGCATCACCATGATTCGCTATACCCCGCAGACTATTTCATCCGTTGCCAAACTGCGTAGCGAACTGAAGGCGGTTCGTCAGCAGGGATATGCGTTAAACGACCAGGAGTTAGAGATGGGCCTGCGTTCACTGGCGGTGCCGCTGTTTAACCCGCAGGGACACGTAGAAGCGGCATTGAACGTTGGGGTGCATGCCGGGCAGGTTTCCGCCGCTGAACTGTTAGAGCGAGTATTGCCGGAACTACAAAAGGCGGCTACTGAATTGAGTTTGCTGCTGCGCTAGCGGCTACGTTTGGCGTGGCGCTCCCAGTTTTCCTGTTTTGCCGCCTCCGATTTACGCAACGCAACATAGCACGCGCCGCTGCCGCCATGATGCGGTAGCGCGCTGCAAAATGCCTGTACGTTATCGAATTCGGTCAACCAACGGGCCAGGTAGCTGCGAATGATATTGGCGTGAGCGTTATCCGTTTTGCCTTTGCCGTGAATAATCAGCACATTACGCAGATTCTCTTTTTGCGCCTGGTGGATAAAGGCATACAGACTCTGGCGGCACTTTTCGACCGGTTGATGCAGCAGGTTGAGACTGGCCTGTTGGCCATACTTACCTAGCCGAAGTTTATCCAGCACGCCAGTTTGCAGCCCTTCGCGTTTAAACTCCAGCGGCGTGGCGAGCGGGACGATATCCAGAAAACCGGTGGTGAGAAAATTATCGAGCTGCAGCGTATCTATCTGCTGCCGGGCGCGAGTATTACGGGCAGGTTGCCAGTGAACATCATGGCACTGCTTCAGCGGCTGGACATCCTCCATGGCGTCAAGAAACAGCGATTTGTCGTCAAGATTCATGAGTCGTCCCCTTCATTACGTCTGGCGCATACTATAGCCGGGTCGCCGGGCGGGCTCAATGCGTTGTCGGTACGTTGTCGGCATTCTCATCACTCAAATATCTTCATTCAAAACCCATTATTTATTTGAATAAATTAATGTGTGCTTAAACATTGTATATCGAAAGTTAATTTTTGGTTCGCGTTGCTAATACGTGAAATAAATCACCAAGAATTATCTGGAAAATTAACGCGAACCCGTTATAAATAGTAATACCCGCTGTTCGGAGCAAAAGTGGGCAACAGTACGGATACAATTGTGTGGTTGCTGCGGGGTCTGGCGATGTCGACAGACCCCGATTTTTATTCTACAACACGCATGAAAATCACCATTAGCCATGATTTTCAATGCATTACTTATAATTCTCAGTCATAGCGTTATATTATCGCGCACCTCGCTGTTATTTATCTCTCTATTTATCCACTCTTTCCTGAAGATAATAAACAATCCTCTTAATTTATGGGGTTACACATCTGAGGTATAGAGAACGTTCGCATTCACATGGTATGGTGGAGTATAGGAATAATTCATTTCAATGAGAGCGTACTGATGCTGACTTTGCTCGAAGATAAAATTGCTACACCGGTTGGGCCGCTATGGATCCTTTGCGACGAAAATTTTCACCTGCGGGCAATTGAGTGGGAAGAACATAGCGATCGCATGGAGCAGTTACTGGACATTCATTACCGTCAGCAGGGCTATACCAGAGTGGCTTCGCGTAACCCGGGTGGACTCAGCCAGAAACTTGCAGACTATTTTGAGGGAGATCTTGCCATTATTGACTCGTTACCAACGGCAACCGGCGGCACGGATTTCCAGCGTGAAGTGTGGCAGACCTTACGCACCATCCCCTGCGGGCAGGTCATGCACTACGGCCAGCTCGCCGAACAACTCGGTCGCCCAGGCGCGGCGCGGGCGGTGGGTGCAGCTAACGGTTCGAACCCCGTCAGCATTGTCGTGCCATGCCATCGCGTGATTGGCCGCAACGGCACCATGACCGGCTACGCGGGCGGCGTACAGCGTAAAGAGTGGCTTCTGCGCCATGAAGGCTACCTGCTACTTTGATTTTCTGTGCCTTATAACCGGGGTGACAACATCCCCTTTCATAATCGCACCTAAAAATTATTGATTTATATCAATAAGATAATCCTCAATGGGAACTATCCCTTTTTAATATTGGGTGAATCCCTATGCCGAGACTTACCTGCTCCATAAAAAGATGTTAAAATTGACTAATATCAATTACGGCTTGAGCAGACCTATGATCCCGGAAAAGAGAATTATACGACGCATTCAGTCTGGCGGTTGCGCTATCCATTGTCAGGATTGCAGCATCAGCCAGCTTTGCATCCCGTTCACTCTTAATGAGCATGAGCTTGATCAGCTGGATAATATTATCGAGCGCAAAAAGCCCATCCAGAAAGGGCAAACCCTTTTCAAGGCCGGTGATGAACTGAAGTCTCTGTACGCCATTCGCTCCGGTACTATCAAGAGCTATACCATCACCGAACAGGGTGATGAGCAGATTACGGGCTTCCATCTGGCCGGTGATTTAGTGGGCTTTGATGCCATCGGGACAGGTCACCACCCTAGCTTTGCTCAGGCGCTGGAAACCTCAATGGTTTGTGAGATCCCGTTCGAAACGCTGGATGATTTGTCCGGTAAGATGCCGAACCTGCGCCAGCAGATGATGCGTCTGATGAGCGGTGAGATAAAAGGCGATCAGGATATGATCCTGCTGCTGTCGAAGAAAAATGCGGAAGAGCGTCTGGCCGCCTTTATCTACAACCTGTCACGTCGTTTTGCGCAGCGCGGCTTTTCTCCTCGTGAGTTCCGCCTGACGATGACCCGCGGTGATATCGGTAACTACCTTGGTCTGACGGTAGAAACCATCAGCCGCCTGCTGGGTCGTTTCCAGAAAAGCGGCATGCTGGCGGTGAAAGGCAAATACATCACCATCGAAAACAGCGACGCGCTGGCGGTGCTGGCTGGTCATACTCGTAACGTTGCCTGATAGGTTATGCACTTTCCTGCCTAAAAGCCCCGAATCTTCGGGGCTTTTTATTGTGTAACATAGACAAAACGGGCCCGTTTTCCCTCCGCCCAGTCACGCTCAGCGATATCTCTTCTGCACATCAAATTTATCCTGTTTATTGATCTGGCGAAGGTTATCCCCTGTTTCATTCTCCATATATGAGTTATCTTTTACTTACAAACTGTGGTTACAGCTGTAAGGAGACCTGTATGGCCAAGTATCAAAATATGCTCGTTGCTATCGATCCTAACCAGGACGATCAGCCTGCGCTACGCCGTGCCGTTTATCTGCATCAACGGATTGGCGGTCGCATCAAAGCTTTTTTGCCTATTTACGACTTCTCTTATGAAATGACCACCCTTTTGTCTCCTGACGAGCGCACCGCAATGCGCCAGGGCGTAATTAGCCAGCGAACCGCATGGATCCGCGAGCAGGCGAAATTCTACCTGGAAGCAGGCGTTCCGCTTGAGATTAAAGTGGTGTGGCACAATCGGCCATTTGAAGCGATTATCCAGGAGGTCATCAGCGGCGGTCACGACCTGATGCTGAAAATGGCGCACCAGCACGACAAACTCGAGTCGGTCATCTTTACGCCTACCGACTGGCATCTGCTGCGTAAATGCCCTTGCCCGGTCTGGATGGTGAAAGACCAACCCTGGCCGGAAGGCGGTAAAGCGCTGGTGGCCGTCAACCTCGCCAGCGAAGAGGAGTACCACAACGCGCTGAACGAGAAGCTGGTGAAAGAGACAATGGAACTGGCAGAGCAGGTCAACCATACCGAAGTTCACCTGATCGGTGCTTATCCAGTCACCCCTATCAACATTGCCATCGAACTGCCTGATTTTGATCCAAGCGTCTATAACGATGCCATTCGCGGCCAGCACCTGCTGGCGATGAAATCACTGCGTCAGAAATTCAGCATTGATGAGAAGTTCACCCACGTAGAGAAAGGGTTGCCTGAAGAGGTCATCCCGGACTTAGCCGCGCATCTGGATGCCGGTATCGTGGTGCTGGGCACGGTTGGCCGTACTGGTATTTCGGCGGCGTTCCTGGGCAATACTGCGGAACAGGTCATTGACCATCTGCGCTGCGATCTGCTGGCTATTAAGCCGAACGATTACCAGACGCCGGTGGAGATGGATGACGAAGAGGACGATTGACGGTCCTGGTGATAGTAATAAAAAACCGGCTCAGGCCGGTTTTTTTCTGTCTGGAGCAGAATCCCCGGCGTCGCATTGCTCGACCGGGCTACAAACAACACACCTATCAGTGGAGCCCTAGTCGCCAGGCAAAATCGATCTCTTCTTTAAGTTCAATGGCGGAAAGCGACATCAGGTCGGCAAATTCCAGCTCAAGTTGCTTAACGCGTTTCAGATATTGTGCGGGGGTTAACGGGGTGGTTTCACGGCGGAGATATTCGATGGCCAGTTGTGCAGGCGATAACAAGGTATCCATAATTTCCTCATAGGTGTGGACGACGTTGAATAGTATAACACCGATGAGCGCACAATTTTTGACCAAAAACAATCAAGCAACAAATAAAAAAGCCGCCGGTCAGGCTGACGCGGCGGCTTAGCATTCACGTTATCTATCAGAGCGCTTTCAGAATTGCGTCCACGCTGGCTTTAGCATCACCAAACAGCATGGAGGTATTCTCTTTAAAGAACAGCGGGTTCTGTACGCCTGCGTAGCCGGTGTTCATTGAGCGTTTGAAGACGATAACGTTCTGCGCCTTCCACACTTCCAGAACCGGCATCCCGGCGATTGGGCTCTTCGGATCGTCCTGCGCGGCCGGGTTAACGGTGTCGTTCGCGCCGATAACCAGCACAGTATCGGTATCGGAGAAGTCGTCGTTGATCTCGTCCATCTCCAGTACGATGTCGTAAGGCACCTTCGCTTCCGCCAGCAGCACGTTCATGTGGCCTGGCAGACGCCCGGCAACCGGGTGAATACCGAAACGTACCTTAATGCCGCGCGCACGCAGCTTGTCGGTAATTTCAGCGACCGGGTACTGCGCCTGTGCCACCGCCATGCCGTAGCCTGGGGTGATGATCACGGTGTGGGAGTTTTTCAGCATTTCTGCCGTCTCTTCCGCGGTGATTTCGCGGTGCTCGCCCACTTCTTCGTCACTACCGGTAGAGGAACCATCGGTACCAAAACCACCGGCAATAACGCTGAAGAACGAACGGTTCATCGCTTTACACATGATGTAAGACAGGATGGCACCAGAAGAACCCACCAGCGCACCGGTGACGATCAGCAGGTCGTTGCTGAGCATAAAGCCTGCTGCCGCCGCTGCCCAACCGGAGTAGGAGTTCAGCATGGACACCACCACCGGCATGTCCGCACCGCCGATGGAGGCGACCAGATGCCAGCCGAAAGCCAGCGCGATAACGGTCATCACCAGCAGGCACAGCACCTGGGTGCCGACGCTATCGGTGCGCACGAAGGCCACCAGCAGCAGGAAGGAAACCACCAGCGCCGCCAGATTCAGCTTATGGCGGTTTGGCAGCATCAGCGGCTTAGAAGACATCTTGCCGCACAGCTTACCGAACGCCACGATAGAACCGGTAAAGGTTACCGCACCGATGAAGATGCCGAGGAACACTTCGGTCAGGTGAATATTGACCAGAATCTGCTCCATACCGGTTTCGTGCTGCAGGTAGCTGTTAAAGCCAACCAGCACCGCCGCCAGACCAACGAAGCTGTGCAGAACTGCCACCAGTTCCGGCATTTCGGTCATTTCGACTTTCTTCGCCAGGCGAATACCAATCGCGCCGCCGATAATCATCGCCAGCAGAATCCACGCTACGTTGCTGGTATCCGGCCCGAAGATGGTCGCAATCAGGGCGATAGCCATCCCGGCAATACCGTAGTAGTTGCCCTGCTGGGACGTTTCGTGTTTTGACAGCCCTGCCAGGCTAAAAATAAACAGGATCGCGGCAACAATGTATGCAGCTGTAACTAATCCTCCAGACATTTGTTAACCCCTTATCCTTTGCGGAACATTTTCAGCATGCGCTGAGTGACGGTGAAACCACCAAAAATATTAATGCTGGCGATCAATACCGCGATAAAACTCAGGAAGCTGACCCAGCCACCATGGCCAATCTGCAGGAGCGCGCCCACCACGATAATGCCGGAGATGGCATTCGTGACCGACATCAGCGGCGTGTGCAAGGCATGAGAAACGTTCCACACCACGTAGTACCCCACCACGCAGGACAGCGCGAACACCGTAAAGTGACCGAGGAACTCTTTCGGCGCGACGTTCGCAAGCCAGCCGAATAAAATAATCACCAGCGCCATCAGCGCATATTTGCGCCATGGTGAAGCCGGTTTCGGCGCTTCTTTCGGCTCTTCAACCGCTTTCTTCGCCGCCTGAGGCTGAGCAGAAACCTGAATCGGCGGCGCCGGCCAGGTGACTTCGCCTTCGCGGATCACGGTCACACCGCGAATCACGACGTCATCAAAGTCGATGGTGACGTTGCCGTCTTTCTCTTTGCACAGCAGTTTCAGCAGGTTTACAAGGTTAGTGCCGTACAGCTGGGAGGATTGGGTCGGCAGACGACCGGCAAGGTCGGTGTAGCCAATCACCTTCACGCCGTTTGGCGTGGTGACGATTTGGTTCGCCACGGTGTATTCACAGTTGCCGCCGTTTTGCGCCGCCAGATCAACAATCACGCTGCCTGGGGTCATGGAGTCAACCATTTCGCGGGTGATCAGCTTCGGAGCCGGTTTACCTGGAATCAGCGCCGTGGTGACAATGATGTCGACCTCTTTTGCCTGCGCGGCAAACAGCGCCATTTCCGCCGCGATAAACGCTTCGGACATTACTTTAGCGTAGCCATCACCGCTACCCGCTTCTTCTTTAAAGTCCAGCTCAAGGAACTCGGCGCCCATACTCTGCACCTGTTCTTTCACTTCTGGACGCGTATCGAAGGCTCGCACAATCGCGCCAAGGCTGTTTGCTGCTCCGATCGCTGCAAGACCTGCGACGCCAGCACCAATCACCATCACTTTCGCCGGAGGCACTTTCCCTGCCGCGGTGATTTGACCGGTAAAGAAGCGACCAAACTCGTGAGCCGCTTCTACAATCGCACGGTAACCGGCGATGTTGGCCATCGAGCTTAAGGCATCGAGCGACTGCGCGCGAGAAATGCGCGGTACGGAGTCCATCGCCATCACGTT
Organism: Kluyvera sp. 142486; assembly: GCF_046569695.1. Classification (NCBI taxonomy): domain Bacteria; kingdom Pseudomonadati; phylum Pseudomonadota; class Gammaproteobacteria; order Enterobacterales; family Enterobacteriaceae; genus Kluyvera; species Kluyvera sp. 142486. Next base: position 240,808 of record NZ_JBKHUI010000001.1, read on the forward strand.
AACACCACGCGCGGCAAGTTTTTCCATCAGCGCGGCATTTTGTGCCGGCCAGATAAAACTAATCAGCGTAGAGCCAGGATTCAGCAGCGCAATCTCTTCGTCCAGCGGCGCGTTGACTTTCAGAATAACGTCAGAGTGCCAGACCGCATCGCCTGAGACAATTTCGGCTCCGGCCTGAACAAACGCGTCATCATCAAAACTTGCCAGTTTTCCTGCACCACTTTCAATTGCCACGCTGAAACCGAGCTTAAGCAGTTGTTCCACCGTCTTCGGCGTTGCTGCGACTCGCGTTTCCTGGGCCCACCTCTCTTTTGGTACACCAATACGCATAACTATTCCCTTACATCGGTTCTAATTTGATGGTTTGCCATTTTGTCAGTATGTTGCGGATGACCCGTCAGCGAACAAACAGGCGAGCAACCTGAATAAATAAAACAGTAACAAACTGTCTATAACCTACTGAAAATCCCGATTGTGATCTAGCTCCGAAAAACACTATTTTTGCATTAAATGCCGAATACCGAGTGGCGACGGTTACAAACAGCGATATTTACCCCCGATTTGATTAGCGAGCCTCATAAATCGCTTCATCAGCGAGTGAAAACATGATTATTTGCGGGCAAGATATGCCATTTAACATTCCATTAACTTAAAAAAGTCATAAGGTTGACCGGTTTTTCTGGTCAAGAGCCCGTTTTTTCAACATATCAGGAAAAGTTATCCAAAACCGTCATCGGGTTCGCATCTGAAGTTAAAAATGACGCAGACAGTAGAGTCATTTCAATGCCATAATCAGGCGTTTCCCGTTTACAACATTTCCCGAATTTGGTTTGCGCAAGGCGAAGGATTATTTTTATGAAGCTTAAGAACACCCTCCTCGTGTCCGCCATGCTGACTGCCGCGGCCATGTCCGCTCAGGCAGCAACCGAGCTGACCCCGGAGCAAGCGTCCGCACTGAAGCCCTATGATCGTGTCGTGATTACCGGTCGTTTTAACGCCATTGGCGATGCCGTTCAGGCGGTATCCCGTAAAGCGGACAAAGACGGCGCAGCCTCCTTTTACGTTGTCGACACCTCTGATTTCGGCAACAGCGGGAACTGGCGCGTAACGGCAGATTTCTATAAAGCCGATGCGGCAAAATCAGAAGCCCCGAAAAACCGCGTGATTAACGGTATCGTTGAGCTGCCAAAAGATCAGGCCGTTGCACTGGTGCCTTACGACACTGTGACCGTGCAAGGCTTCTACCGCAGCCAGCCTGAAGTGAACGATGCCATCACCAAAGCAGCGAAGGCGAAAGGTGCAGCATCCTTCTTTATCGTTCGTCAGGTTGATGCTAACGACGGTGGCAACCAGCGCGTAACGGCGTATATCTATAAAGCCGACGCGGAAAAACGCGTTCTGCAGAGCCCGGATGCGATTCCAGCCGATTCCGACGCTGGCCGTAAGGCGCTGGCCGAAGGTGGCGAAGCCGCCAAACAGGTTGAAATCCCCGGCGTTGCCACCACCGCTGCCGTGGGCGCAGGTACCGGCGTAGGTCGTTTCTTCGAAACCCAGTCCTCTAAAGGTGGACGTTACAGTGTCACGCTGCCTGACGGCACCAAGGTTGAAGAGCTGAATAAAGTTGCAGCAGCACAGATGGTTCCGTTCGACAGCGTTAAGTTCACCGGTAACTACGGCAATATGACCGAAGTGTCCTACCAGGTGGCGAAACGCGCAGCGAAGAAAGGCGCGAAGTACTACCACATTACGCGTCAGTGGCAAGAGCGTGGCGGCAACGTCACCATCAGCGCCGACCTGTACAAGTAATCTCAAAAAAGCCGGTGATCCTCTCGCCGGCTTTTTTCATCACGATCCTATCCTCTCGCATCCGCCCGTTTTTAAACCACTCAACCGTCTCGCTATCCATTTTTTATCTTCCCTCGTCCGATAGTGTGACTTTTTCGGACATACATTGTTGCATGTATGCACTGCACTCCGTAAAATCGCCGCCTCAGCGCAATCCTCCATTTTTATGCGATTTCGCCAAATAAATATTCTTGTTCTTCTTCTTCCGCGACAGGATTCACATGGAAAAGAAATTAGGGCTTAGTGCCCTGACGGCGCTGGTGCTGAGCTCAATGCTCGGAGCGGGCGTTTTTAGTCTGCCGCAAAATATGGCGGAAGTCGCCAGCCCTGCTGCGCTGCTGATCGGTTGGGCAATCACCGGTGTCGGCATCCTGTTTCTTGCCGTGGCAATGCTGGTGTTGACCCGCATTCGTCCCGATCTCGACGGCGGCATCTTTACCTACGCACGCGAAGGTTTCGGCGAACTGGTTGGCTTCTGCTCCGCCTGGGGCTACTGGCTGTGCGCGGTCATCGCCAACGTCTCCTATCTGGTTATCGTCTTCTCGGCGCTGAGTTTCTTTACCGATACGCCGGAGATGCGCCTGTTTGGCGACGGCAATACCTGGCACTCCATCGTCGGCGCCTCGATACTGCTGTGGGTTGTCCATTTTCTGGTCCTACGAGGCGTGCAGACTGCTGCCAGCATCAACCTGGTAGCGACGCTAGCTAAACTGGTGCCGCTCGGGCTGTTTATCGTTCTCGCCGCCCTTGCCTTCAACAGCGACGTGTTCACCCTCGACTTCCACGGTATCGATTTAGGCGTGCCGGTCTGGGAACAGGTGAAAAATACCATGCTGATTACCCTGTGGGTATTTATCGGCGTGGAAGGCGCAGTGGTGGTTTCTGCCCGTGCACGTAATAAAAAAGATGTCGGTCGCGCGACGCTGCTTGCGGTCATCTCTGCGCTGGGCGTTTATCTGCTGGTAACGCTGCTGTCGATGGGCGTCGTTGCGCGCCCTGAGCTTGCTGAAATGCGCAACCCGTCGATGGCAGGTCTGATGGTGCGCATGATGGGCTCGTGGGGCGAAGTGGTGATTGCTGCTGGGCTGATTGTTTCGGTCTGCGGGGCTTACCTGAGCTGGACGATTATGGCGGCGGAAGTGCCGCTGCTGGCCGCTACGCACAAAGCGTTTCCGCGTATTTTTGCTCGCCAGAACGCCAATAATGCACCCTCCGCTTCGCTTTGGCTGACCAACCTCAGCGTGCAGGCAAGCCTGGTGCTGATCTGGCTGACCGGGTCAGACTACAATACGCTGCTGACCATCGCGTCCGAAATGATCCTCGTGCCTTACTTCCTGGTCGGCGCGTTCCTGCTTAAAATTGCGAATCGTCCGTTACACAAGCTTATTGGTGTCGGCGCCTGTGTTTATGGCTTATGGTTATTGTATGCTTCTGGCCCCATGCACCTGCTGCTGTCGGTCGTACTCTATGCGCCAGGGCTACTGGTCTTTATTTATGCCCGCCGCACCCATGTCGATAACGTCATGCTGAAGCGTCGTGAGTTGGCTTTAATTGGTTTGCTTCTGGTTGCCGCCGTACCGGCAACGTGGATGCTGATGGGGTGATGCGCGTGGCCCCATTGTCTTTAATATAAGGAGAGTACGATGGGAAACATGCTATCACGCCCGATTCTGATAACCGGTGGAGGCCGCCGCATTGGCCTCGCCCTTGCCCACCACTTTCTCACCCAGCAGCAGCCGGTTATCCTAAGCTACCGCACCCACTACCCGGCTATCGACGTGATGCAGCGGGCAGGCGCGGTCTGCATTCAGGCGGATTTCTCCACCGACGAGGGGATTTATACCTTCGCGGATGCGGTGAGAACTCACTGCTCTAGCCTGCGTGCGGTGATTCATAACGCCAGCGGCTGGCTGGCGGAGAGCCCTGGCGCATCGCTCAGCCACGTGCTGAACGCGATGATGCAAATCCATGTGCACGCCCCCTATCTGCTTAACCACGCGCTGGAAGATATGCTGCGCGGTCATGGTCACGCCGAAGGCGATATTATTCACTTTACCGATTACGTCGTAGAGCGCGGTAGCGATAAGCACATCGCCTATGCGGCCAGTAAAGCGGCGCTGGATAATATGACTCGATCCTTTGCCCGCAAGCTGGCGCCGGAAGTTAAGGTGAACGCCATTGCGCCTGCGCTGGTGCTGTTTAATGAAGGTGATGATGCGGAATATCGCCAGAAAGCGCTTAATAAGTCGCTGATGAAGATTGCCGCAGGGGAGAAAGAGATTATCGATCTCGTCGACTATATCCTCGGCAGCTGCTACGTGACCGGGCGTACCTTTGCCGTTGATGGTGGTCGCCCGCTGGTCTAGCGCTTAGTGGAAACGTCCCCACAAAAAGATCAGCAGCCAGGCGCTGACGCCCCAGCAGGCCACCGCGCCTGCTAGCGCCAGCGGCAGGCGCATCATGCCGGTGAGATACCACAACGACAGTAAATAGAGAAAATACGGGATAATCGACCACATGCCGAACACGATGGTCGTTCGCAGCGCCTCGGTGCCTCGCTCGCTGGCGACAATATAGTGCGCGATCAGCGCAAAAGTGGGAAACAGCGGGATCAGCCCCGCAATCGCGTAGTTTTTGGTTTTCGCTAAAATCCCGATCAAGACAACCACCAGCGCCCCAAGCAGCGCCTTAATTAACAATCCCATTGCATTATTTACCGCTAAACAACATGTTGTCTGAGCATAACGGATGTCCGTCTATTAATGAATGCTTAATGCCGCTCAGAAATAGAGAAAGCAGAGGTGGCAGGCGGTGGGCGCTCAGTGTATCGTAGCGTTTTTTCCGTCAGTGCGTAGAGTAATGAATAAGATCGTTTATGTTGAGGATGATCCGGATGTTGGGGCGCTGATCGCCGCTTATCTCGGAAAGCATGATATGGATGTGGTGGTCGAGCCACGTGGCGACAACGCCGAAGCGACGATCGCCCGAGAAAACCCGGACCTGGTGCTGCTGGACATTATGCTGCCGGGTAAAGACGGCATGACGCTGTGCCGCGACCTGCGCGGCCAATGGACCGGGCCAATTGTTCTGCTGACATCACTCGATAGCGATATGAACCATATCCTGTCCCTGGAAATGGGCGCCAGCGACTATATTCTCAAAACCACCCCACCCGCTGTTTTACTGGCTCGCCTGCGTCTGCATTTACGCCAGCGTCCAGCCGCCAACAACAGCATCGTACAGACCCAGCCTACCCTGACGCCGCACAAAGCAATTCGCTTCGGCACCCTTTCCATCGACCCGGTCAACCGGCAGGTGCTGCTGAGCGGCGAAAGCATCGCGCTGTCGACGGCGGATTTCGATCTACTGTGGGAACTGGCGACGCACGCCGGGCAAATTATGGATCGCGATGCGCTGCTGAAAAACCTGCGCGGCGTGACCTACGACGGCATGGACCGCAGCGTAGATGTGGCGATTTCACGCCTGCGTAAGAAACTGCTCGATAGTGCCACCGAGCCTTACCGTATTAAAACCGTGCGTAATAAAGGTTATCTGTTCGCACCGCACGCCTGGGAATAACACACATCCCAACAGCATAATATGCTGACTATAAAACTATAACCCTCGAGAGACGGCACACCAGCCCTCTCAAAAACAGCGTGTTTATGCTGCCAGCTGCGCACTAAACACGCTGCTGGCAATATTATCTCTAATTTCGTTCGCTATTGCGTCAGCTCGGCCGTCGTCACACCTCGTGCAAAGCCCGCTTCAAGCAATCCCAGCGTCACGTTGAAGATAGCTTCTGCGCTCAACCCCTCGCCCAGAGGAAAACTCAGTACCGCATCGCGAACGATCGTCATGTTCAACCCCAAATCGGCCCCGGATCGAATCGTTGAGTTAACGCAGAAACCGGCCACGGCGCCAATCACCGTTAACTCGTTAATGTTCTCGCGCTGTAGCCACTGGTGGAGATCGGTCGAACTAAACGCCGATGAGGTTTGTTTGATAAAGACCTTTTCTTCGCCCTGCTCCTCAAATCCTTCGACCGGCGGAAAATGGGGGGACTCTTTATGTAGATCGGACCCAGGTTCTGTCGTTTCATGCCGCACGTGAAGCACGGTTTTCCCAGCAGTCCGGAACGCGGCTAAAACCGCTTTCATATTCCCGATGCTGGAGGTAGGAAAATACTCAATCCCACGCGCAATTCTATCGCTGACAAACCGCTGCATATCAATAACCAGTAAAGCCTGCATAAAGCCCTCGACAGTACAGAAAAAAGACAAATTACGAGAATCATGGTGCGAAAACAAGCCGCTCAATATTGTTCCACCTTCCCTGTCGGCCAAATGCAAAAAGTCACACTTTTTGTATGACAAATTAGCATCTTTCTCTCTATAATCCGCCGCGCGCTATTATCCATCCGGATAATAGGTTAATTAATTGAAAACAACTCTTTCCGGCATTTCAGGTGCTGAATGGGGCAAGAGGCTTAAAGATGTTCACTACACTCGCGTATATTGCGCTTTTTTTGATCTGCTCATGGGGCATTTTCGAAATAGACAAACGCAGTTCATCGCTTTCCCGCTCTGTCTTCGCGGCTATTTTCATCGGCGCGCTCATCGGGCTTTCTCTTCACTTTATCGCCAGCGACAGCAGAACCACCGTTATTGATTGGTACAGCGTGATTGGCAACGGCTACGTTAATTTATTAAAGCTGGTCGCCATTCCGCTGATCTTTATTTCCATTCTCTCAGCGATTAATAAGCTCGAAAACAATGCTGGGATCGGCAAAATGTCGCTGACCATCGTCGCTTGTATGTTGATTCTGGTGATGATCGCCGGGTTTGTTGGTCTGACGGTGGCGCATACCCTGGGGCTGAGCGCCAGCACCTTCGGACAGATGCAGTCCACGCTAACCGCAGACGATGTGTCGAAAACCGCCGCCGTTTCACTGCCGCAGCTTATCACCGCCTTGATTCCCACCAATCTGTTCCTCGACCTGACCGGAGCCAGAAGCGTTTCGGTGATCGGAATAGTGATATTTACCCTGCTGGCGGGTATCGCGCTGCTGAAAGTAAAAAAAGAGGCGCCGGAAGAAGGTGCAAAATTAAGCGCCGGTATTAACGCCATTCAGATGTGGGTCATGAAGATGGTGCGCATCGTTATTGCCCTTACACCTTACGGGGTGCTGGCATTAATGGCGAAGGTGTTTTCCACTTATCAGCTCGCGCAATTTACCAGCCTGCTCGGCTTTATTGCCGCCTGCTACCTGGCGGTGGCGATGATGTTTATTGTGCATGCTATTTTGCTGGTGTTGAGCGGACATAACCCGCTGCACTACTACAAAACCGTGTGGCCAGTGCTAACCTTTGCCTTTGTTTCCCGCAGCAGCGCGGCGGCTATTCCGCTGGCGATTACCGCGCAGGAGAAATTTGGTGTGCCGAGCACCATTGCCAATATCGCTGCCTCGTTTGGCTCCAGCATGGGGCAAAACGGCTGCGCCGGTATTTATCCGGCCATTATGGTGGCGATGATTGCGCCAACGATGGGCATCAATCCGTTCTCCGTGCATTTCCTGGTGACGCTGCTGCCGGCTATCGCACTGGGTTCTATCGGCGTCGCGGGTGTGGGTGGCGGCGGTACCTTTGCTGCGCTGATTGTGCTTTCCACACTGAATTTTCCGGTGGCGCTGGTCGGGATCTTTATTGCGATTGAGCCGATTGTTGATATGGCGCGTACCGCGCTGAACGTGAATGGCTCGATGATGTCCGGCGTGATTGCCAGCCGAATATTGACGAAAGACGAGACGACGCAAGAAACAGAAGCGTCGCTTAACTGATATCACGCGCCTCGGTGCCCTGAACGCCGAGGCGCGTTAAATAGCAGTATCACTCAGAAAATATTAGCGCAGCACTATTTTGCCTATCAGATAGGTCGTCGCTTGCCCGCCAATATGAACGCGTTCCCCCAGGTGGCGGCAGCGCAGTTCTCCACCACGCTCCACGCCCTGATGCGCCATCATCTCCGTTTTGTTCAGCTTTTCAGCCCAGTAAGGGATGAGCATGCTATGCGCAGAGCCGGTTACCGGATCCTCAGCCACGGCTTCACCTGGACAGAAGAAGCGGCTAACAAAATCGTACTCGCCCGTCCCTTGCGCGGTGACGCAGACCATTTTTCCCAGCGGCACCATGGCGTTAATATTCGGCCGTAGCGCCTCAACCTGCTGCTGATTGTCCAGTACTACCAGGTAATCGCGCGCAACACGTACTTCTTTATATTCGCTGATACCCAACGCTTCCAGCAGCAACGCGGGCGGCGCGGCTGGTTCGGTCTTCCAGGCCGGGAAATCAAGCGTTAACCACTCCCCGCTGCGAGTCACCGTCAGCGGCCCGACAAAACGGGTATCGAAATGGATCGTCGCATCAGGGAAATTCAGGTATTCAAAGATAACGTGTGCGGCCGCCAGCGTCGCGTGCCCGCAGAGGTTAATTTCCCCCTGGGTGGTGAACCAGCGGAGTTCAAAGCCATTATCCGTGGTGACAAAAAATGCCGTTTCCGATTGGTTATGCTGCTTCGCCATCTTCAGTAACGTCGCATCCGGCAGCCACTCGGTGAGCGGGCAAACGGCAGCGGCATTGCCACCAAATGTCGTGGTGGTGAAAGCATCTACCATATAAAAATCGATCTGTTGCATAGCCTAACCTCTCATCAAGCGCAGGAGAATCCGCATCTTTTTCCATTGCGGAATGACACAATTTAGATTTTTTTTATGCACTTACACCATAACAGGTCTTGTCTCCGGCGTTACAGATTTCTTACGCACAACGGCATCCAGAGAAACCAAATCACACTGAAGTGCAATTTGGCTGCTGATGGTTGAGGGTTCGAGTGGTTTGTCTACTTCAGTTTAAAACCGCGCATTTGAACCGTTTCACGCAACGCTGAGCGCCCCGCCATGTAATCCATGCTGGTTGCGGATTCGACGACAGACCCACTCCAGTTTTTTTTGCTCATCCGTTGGCGTTCACGGAATGCCTGGTAAACGGTTTCGTAATCATCAAGGTAGTCGCGGTAGCGGCCTTGCTCATAATGATTGTAATGCAGCACCATTGGCTGAGCGGGACGCGGACGGATACTGCTGGCTCGGGCGTTATCCGGCAACCCTACCGCCATCCCAAAGGTAACAAAGCTGTATTGCGGCAGGTTGATCATTTCCGCTAGCGATTCTGCGATGTTACGCATCACGCCAAGATAGACGATCCCCATGCCAATAGACTCCGCGGCAACGGCGGCGTTTTGTGCGGCCAGTGCAGCATCAATCGACGCCATCAAAAAGGAATCAAGATAATCGAACACAACAGGTTCTTTACCTGAATTCCGCGTCATTTCTGCACCACGGGAAAGATCTGCAACCCAAAGCAGCAGTGCGGGCGCTTCCTCAATCCATGGAATACGGTCTGCCGGAACGGAACGCGCTACCGTATCTGAGATCCGCTGCTTTAGCACAGGGTCCGTTATTGCCACCACGCTCCACTGGTTCAGCGCCGATGAGTTTGACGCTGACTGTGCTGCGGCAACCATCGTTTCAATGGTGCCTGCTGGCAGTGCGTCAGGCAAAAAAGTTCTGACTGACTTATGACTCAGAAGCGCCTCAACCTGAGGTGTCCAGATCATAGGTTCTGGTTTGCTTTGTGTTTTCCCATAGCGTGCATCAAGCAACGCTTGTTGTGCTGCGGTTGCAGTGGACATCGTTTTACTTTCCTTTTTTGACTTGAGTAGCTGCAGCATAACGAAATCACACATCCAGATAACCACGCCTTTTTAGACTTCACTGTTCACCTGTGTGCACAATAACGTGATGTGATATAGAATAAATTCATGGACCATCTTTTATCTATACGCACCTTCCAGCGCATCGTTGAGACGCGCTCTTTTACTAAGGCCGCAGCACACCTGGGGCTACCGCGTTCAACCGTCAGCAAAACACTCAAAGAACTGGAAGAACATCTCGGGACAAAACTCATCCAACGCACGACTCGCTCCGTGACGTTAACCATTGAAGGCGCGGAGTATTATCGAAGGATCAGTAAAATTGTCGCTAAGCTTGATGACACTGAGACTGCGCTGCGCGATATGGGAACGGCCGCAAAAGGCAGGCTACGAATTGATCTTCACTCGTCATTAGCGAACTTTGTACTATTGCCAATACTCGACGAGTTTCGTGGACGCTATCCCCAGATCCAGCTAGCACTCGGCGTTGGCGATCGTCCCGTCAACCTTATTGAAGAAGGCGTTGATTGCGTCATTCGCGCGGGAGAACTGGCAGATTCATCGTTAATCGCGAGAACCTTATATAAAGATCGATTGCTGACCTGCGCCAGCCCTGACTACCTTGCACAATACGGTACGCCCAAAACGCTTACTGACCTCGAAGACGGACATAAAATTGTTGGCTATTTCAGCGCCGCGACGGGTGAGGTCTGGCCTCTACGTTTCCGCAACCGTGGGGGTGATAAACTGATAGGACGTTTCGATATTGCCGCCAATGATAGCGCCGCGCTGATTGGGATGCTCATTCACGGTATGGGAATTGGGCAAACACACGCCAGCGTCGCTAAGCGCTTTATTGACTCAGGAGAGCTCATCCCTATTCTGGAAAACTCAACTAACACCTCATTTCCTGTTTCAATCATCTATCCGCCGACCAAACAGTTAAATGCGCGTTTGCGGCTTTTTCTCGACTGGATAATAGAAAGGTTCGCCGAGTTCCCCAAATAATGGGGAACATCTTTGTTTATCTACAAATCAACATACTAGTACAGTATATCGCCGCGATCGGACATCATTAAAAACCAACGCCAACCCCAACGCTAACGCCATAGTTGTTCGCCGTATCCGCCGACATATTTACCTTGCCAACGACATGATCGTTAAAGTTAACTGATGCCCCGACGGCTAGTGCAGACTCTCCGTTATACTCTCCTGCTCCAGCGCCAAACATAACGTGCTGGTTAGTTTGCACCTGTGGAATGGCAGCCATAGCCATAGCACCAGAAATACCCGCATTTGCCTGTTTCTCGTTGCGGTCCACTTCGTCTTTCAGTGCATTGAACTTCGCGTTATTCTCTCCATTCATGTTCTGAATTTCTGAATGCAAAGAATGTAATTCATCATCCTGGCGGCTCAGCTGGGTTGTATTGTTATTAACCCGCTGATTCGTGGCAGAGATTGACTTTGCGTTATTCGTAACCCCCTGGGTATTGGCCGTAATATTAAGGCTGTTGCTAAGTATCTTTTGCTCGTTATTGACGACCTGCTTTTGCGTTTTGGTATCAATCTGTATCCTTGTCACCCCATCGTGACCGTTTGCACCATCATGACCGTCAGCACCATCTTTACCATTGGCTCCAGCTACGCCCTGAATACCCTGCAAGCCCTGTGCGCCGGTATCACCCTTGTCGCCTTTAGCGCCATCATGACCGTCAGCACCATCTTTACCATTGGCTCCAGCTACGCCCTGAATACCCTGCAAGCCCTGTGCACCGGTATCACCCTTGTCGCCTTTAGCACCATCGTGACCGTCAGCACCATCTTTACCATTGGCTCCAGCTACGCCCTGAATACCCTGCAAGCCCTGTGCGCCGGTGTCACCCTTGTCGCCTTTAGCACCATCGTGACCGTCAGCACCATCTTTACCATTGGTTCCGGCTACGCCCTGAATGCCCTGCAAACCCTGTGCGCCGGTGTCACCCTTGTCGCCTTTAGCGCCATCGTGACCGTCAGCACCATCTTTACCATTGGCTCCAGCTACGCCCTGAATGCCCTGCAAACCCTGTGCGCCGGTGTCACCCTTGTCGCCTTTAGCGCCATCGTGACCGTCAGCTCCATTTTTACCGTCAATACCATCTCGTGGGGCATTAGCCGCCGCATATTTGCTGGTGGTAAGCGCCGCTTGCGCTAGTGCTCTTACATCGACAGGCTGGCCCGTAGGATCATTTTTGGTATAGCCAACGTTCAATACCGTATTGCTTTTCGCTACGGCCACCGTGTTTACTGCAACGGGAGGCGATGTGACAGCGAGAAGGCCTGGCTCATTCTGAGACACTCTGGGCTGTACAATTACGGGCTTGTTCGCGTTTACCGCTACGGACGGCAAAGTAGAATTAAGTGTTACCGTTGAGACAGGGGGAGTAACGATATTCCCAATTTGGGGAACATAAATAACCTTACCCTGCACTTGGTCATAATAGCTATTGCCCACCAGTTTATTGTTCGCATCTTTCAGCGTATCGGATGACATGACTGCAGTGCGAATCCACGATGCGTATTTATCAATATCGGGGTGTGCAATAAAGTATGCGTTAGCGGCATCCAGATCGGCACCTGTAAGTGATGCATTCGCATATGAATTAACGGCTAACAGCGTAGCTATTATAAAAATACCTGGAGTGGGTTTTTTCATTATGACGTTCTCAAAAGTAATAGATGAATAGCAGACAATCCATTACCCGCTCGTTTTAACACTTAATAAACAAAAAACTAAAAATACCTTAAAACAGACCTTAACCCATTGTTTTAATTGACCAATAGATAATAAGCAGCAACTTCCATTTGGAATTTATAACTCGACTGCATGGCTATAACGAAAATGAGCTTTCGATTGAAATCATGACGTCATTAAAATAACAAAAAAAATTAGTAATATTAAAAAAAATCAAATTTTAATTAACAATTAAATAACTTAGTTCGGTCCGCAAAACAAGATATTACTTTTACCATTTATATTTTCAACAAAATAATTCTAATGAATGATGACATTAATATCATGCTAAGTATTAATCGGGAATTACACGTTATAATCTCGTAAATAAAAAGTATTATTATTTTATTTTGGCTTTCATATGAAAATAAAAAATATCATTAATCATTCCATCCAGGCATCATTGCCCACACTTCCACATGAAAGCAGAAGATAACCGAAACGTATTTATCGCTGGATATCGCATTCATGAGAATGCAGAAATGCGTCATCCAGTGTACTCTGCCAGGATAAGCACGGTTACCGCCACCAGTCCCTTTTGGACTCGGCATATCCGCAGATACCGCCTTCCCTTTTGTGGGAAATATGAATAGTTAACGCATTGAACGTTCGGTGATTTTTCATGAAAAAGCTGTTTGTGCAGTTTTACCTCCTGCTGTTTGTCTGCTTTCTGGTCATGACCATGCTGGTCGGGCTGGTCTATAAATTCACCGCCGAACGGGCTGGTCGTCAGTCGCTTGACGATCTGATGAAAAGCTCTCTGTATCTGATGCGTAGCGAACTGCGTGAAATTCCGCCGCGTAACTGGAGCAAGACACTTAACGAACTCGATCTTAACCTGTCGTTTGACCTGCGCATTGAGCCGCTGAGCAAATTCCAGCTCGGCGAAAGATCGATGCAGCACCTACGCGAAGGCGATATCGTCGCGCTTGATGATCAGTACACCTTTATTCAGCGTATTCCACGCAGCCACTATGTGCTGGCCGTCGGACCAATCCCCTACCTCTACTTTATGCATGAGATGCGGTTGCTGGATATTGCACTCATGGCGTTTATCGCCATCTCACTCGCCTTCCCGGTATTTATCTGGATGCGGCCGCACTGGCAGGACATGCTGCGCCTCGAGAGCGCCGCTCAGCGCTTTGGCGAGGGGCATCTGAACGAGCGAATTCACTTTGACAGCATGTCCAGCTTCGAACGTCTTGGCGTCGCCTTTAACCAGATGGCCGATAACATCAATGCGCTGATTGCCAGTAAGAAACAGCTGATTGACGGTATTGCCCATGAACTGCGCACGCCGCTGGTGCGCCTGCGCTATCGGCTGGAGATGAGTGAAAACCTGACAGAAGCTGAGTCATTGGCGCTCAATCGCGATATTGGACAGCTGGAGGCGCTGATTGAAGAACTGCTGACCTACGCTCGCCTCGACCGCCCGCAGACCGAGCTTTCGCTGACCACGCCAGACCTGCCGCAGTGGATCGCAACGCACGTTGAAGATGTGCAGGCGGTCAATCCACAACGCGAAGTAACAGTCGACCAGATTACGCCGGGGGATTACGGCGCGCTGGATATGCGCCTGATGGAGCGCGTGCTCGACAACCTTATCAACAACGCTATGCGCTACAGCCAGTCGCGCATTCAGGTTAGCCTGATGCTGCACGAAAGCATCGCTTGCCTGCAGGTCGATGACGACGGCCCCGGCATTGCCGAAGGCGAGCGTGAACGCGTATTCGAGCCCTTTGTCCGCCTCGACCCAAGTCGTGACCGGGCGACCGGCGGCTGCGGGTTGGGGTTGGCTATCGTCCACTCTATCGCCGTGGCAATGGGCGGACAGGCGCACTGTGACGTCAGCCCGCTGGGCGGCGCGCGTTTCAACCTGACCTGGCCTATCTACCACCATATCTCCCTGCCCGCGGCTAGCTGACCGCGGTTTGCACGGTGCCAGATTCTGGCTTATAGTGAACGGCATTGATAGTATGTTGTAACTAATTGCATCACGGAGAGCTAATCATGGCCAGCTACGACCTCGTTGAGCGGTTGACCGACACCTTTCGCCAGATAGAGCGTAATCTACTGGACCTGCGCGATGAACTCTCCGCTTGTCGTCTGCTTACCGCGCGGATATTTGAGCTGCCTGAAGTAAAGAAAACGTCGGAGCACGCGCCGCTATCTCAGATTCAGGTCGTCCAGCATCTGGGGCAAACCGCTTTTGAGATGGCGCTGAAACACTTTAACCACCTGTTTATTCAGCAGCAGTCGGAGAACCTCAGCAGCAAGGCGGCGGTACGCCTGCCCGGTGCAATTTGCTTGCAGGCAACCAGCGAGCAGCATGAAGCCCTTGCCGCACGCGTGCAGCATATCAACGCGCTAAAGGCCGCGCTGGAGCAGATAATCACCGTCGATTCTGGCCTGCCGTCAGTGGCCCGTTTTGAATGGGTTCACCGCTATATTCCCGGTTTGATCACCCTCAATGCCTACCGCTCGATTACCCTGCTCTCCGACCCGAGTACCATCCGTTTCGGCTGGGCGAATAAACATATCATCAAGAATTTGACCCGCGATGAAGTACTGGCGCAGCTTGAAAAAAGCCTGAAGTCACCGCGTGCGGTGCCGCCGTGGACCCGTGAGCAGTGGCAGTCGAGGCTGGAACGTGAATATCAGGATATTGCGGCGCTGCCGCAGCAGGCGAAGCTGAAAATCAAACGCCCGGTGAAGGTACAGCCGATTGCCCGCGTGTGGTACGCCGGCAAGCAGAAACAGATACAGTACGCCTGTCCTGGCCCACTGATTGCGGTAATTTCCGGGCGCAATGGCGTCAGCGTGCCGGATCTTGGTGAACTGCTGAACTATGATGCCGATAACGTCCAGCACCGGCATAAGCCGCAAGCGCAGCCGCTTAAGCTGATGATTGAGCGGCTGCACCTGTGGTTAGCGCCGGATTAAGCCCCGCTTATCTGGCTCCCGACCATCTCTTCTGGTCGTACCCAGCGGTCAAACTCCTCGGCGCTGAGATAACCTAACGCCAGCGCCGCGTTCTTCAACGTCAGCCCCTCTTTATGCGCTTTCTTGGCAATCTCCGCCGCTTTATCGTAGCCGATGTGGGTATTCAGCGCCGTCACCAGCATTAACGACTCATTAAGCAACTGATTGATACGCTCGCGGTTAGGCTCAATCCCTATCGCGCAGTGCTCATTAAAGCTCTCCATGCCGTCGGCCAGCAGACGCACAGATTGCAGCACGTTGTGGATAATCATCGGGCGATAGACGTTAAGCTCGAAGTTGCCGGACGCGCCGCCCATATTGACCGCCACATCGTTGCCCATCACCTGGCAGCACAGCATGGTCATCGCTTCGCACTGGGTTGGGTTCACTTTCCCCGGCATGATGGATGAGCCCGGTTCGTTTTCCGGAATGGAAAGTTCGCCGATGCCGCAGCGCGGGCCGGAGGCCAGCCAGCGAACGTCGTTGGCGATTTTCATCAGCGATGCCGCCAGCCCTTTTAGCGCCCCGTGGGCATGAACCAGCGCATCGCAGGTCGCTAACGCTTCGAATTTATTCGGCGCCGTGATAAACGGCTGCCCGGTCAACGATGCCAGCTCTTTTGCCACGCGTACCGCGTATTCTGGATGGGTGTTCAACCCGGTTCCCACGGCGGTGCCGCCCAGAGCCAGTTCGCTCAGGTGCGGTAAGCTCTGTTCAAGATGGCGGTGATTGTGCTCCAGCATCGCCACCCAGCCGGAGAACTCCTGGCCCAGCGTCAGCGGCGTCGCATCCTGCAGGTGAGTACGGCCAATTTTGACAATATCGCGGAAACTCTCCGATTTCTGGCGCAGCGTCTCCTGCAATACCGCCAGTTGCGGCAGCAGGTGTTCTCTCAGCGCGATCACCGCTGCCACGTGCATCGCCGTTGGGAAGACGTCGTTCGAACTTTGGCTTTTGTTCACGTCATCATTCGGATGCACTTTGCGCGACATGCCTCGTTCACCGCCCAGTAGTTCGCTGGCGCGGTTAGCCAGCACTTCGTTCATGTTCATATTACTTTGGGTGCCGGAGCCGGTCTGCCAGATAGCCAGCGGGAACTCGTCGAGGTGCTGGTCTTTCAGGACTTCATCGGCGGCCGCCATAATGGCTTCGGCTTTCTCTGCCGCTAACAGGCCTAAATCCTGGTTAACCTTAGCCGCCGCGCGCTTGGTCAGCGCCAGGGCATAAATCAGCGAAAGCGGCATTTTCTCGGTGGAGATCCGGAAATGCTCCAGTGAGCGCTGAGTTTGCGCGCCCCACAGTTTGTCGGCGGGAACCTCAATCGGCCCCATAGAATCGCTTTCGCGGCGTGACGTTGTCATTACCTTCTCCTTGAATTCAAAGTGATTGTGAAGTGACATTGCTCTTGCGAAAAAGATAAGTATGAACGGAGAAACAAAAACCGCCCCGAAGGGCGGTAAAAGAGATTATTTCACGCAGCGGGCGCACTGTGACGCCTGAATCTGCTGGAAGAAGTCGTTGCCTTTGTCATCCACCAGGATAAACGCCGGGAAGTCTTCCACTTCAATTTTCCAGATGGCTTCCATACCCAGCTCCGGGTACTCCACGCACTCCAGACTCTTGATGCTGCTTTGCGCCAGCACCGCCGCCGGGCCGCCGATGCTACCGAGGTAGAAGCCGCCGTGCTTGTGGCAGGCATCGGTTACCTGCTGGCTACGGTTACCTTTTGCCAGCATGATCATGCTGCCGCCTTCCGCCTGCAGTTGGTCAACGTAGGAGTCCATACGCCCTGCGGTGGTTGGCCCCAGTGAGCCAGAAGCATAGCCCTCAGGCGTTTTTGCCGGGCCCGCGTAGTAGATCGGGTGATCTTTAATGTACTGCGGCAGCCCTTCGCCTTTGTCCATGCGCTCTTTCAGCTTGGCGTGCGCAATGTCGCGGCCCACGATGATAGTGCCGCTCAGCGACAGGCGCGTAGAGACCGGGTACTGGGACAGTTGCTTGAGGATCTCACTCATCGGACGGTTCAGATCAACCTTCACCGCCTCGCCCTCGCCCGCTTTACGCAGCGATTCTGGGATGTATTTACCTGGGTTATTTTCCAGTTTTTCAATCCAGATACCGTGGCGGTTGATTTTGGCTTTGATATTACGGTCAGCGGAACAGGAAACACCCATCCCGACCGGGCAGGACGCGCCGTGACGCGGCAGACGCACCACGCGGATATCGTGGGCAAAGTATTTACCGCCAAACTGCGCCCCGAGTCCCAGATTCTGCGCTTCCACCAACAGCTCTTTTTCAAGCTCTACGTCGCGGAATGCCTGGCCGTGTTCGTTACCTTCGGTTGGCAGACCGTCGTAATACTTGGTCGACGCCAGCTTCACGGTTTTCAGCGTGGCTTCAGCAGACGTACCGCCAATCACAAAGGCGATATGGTACGGCGGGCAAGCCGCGGTGCCGAGGGTGCGCATCTTCTCAACCAGGTAGTTTTTCAGCTTGGCTGGGGTGATCAGCGCTTTGGTTTCCTGGTAGAGGTAGGTTTTGTTCGCCGAGCCGCCGCCTTTGGCGATGCACAGGAACTTATATTCGTCGCCGTCCACGCTGTAGAGATCAATCTGCGCCGGCAGGTTGGTGCCGGTGTTGACCTCTTTGTACATATCCAGCGGGGCATTTTGCGAGTAGCGCAGGTTGTCTTCAATAAAGGTGTCGTACACGCCGCGAGCCAGCGCCGCTTCATCGCCGCCGCCGGTCCAGACGCGCTGACCTTTTTTACCCATGATGATCGCCGTACCGGTGTCCTGACAGGTCGGCAAGATACCTTTCGCCGCGATATCGGAGTTACGCAGGAACTGCAGCGCCACATACTTATCGTTTTCGCTGGCTTCCGGGTCGTTCAGGATATCGGCAACCTGCTGCTGGTGCGCGGGGCGAAGCATAAAGGAAGCATCGTGGAAGGCGTGTTTGGCAAGAAGCGTCAACGCTTGCGGGGCAACTTTGAGGACTTCCTGCCCTTCAAATTCTGCGACGGAAACGTAGTCGTTGCTTAACAGGTAGTATTCGGTCTCATCCTTTTCTAACGGAAAAGGATCCTGATAGTAGAAAGGTTTATTCGACATTGTGCTCTCACTTACTGCTTTGATGATGTTATGAAGGGCAGTCTTTCCATTTGCCCAGGTTAAAAGCGAGTCACCCTATCGTACACAATTTTTTAACAAAAACTGAGACAAGTACGACTTTTTATTTCTACGGCATACGACAGCGCATTTTTTTGCTTTAATACAGCCCAAAGAATCCACATTGAAACAGGGCTTGATAATGCAAAAACTCATCAACTCAGTGCAAAACTATGCCTGGGGCAGCAAAACTGCGTTAACGGAACTCTACGGTATGGCTAATCCTGAAGGTCTGCCGATGGCAGAACTGTGGATGGGCGCGCACCCGAAGAGCAGCTCAAAGATTACCGACAGCCACGGCGTCGTGCAGTCGCTGCGCGACGTGATTGATGCCAATAAAACCACGCTGCTGGGGGCTAACGTTGCCGCCCGCTTTGGCGAGTTACCTTACCTGTTTAAGGTGCTTTGCGCCGCACAACCGCTCTCTATTCAGGTCCATCCGAGCAAAAAAGCAGCGGAAGTCGGTTTTGCAAAGGAAAACGCCGCCGGGATCCCGCTGGACGCCGCCGAGCGTAACTACAAAGATCCAAACCACAAGCCAGAACTGGTCTTTGCGCTAACACCGTTCCTGGCGATGAACGCCTTCCGTGAGTTTGCAGAAATCGCATCACTGTTGCAGCCGGTTGCTGACGCAAACCCGGCTATCGGTGAGTTTATCGCCCAGCCGACCAGCGAGCGCCTGAGCGCCCTCTTCGCTGGGCTGCTCAATATGCAGGGCGATGAGAAAACCCACGCGCTGAAAGTGCTGCGCGCGGCGCTGGAAACCCAGCAAGGTCCAGCCTGGGATGCGATTCGCCTGATTGCTGAATTTTATCCAGACGACAGCGGCCTCTTCTCCCCGCTGCTGCTTAACATTGTTCAGCTTAACCCTGGTGAAGCGATGTTCCTCTACGCCGAAACGCCGCACGCCTACCTGCGCGGTACCGGGCTTGAGGTGATGGCAAACTCCGATAACGTCCTGCGTGCTGGACTCACACCGAAGTATATTGATATCCCGGAACTGGTGGCGAACGTCAAATTCACCGCCAAACCGGCAAACGAACTGCTGACTCAGCCTACGCAGCACGGCGAGGCGCTTGACTTCCCGATTCCGGTTGAGGATTTCGCCTTCTCCCTGCACACCCTTAGCGCCAGCGAAGCCACGCTGGCTCAGGATGGCGCCGCCATTCTGTTCTGCGTAGACGGAGAATCCGTACTGAGCAAGAACGACCAGCGTCTGGTGCTGAAGCCGGGCGAATCTGCGTTCGTCGCGGCGAATGAATCCCCGATTCAGGTCAGCGGCAGCGGCCGTTTAGCGCGTGTATATAATAAGTTAAAGTAAATACTGAAGTTTCAGGACAGGCTTGCTACTCTTTTGCATAGCCTTATGACTCAACCAGGCGGCCTCCCCGCCTGGTTTCATTTTATGGACAAATACTATGAAAAAAACGCTGGTAGCCGCAGGTATTATCGTCGCTTTAGGGGTGGTCTGGACAGGTGGAGCCTGGTACACGGGCAAACAACTGGAATCACATATTGCGGAAATGGTCTCTCAGGCGAATGCCCAGTTGAAGCTGAGCGCGCCGGAAGCCGGTCTTGAGATTAGCTATCAGGACTACCAGCGAGGTGTCTTCAGCAGCCAGCTAAAAATGGTGGTGAAACCGCTGGCTGGCGCGGAAAATTCATGGTTAAAACCGGGTCAGAGCGTGATTCTGGATGAGTCCGTCAGCCACGGCCCAATCCCACTGGCGTCGCTGAAGTCCTTCAACCTTGCCCCTGCAATGGCAAGCGTGAATACCGTGCTGGTCAACAATGAGGTGACCAAACCGCTGTTCGACATCGCCAAAGGCACCTCGCCGTTCGATATCAACACCCGCATCAGCTACAACGGCGATACTGAATCCGCCATTGCGCTCAAACCGCTGGATTACGAAAAAGATGCCGAGAAGGTCACCTTCAGCGGCGGCGATTTCGTGCTCTCTGCGGATAGCCAGGGCAGCCTGGTGTCGCTGACCGGTGAAGCGAAAAGCGGCCAGGTCAACGCGGTTAACGAATACGATCAGAAGGTGCAGTTCACCTTCAACAACCTGAAAACTGACGGCTCCAGCAAGCTGACCTCGTTTGAGGAGCGCATCGGTGACCAGACCCTCTCCCTGGAGCGCCTGGCGATCTCCGTCGAAGGAAAAGATCTGGCCGAATTAACCGGTATGACCATTGCGGGGAAATCATCCCTGACGCCTGATGGCAAAAAGATTAACAGCCAACTCGATTACACGCTGAATAATCTCAAGCTGCAGAATCAGGATTTCGGCAGCGGCCAGTTGACGCTGAAAGTTGACGGTATTGACGGTGTGGCGATGCATCAGTTCAGCCAGCAGTATCAGGCGCAGACTCAAGCGCTGATGGCGCAGCCGGATCTGGCGCAGAACCCAGAGCTGTATCAGCAAAAAGCGGTCGACGCGCTGTTCAACACCCTACCTATTCTGCTGAAAGGTGACCCGGTAGTGACACTGTCACCGTTGAGCTGGAAAAACGCCAAAGGCGAAAGCTCGCTGAACCTCTCCCTGGCGCTGAAAGAACCAGCGCAGGCGACCGGCGAAGCGACCACACTGGCGCAGCAGGTCGATCGTGGCGTGAAATCGCTGGATGCCAAGCTGGTGATCCCAATGGAGATGGCAACCGAGTTGATGACTCAAGTCGCGCGTCTTGAAGGCTATCAGCAGGAAGATGCGACCAAACTGGCCGCGCAGCAGGTTCAGGGTCTGGCAGCGATGGGCCAAATGTTCCGTCTGACCACCACTCAGGACAACGCGATTAGCAGCAGCCTGCAGTACGGTGAAGGCCAGGTCACGCTGAACGGGCAGAAAATGCCGCTGGAAGACTTTGTCGGCATGTTCGGTATGCCGGGCTTAACCCAGCCGGATGAACCCGCAACCATCCCAGCACCATAAATAAAAAAGCGCCTTAAAGGCGCTTTTTTATTACCGCTACGGGTCGTTTCGTGCCTGATAGCGCTACGCTTATCAGGCCTACGGTATTGTAGCCCGGCCGAGCATCGCGACGCCGGGAGCGTCTCCGGACCCTATTTCCGCGCCACCAGCCGCGGCGGCATAATCAGATTTCTGGCCGTGCCTTGCCCGGTATCAATACGCTGCAAAATACGCTCAGCAACGCTTTGCCCCATTTCCCGTGCCGGCGTTGTCACCCAGGTCAGCGGCACATCATCAAGCGCCTTTTCCGGCACGTCGGCAAACGCCGCCAGCGCCACGCGCTGCTCAAAATAGCTTTCGACGCTGTCTTCACCGCTCTGCTTACCTGCCCGCATCAAACCAAACCATGCGCCCATCGCAATCACGCTGTTGTAGCACAGCACGGCGCTAATCGTCGGGTTATGGCGCAACAGGCCGGTAATGGCCTCTGACGCCTGTTTCTGGCTGCTCTCACACTCCAGCACCCAATCACTATGGAACGGCAGCCCATACTTAATTAGCGTGGCGCAGTAGCCGCCAACCCGCTCGGCGCGGGTTAACGATGAGCTTTGCCCACCGAGCCAGGCGATACGCTGGTGACCGCGACGGATCAGGTGCTCGGTCACCAATTGCGCCGCCTGCATATTGTCCGGGCGAATGATATCAACCTCATCCAGGTAGCTGGCGCGCGAAGCGAACACCAATGGCGTTTCGGTTTCTGCCGCTTTGGCCCGAAGTTCAGCGGCCTGATCGACCGACCCGGCGATCACCACCCCGTCAACGCCCTGCGACACCAGCGCATCGAAACGTTGCAGCATCTGCTCGCCCCGTTTCCCGCCCTGGGTCAAAAACACCATTTTGCCCTGTGATTCGAGGGCGGCGGTCATCCCCGCGGTCAGTTCGGCATAAAACGGTGACGAAAGGTCACCAACAATCAGGCCAATTACCCCCGTCTGACCACCGCGCAGCGAGACGGCCTGGCGATTACGCACAAACCCTAGCTGGTCAATCGCCTGGTAGACGCGCTCACCCGTCGCGGAAGATATTCGCCCTTTACCGCTGAGAACCAGCGAAACGGTACTGACGGACACGCCGGCCGCCAGTGCAACATCGTTAATGGTGACTTTTTTTGCAATCGCCATGGTTCCAGCGAGGCTCCTTTTACTCAAGAGATAAAACGTTTTATCAATAGACTCACTTTATAAACCTTATTATCACTTGCTTTTGTGATTTGTTTCTCACTAAAAAATGGTAAAACGTTTTATCTTCCTGTCCCGTGATTGTTAGAAACCCTTTTTTCAGGATTAAGGAGTCGTTTAATGACGGCGAATACCGCACCAAAAGTCACCCTCTGGGAGTTTTTCCAGCAGCTTGGCAAAACCTTTATGCTGCCGGTTGCCCTGCTTTCCTTCTGTGGGATCATGCTTGGGATCGGCAGCTCGCTTAGCAGCCATGACGTCACCACGCTGCTGCCGTGGCTCGATACCCCATTCCTGCAGGCCGTCTTTATCTGGATGAGTAAAGTTGGCTCCTTCGCCTTTAGCTTCCTGCCGGTGATGTTCTGTATCGCCATCCCGCTGGGGCTAGCGCGTGATAACAAAGGCGTCGCCGCTTTCGCTGGTTTTGTCGGCTACGCGGTGATGAACCTGGCGGTAAACTTCTGGCTGACCGCCAAAGGCATTCTGCCAACCACCGACGCTGCGATCCTGAAAGCCAATAACATTCAGAATATTATCGGCATTCAGTCCATCGACACCGGTATTCTCGGCGCGGTTATTTGCGGGATTATCGTCTGGATGCTGCATGAGCGCTTCCACACCATTCGTCTGCCGGATGCGCTGGCCTTCTTTGGCGGCACCCGTTTTGTGCCGATTATCACCACCGTTGTGCTGGGTCTGGTTGGTCTGGTGATCCCACTGGTGTGGCCAATCTTCGCGATGGGCATCAACGCGCTGGGTCATATGATCAACAGCGCCGGCGATTTTGGCCCGATGATCTTCGGTACCGGTGAACGCCTGCTGCTGCCGTTTGGCCTGCACCACATTCTGGTGGCGCTGATTCGCTTTACCGAAGCGGGTGGCACCATGGACGTTTGCGGCCACGACGTCAGCGGCGCGCTGACTATCTTCCAGGCGCAGCTGAGCTGCCCGACCACTCACGGCTTCTCCGAAAGTGCGACCCGCTTCCTGTCTCAGGGAAAAATGCCGGCGTTCCTCGGCGGCCTGCCTGGCGCGGCGCTGGCGATGTACCACTGCGCTCGCCCGGAAAACCGTCATAAAATTAAAGGCCTGCTGATTTCCGGCGTGATTGCCTGCGTCGTCGGCGGCACAACGGAACCGCTGGAATTCCTGTTCCTGTTCGTCGCACCGGTGCTGTACGTTATCCACGCGCTGCTGACCGGTCTGGGCTTCACCATCATGGCGGTACTGGGCGTGACCATCGGTAACACCGACGGCAATATCATCGACTTCGTGGTCTTTGGTATCCTGCACGGCCTGTCGACCAAATGGTATCTGGTACCGGTTGTCGCGGCGGTCTGGTTCGCGGTCTACTATGCGATTTTCCGCTTCGCTATCGTGCGCTTTAACATCAAAACGCCGGGCCGCGATGTGGATACTGCACCTGCGACAGAGCACACCACCAGCGGTGCAACCGGGAAATCTGGCTACAACGTGCCGGTAATCCTTCAGGCACTGGGCGGTGCTGAGAATATCGTCTCGCTCGACAATTGCATCACCCGTCTGCGCCTGTCGGTAAACGATATGGACAAGGTGGACGTTGATACGCTGAAAGCCAACCGTGCCATTGGCGTGGTGAAACTTAACCAGCACAACCTGCAGGTGGTCATTGGTCCGCAGGTACAGTCGGTGAAAGACGAAATGTCGGTACTGATGAACTCCGTTCAAGCGTAAAGCCCTTTGCCCCTGTGCATAACAGGGGCAAAATAGCCCAATCTTCCCTTCGTTAGGATCTCCACATGTTTGATTTTTCAACGGTGATTGACCGACACGGCACCTGGTGCACCCAATGGGACTATGTTGCCGACCGCTTTGGCGACGCCGACCTGCTGCCGTTTACCATTTCTGATATGGATTTTGCCACCGCCCCCTGCATTCTGGACGCGCTGAGCAAACGTCTTTCTCACGGCGTATTTGGCTATAGCCGCTGGAAAAACGATGAGTTTCTTCCGGCTATCGCCCACTGGTACGCCCACCGTTTTCAGGCGGTGATTGACACCAACACCCTCGTCTACGGCCCTTCCGTCATTTATATGGTGGCTGAGATGATCCGCCAGTGGTCAAAACCTGGCGACGGCATCGTGGTACATACCCCTGCCTACGACGCGTTTTTTAAAACCATCGAAGGAAATCAACGCCACGCGGTTGGCGTGCCGATGGATAAGCACGATGGTCAGTGGTTCTGCGATATGGGCAAACTCGAAGCCGCACTTGCTGAACCACAGAACAGCGTGCTGTTGCTGTGCAGCCCACAAAACCCGACGGGCAAAGTCTGGACGCGTGAAGAGCTCGAGACCATGGCGGCCCTGTGCGAAAAACATAACGTGCGGGTGATAAGCGATGAAATTCATATGGATATGACCTGGCAAGGCTATAAGCATATTCCGTGGAGCGAAGTGGCTCGCGGCGAGTGGGCGCTGTTCACTTCAGGGTCAAAAAGCTTCAATATCCCGGCGTTTACCGGCGCTTACGGCATGATTGTCGATGACGCTGCACGCGAAGCTTATCTCACTGCGCTGAAAAACCGCGATGGCCTCTCTTCCCCTTCCGTTCCCGCGCTGGTTGCCCATATTGCGGCTTACGAACAGGGTGAATCCTGGCTGGATGCGCTGCGCGAATATCTGCAGGAAAATATGCGTTATATCGAGAAGACGCTAAACGCCGCCTTCCCGGAATTGCAATGGTTTATGCCACAGGCAACCTATCTGGCATGGGTTGATTTGCGTCCGCTGAATATTGACGATCGTAAACTGCAGGAAGTGTTAATTAAGCAGCAAAAGGTCGCCATTATGCCGGGCTACACCTACGGCGAAGAAGGTAACGGTTTTATTCGCCTCAACGCCGGATGCCCGCGCGTGAAGCTGGAACAAGGCGTCGAACGTCTGATTGCAGCGATTCGCACCCTGCGTTAATCGCCATTGCGCAATGCTGTCAGGCATTGCGCAAACCTTAAGTCTTAGCTATCGATTGTTAATATCAGATCCTGCCATTCACATCTCTTAGACATAGCACAATTGCTCAATCCAAGACATTTCTTAATCTTTATTCTCCGCCCCCGTTAACACCCCACCCCAAAATAATCGAAAAATTAGTGAGTTTTAAAATGATTAACCGTCAAGCCACTGCATTAACTCTGACTGCGATTAGCATTTTATTTTCGGCTGCGGCCTTTGCAGATAACGCAGCAAGAACAGACCAGGCTCGAAGTGCCGACATGCATGTCAATCTGACCGTTGAGAAATCCTGCCAGATAAGCGTGGGCGATATGAATTTTGGTTCTCGTGCCAGCGATTCCGGCGATGCAACCGCTTCGGCAAATGCGACTGTGACCTGTACTACCGGCACGAGCTATAACCTCAGCAGCGAAAAAAGCCACGACTACAACATGTCGAATCAAGACGGTACCGATAAAGTAGCCTACGCCCTTTATAGCAATGCGGAAGATACGAGCGAACTTTCCACCACCGGCATTCCACAAACCGGTACCGGCACGGCGCAGGTCATTCCTATCTACGGCAAAGTCACTGCAGACGCGCTTTCACAGGCACCCGCTGGTGTGTATGCCGATACCGTGACCCTGACCGTCACCTACTGATACACCTCCTGGGGAGTAGCATATGAAACGCACACTGGCGGGCATCCTGCTCGCGACATTGGGCTCGTTATTTGCCCTTTCTTCCTATGCTGCAACCCTGCAGGTTTACCCGGTTAACGTTGGCTTTTGCGCTGGTGAAACGGCGCAGGCGATCTACGTTAAAAACGTCGGTAGCGCCGCCATTGGTGCACAAATCCGGGTATACGCCTGGCATCAGCAAAACAATGCAGACGCGCTAAGTGAAACCGAGGATTTACTGGTCAGCCCGCCAATGACCACAATCCCTGCGGCCCGTCAGCAGCTTATCCGCGTCATTCTTCCCGTGCCGCCCAGCGGTGATACCGAACACGCCTACCGTCTGGTCATCGATGAACTGCCCGGCAGCAGTAACATGGCGGAAAAAGATGGTGTGCGCTTTCTGCTGCGCTACTCCATCCCGGTGTTTGTGAACTGCCATGAGCAGCCGGTGGACCTAAAAAACGTGAGCGCATCAATTGACCATCTCGCCCACCCGGCGATGCTCAGGATCCGCAACAACGGCACGCAGCACATTAAGCTGAGCAACATTACTCTGTTATCCGGCAGCCATCTCGTGCCGATGAGTAATGGGTTACTCGGCTACGTACTACCGAACAGTGAAAAGGAATGGCCCCTGCCAAAAGGAATCAATACGGCGTCATCTTTGTCACTTAATTTGAATGATAATGAGCAAAAACAGACCATCGATATTACTCCGTAAGGCCATACCGCTTTGGTTTCTGCTCTGTCACTGCGCATACGCCGCCAATGATGAAACGCTCTACCTGTCCGCAATCGTTAACGGACAGGCCATTAAAGGCTTTGTTAAAGCCAAAAATATCGATAATAAACTGTATATCTCGGCCAATGACGCCAAAAAACTGGACATCAAAACCGCCTCGTTACCAGAGAATCAGGGCTTCTTCGACTTAAGCTCGCAGGACGGCCTGGACGTAACGTTCGATAGCCTGAGTCAGAATATCAACATCGTCGCCAGCAAAGCGTGGTTAGGGCGCGATAGCCGTCTGGCCAACCGCAACGGCTCCCATCTGATTCACACCTCTCAGCTCTCGCCGGAAGTGCGCGGACTGGCGCTGAACTACAATGCGTTCACCAGTCACGAAAACGGCGAGCAAGAGGCTTCACTGTTCAGCGAGTTGCGCACGTTCGACCTGGGACCCGGTTTTTTTAGCACCTCGTTTAATACCCAGGACTCCACTAACGCCACTGACAGTGAACGCGGTACTCATCGTCTGATGAGCAGTTGGGTATACCAAAACGTCGATAAACTGTTCTCCATAACGCTTGGTGACAGCTTTACTAGCAGCCAAAGCTGGAACAACAGCGTGCGTTTTGGCGGTATCAATATCGCCCATAACTATTCGACGCAGCCAAACTTCAGCACCTCATCGCAGGATATTCTGACCGATAGCGTCACCCTGCCATCAACCGTTGATCTATACGTTCGCGGGGTGAAGGCCTCTTCACAGCGGGTGGATCCGGGGCAATTTACGCTCAATACCGCGCCTATTTTCACCGGTAATGAAGGTGCGCAAGTGGTGATTACCGATATTAACGGCCAGCAGCGGGTAGTCAATCTGGACCTTTACGGCGCCACGCAGTTACTGTCCGCCGGGCTGAACACCTGGGGTGTGAGCGCTGGCTGGGTACGAAAGGATTACACCTACTCGTCGTTTAGCTATGAGAGTGAGTTTGTCGGCGTGGGAGATTGGCGCTACGGGATCAGCAACAAATCAACCCTCGGACTGCATACCGAGCAAAGCGCCAGCCTGCACAATCAGGGGGCTGGCTGGGATTACCTGCTGTCGCCTTCGCTTGGGGTGCTTCACGCCAACGCGTCAAACAGTCGCTATGGACAAGAGAGCGGGACGCAGTGGGGCTCAGGCTGGCAGTGGAACAATCGTCGTTTTAACGTGGCGTTGAACCATTCGCAGGCGAGCCGAGGCTATCGGGATGTGTCATCCCTGGCGGACAATACCCTGACCACGCGGGAAGATTCGGCATTCACCAGCGTCACCGTGGATGCGGTCGGTACCTTCGGCATAAGCTGGGTAAATCAAACCTACCCGGACGCCTCATCACAGTACGTTGGTCTCTCCTGGTCAAGAAGCTTTACCCACCAGATAACCTTAGCCACCAGTCTCACCCGGGAACTTGGCGATGAGCGCAATACAACGGTGTATCTGAACTTTAGTATGCCGTTGAATCAGAACAAAGATTACCTTTCGCTGCAGGACAGCCACGATAAAGCAGGCAATGCAATACAGGCCAGCCTGGCCCACTCTCTTGATGCCAACAAACCCGGCTGGGGATGGAATATGTCGGCCCAAAGCGGCGATAACGCAACGCTGCACGCGACCGTTCAGCACCGTAACCACTGGAGCGATATGGCGCTGGGTCTTAACCGCCAGAACAATAACAGCGATTACTACGGTTCAATGTCTGGGGCGTTGGGGCTGTTTATGGGCCATCTGTACGCTACCCGCATGTTGGGCAGCGCGTTCGCCATTGTCGATACTTCAAACGTGCCTGACGTCCCGGTTTATCTCGAACATCGGCCCGTTGGCCATACCGATAAGAACGGTATGCTGTTTCTCAACAACCTCAATGCATATCAGGAAAACCGGTTGGATATCGATGTGCTGCAGCTCGACGAAGCCTATCGTGCGCCCTATACCGGCGAAGTGCTGATCCCGAAAGCCGCCAGCGGCGCGCTGGCTAAGTTCACTATCTACAAAACCCATGCGTTGCTGATGACGGTGAAAACGGTCGATGGAAAAGCGGTGCCGTTTTCGGCGCAGGTTAACGTACTGACCGCAGCCGGTGAAGCGCCCGCACACGGCACTCAGCAAACCATTGCGGGCTATGAAGGAAAGATTTATCTGGAAGACCCCCCGACCGGCGGCCATGTAGAGGTTAAATGGGCCGCTTCATCCTGTCAGGTGACGCTACCGAAACAGCTTCGCCATACCCATTCCGTGGAGTCAATAAACGCGCTATGTCAGTAACTCGTTCACTAGGGATCATCGGCCTGTTTGCGCTGCTGATGTTGGCCTTCGCTCCCACCGCTCAAGCGGCAAACTGCTGGAACGGCAGCCCGCCGGGGCTGAGTTTTGGTACCGTTACGCCTGGCGCTAGCAGCGCGACCAGCACCAGGCTGACCTTCACCTGCAACAACTACGACGGGCAACCGGAATACGTTCGCGCCTGCCTGAAGCTAATGGCAAACGACCCGATTCCAATGAGCCAGAATGAGCCGTCCACCACGCCGCTCTATTTTTCGCTGTACTCGCTGTATGACCTGAGACACCCGCTGAGCCAGAACAGTGACGTCTACGCGCAGATTGATATGTCGCTGGCGTCCGGCCAGGGTAACGTTGAGCATGACATTCCGCTCATCGGTAAAATCAACCCCGGCCAGAGCAACATCAGCGCCGGAAATTATTACGATTACGCCACCGGCGTTCAGATACGCTATGCGTCGGCATCATCGATGCAATCGCTGCCATCATGCAGCGAGGAGTCAGGCACGCTTGTCACCGATCAAATCAGCGCCACCGCCACGGTGAAAAATGGCTGCGAAATCGTCAACGTCGATAGCATGGAATTTGGCAGCAAATCACCTGCCGAAGCGGACACATTGCAGGCAAGCTCAACCGCCGACATCAGCATTCAGTGCCCGACGGGCACCACCTATGCGGTGGGCATCGGCCATGGCCTGCACGCGGACGGTAACGCCCGGCAGCTTTGCCACGACGGTGAGTGCGTCAGCTACGGTCTGTATCAGGATGCTGCCCATGCGGTGGAATGGTCGCCTGACAACCCGGAGAAACAGTACTCCAGCGACGGCCAGCCGCAGAATCTGGTGGTCTACGGCAATGTCCCCGCGCAGAAGTGGCCTTCGGCGGGGGTTTATTCCGACACGGTGGTGATTACGCTGACCTATTAACCGCTGGTAGCAGCGCATTCAGGATTTGCCCCAGTTGCATCACCACGGACTCAACGGGCAGCCCCATCTGCGCGTGCATAATCGCGCCGTCCAGCGCCACAACTACCGCCGCCGTCTCATGGCCCGGCCAGCGCCCTGCCAGTTCGGCGGCAACGGCGGCTTTATGTTCGCGAGTCAACTGCTCAACTTCGGGCAGCGCATCGCCGATCTCTGCCGTCGCATTCAGAAAAGCGCAGCCGCGAAAGTCAGGCTGTTGCCACCACTGCCGCATCGTGGCGACCAGCACCGCAGCAGGCGCCAGCCCGGCGTCACTTTGCTGCTGTAGCGTGCGGCTAAACCACGTCATCCACCGCGTGTGGCGATATTCCAGATAGGCGAGAATCAGCTGATTCTTGCTGGGAAAGTGACGATAGAAAGTGACTTTGGTCACCCCGGCCTGCTCGATAATTTTATCAATACCGGTGGCACGAATACCGTGCAGATAAAATAGTGCATGCGCAGTGGTGAGAATTTTTTCCCTGGCGCTGATGGTCTTTGGACCGTTTTTTACCACGTTACTCATCGTTGTTTCACCGTTGACAAACTCTGGAGACGGGGATACGTTAGCACCAAGTAGACAGATCTGTCTACATCGCCAATCTGGAGATCTTTATGAGCAACCGTCGCCCACCGCTGCCGCCTTTCACTCACGAAAGTGCTATTGAAAAAGTTCGTATTGCTGAAGATGGCTGGAATAGCCGAGACCCGGTGAAAGTGGCGCAGGCCTACACTACCGACACCTGGTGGCGTAATCGCGCCGAATTTATCCACGGACGCGCTGAGGCGCAGGCCTTCCTTGAGAAAAAATGGAAAAAGGAGCAAGAGTATAGGCTTATCAAAGAGCTATGGGCTTTTGAAGGTAACCGTATAGCCGTGCGCTATGCCTATGAGTGGCATGATGATTCCGGCAACTGGTTTCGCTCCTACGGCAATGAAAACTGGGAATTTAACGAGGATGGCCTGATGCAGCGTCGCTTTGCCTGCCTGAATGACCTCCCTATTCGCGAAGATGAACGCCTGTTCCACTGGCCCCAGGGCCGACGCCCGGACGATCATCCAGGGCTTAGCGAGTTAGGGCTGTAGTTACGGCACTCTCCGGGCGGTCGCGTGGGGAGTTTTTTATGCAGCGCAGTCAATTAAATCAATCAAGCGACCTGAGGCAAAAAAAGTGGCGATAAACGCCAGCATGGTGCCCCCACTACCGGGAACACCCTATCAAAACCTCGGCGCCATACCATACTTTGGCGATTTGATATTGGCTGCCCATACCTTGATGTTATTCTGCAACAACAAGGTGAAATCAGACTCGAGGTGATTCACCATCTCATTGATTTGCTGTGAATCGTTAAGGGCAAAATGTTCGATCCGGTCCTTGCCTACCGGCACGCAGCTGTATTTAGCTGGAATATCTTTGCCATTGACATTGAATGTTTTAGTGCCACTAACGCACGGCCCCTCTGCCAGGTAAGACACCACCATATTGGCTCCGATTCGACCTGGCTGGGCGATACTCAGCATGACGGGAGACCCATCTGAGGTCTGCGTCATGTCATAAAGAATGGCATTTCTTAAGTACCAGGTGTTGTATTCCCGTTCCTGCTGTTCTGAATATGAAAGAGAAGGAAAGAAAAGCAGCGCGATGATGGTAATGACGTAGGTTTTCATAGAACGTTGCCTTTATGAGTTATCATTCGCATTATTCAGATCAGGATAAAAACAACAACATATTAAGATTATTCCTACTATTTTTAGCTGCCACTTTTTGACTTTTATCTTAAAACAGGCCCTTTTGGATCTACCGCACTACACGAAAAAATGCTGAAAATACTCCCGCATCCCCCCAAACGATTGTAAAAGCATCTATTTTTCAACACTTTTAACTGGTTACTGGCATGTTGTATAATGGTTTGCACTTTAACTAAAAAATGAGTGCGATCATGATTGATACCAACCTGCCTTTAACCGATGTCCACCGCCACCTTGACGGTAATATCCGTGCCCAGACCATCCTCGATCTTGGCCGCCAGTACAATCTCGCGCTCCCCGCTACTACGCTTGAAACCCTGCTGCCGCACGTACAGGTGACCAGTAATGAACCCGATCTGGTGAGCTTCCTGAGCAAGCTTGACTGGGGCGTGAAGGTTCTGGCTTCTCTGGACGCCGTCCGCCGTGTCGCCTATGAGAACATTGAAGATGCGGCCCGCAACGGCCTGCACTACGTTGAGCTGCGCTTTTCTCCGCGCTATATGGCGATGACGCACCAGCTGCCGGTCGAGGGTGTGGTTGAAGCAGTGATCGCAGGCGTTAAAGAAGGCTGCAAAACCTTTAACGTTGATGCTCGCCTTATCGGAATTATGAGCCGTACCTTTGGCGAAACGGCCTGCGAAGAAGAGCTCAATGCCCTGCTGGCGCACCGTGACGGTATTACCGCGCTCGACCTGGCCGGCGATGAGCTGGGCTTCCCGGGGCATCTGTTTCTGAACCACTTTACCCGTGCGCGTGATGCTGGTTGGCGCATCACCGTTCACGCGGGGGAAGCGGCAGGCCCGGAAAGCAT
This sequence comes from Kluyvera sp. 142486, assembly GCF_046569695.1. NCBI lineage: Bacteria > Pseudomonadati > Pseudomonadota > Gammaproteobacteria > Enterobacterales > Enterobacteriaceae > Kluyvera > Kluyvera sp. 142486. The sequence goes on from NZ_JBKHUI010000001.1 coordinate 273,710, forward strand.
CTGGCAGGCCATTCGCGACCTCGGCGCTGAACGTATCGGCCACGGCGTGAAAGCCATTCAGGATCCGGCGCTGATGGATTTCCTCGCGGAAAAACGCATCGGCATTGAATCCTGCCTGACCTCCAACATTCAGACCAGCACCGTGCCATCGCTGGCGCAGCATCCGCTGAAAACGTTCCTTGAACACGGCGTGCTGGCAAGCATCAACACCGACGACCCAGCGGTTCAGGGCATTGATATTCAGCACGAGTATCACACTGCCGCCCCGGCGGCAGGCTTAAACCCGGCACAGATTCGTCAGGCGCAGATCAATGGTCTGGAAATGGCGTTCCTTTCCGCGGCCGAAAAACAGGCGCTTACCGCCCGCGTTAAACAGGCATAAAAAAATCCCGGCAGGTACGCCTGCCGGGATTGCTCAATACCCTGACGGTTAGACCAGCGTCAACGCCGCACGGTGCTTCGCCGACTCTATCCCCAGCTCAATCAATTCCATAATCTGGATAGCCTGGCCGGCCGGTACTGGATTCTCACCGATGCCGTTCAACGCATCGCGGATCGCCGCGTAGTACGCAGGGTAGTTCCCCGGTTGCGTCAACAGCGTCGTTTCCACCCGTGTTTCACCGTCCACCGTCGTGAGTACGCCATCGCGCATATCGTAGCCCCAGTCGGCCTGCGGCAGACGCTCCCCGCTTTTCAGGCGATCTTCCTGTGGGTCGAGGCCAAACTTCACATAGCTCGCCTGCGAACCGTGAATGATATAACGCGCCGTTTCCGCCGCCGCCAGCAGCGTGCTGTGCAGCACGACGCGACGCTGCGGATAGGTTAACACCGCATGGAAGTAGTCCGTTGACTGCGCGCCAGGGCGCAGTTGACCGAGATCGACATACAGGCTTTGTGGTAAACCAAACAGAGTGACGGCCTGATCCAGAAGATGCGGGCCTAAGTCATACCAGATGCCGCTGCCCAGCCCGGCCTGCTCGCGCCAGCGGGCGCGCACCTGCGGACGATAGCGGTCGAAATGGGATTCAAAGTGAGCGATATCGCCCAGCTTGCCTTCATTGATCAACGCTTTCACCGTCAGGAAGTCGCTATCCCAGCGGCGGTTATGGAACACCGACAGCAGTTTGCCCCGCTGTTTAGCAAGGGTGTCCAGCTCACGCGCCTGTGACAGTGTCACGGTAAAGGGTTTATCCACCACCACGTTTTTGCCCGCTTCCAGCGCCGCTTTCGCTAACGGGAAGTGGGTATCGTTTGGCGTCGGAATAACGATCAGGTCAATATCAGGGTTGGTAAATAGCGCCGTCGGGTCGGAGGCTACCTGTACCGCAGGCCAATCTGCATGAACCTTGCTGGCATCGCTACTGGAGACGACGGCAAGCTCCATCCCCGGCGTGCCGCTGATGAGCGGCGCGTGAAATGTCTTACTGGCATAGCCATAACCCACTAATCCCACACGGATTTGGTCACTCATATGTCGCCTCACTTCTCTATTTTGTGTGCTTTGAACTGATTTTGTAATCGATTTCTTTATTTGAACTCATCTGAAGTCTTCATACAACAGTTTAATAACATTATGGCCCATCACCCCGCCGATTGGTGAAATAATCACCATCTGTCGAAACGATTCGGCTGAAAACTTGCGTTGTGACGCAGGCACGCTAAGATCTTGCCCTGGCTCTCTTTTATCAATGGACTGTAAGTAAAATTTCATGACTTCCGTAATGACGCGTATTGTTGAATTAATTGGTTGGATTATTCTGGGTTTTTCCGTTCTGCTTCTGTTTGTGGCGCATCACATCGATAACTACCAGCCGCCGGAACCCGCTACCGCAACGCTGCAAAAAAATGTCCCGCCGTCATCGTAAAAGAGTGATTCAGATCTCATCAATGGAACCGGTTTCAGAAACCGGTTGCTCCGCTTAAAAGCACTCCTTACACTCGTGTTATCACACAGGTAAGGAGTGTTATATGTCTGCTTTTCCCCCAAATTTTCTCTGGGGAGCTGCCACGGCAGCGTACCAGGTTGAAGGTGCACATAATGAAGACGGTAAAGGCCCGTCTATCTGGGATATTTTTTCCCACCAGCCAGGGACAACCTATCAGGGTACAAACGGCGACGTTGCCGTCGATCACTACCATCGCGTAAAAGAAGATGTCCAGTTAATGGCGGAAATGGGGCTGCAAAGCTACCGCTTCTCCATCTCATGGCCTCGCCTGCTGCCAAACGGCCGCGGCGAGATCAACGAAGCTGGGGTGAAGTTTTACAGCGATCTGATTGATGACCTGTTAGCACATAATATTGAACCCATGATTACCCTCTATCATTGGGATCTCCCACAGGCGCTTCAGGACGAAGGCGGCTGGGAAGCCCGCTCCACGGCGGAAGCTTTCGAAGAGTATGCTCGCCTGTGCTATGCCCGTTTTGGTTCCCGTGTGAAGAAATGGGCCACCTTTAACGAAACCATCGTCTTTATTGGGCACGGTTACATTACCGGTAGCCATCCCCCTTCCGTACGGAACCCGGCACGCGCTATTCAGGCCTGCCACCACGTCTTTATTGCCCATGCCATGGCAGTGAAAGCGTTCCGCGGGATGCAAATCAACGGTGAAATTGGTTTTGTTAACGTACTGCAACCGCACTCCGCGCTGACCGATAGCCCGGAAGACAAAGCGGCTACCGCGCTGGCGGACGCTATCCATACCCACTGGTTCTACGATCCGGTGCTGAAAGGCCGCTACCCGGATGAACTGCTGGCGCAATCTCAGGCGCTGTGGGGCGTACCGCGTTTTGCCCCGGGAGACGATGAACTGCTACGTAAAAATCGCTGCGATTTCATCGGCCTGAACTACTATCGTCGTGAAACCGTTTCCGCAACGCCACCGAAAGAGAAAGTCAGCGGCGAACAAGGCGTTGAGGGGCTATTCTACTTCGTCCGCAACCCGGAAAGCGTCTACACCGAATGGGGCTGGGAGATCTGGCCGCAGGGGTTAACCGACGGCATTATGATGATCAAAGAGCGTTACGGTGATATTCCTATCTATATTACCGAGAACGGTCTGGGCGCCGTCGACCCTATCGTCGATGGTGAAGTGGTGGATACCCCGCGTATTGATTTCCTACGCGTTCATATTGATGCGTTGGAAAAAGCCATTGCGCTTGGTGCTGACGTCCGAGGTTATTATCCGTGGTCGTTTATCGACCTGCTGAGTTGGCTGAACGGTTACAAAAAACAGTACGGTTTTGTTTATGTCGACCATAAGCAAAATCTGACGCGTAAACGTAAAAAAAGCTTCTTCTGGTATAAAGACGTGATTGCCAGCCGCGGCGAGAATCGTTAATTTCACTTTGTCAGGGCGCGCCAGGCGCCCTGATAGCCTAAAAAATCACATTTTTTGTGTCGAAATCAATAAGCACATTTTCTGTTATTGTAATTCCCATCTATAAGCCAAATAATCCAGGCCGTCCTGCTGAGGTTTAGTCGTATACGCTGAACTCTCGATAAAAATGGATGTCGATACACCTATTGGCTGCACAGCCCTTTATCCGCTTCGTCATTCAGTTCTTTCTCACGGACTGAAACACGCTGTACGGTGAGCCCTAACATTATAAAATGGATACCCTTAAATGACCGTTCTGGATTATTTATTAAAATTCCGCAAAGTCAGTTCGCTGGACAATCTTGAAAAACTCTACGATCACCTGAACTATTCGCTGACCAACACCGAAGAAATCATCAATATGTATCGCGCTGCCGACCATCGTCGTGCGGAACTGGTTTCCGGCGGGCGACTGTTCGATGTCGGTCAGGTGCCAAAATCCGTTTGGCGATTCGTGCAATAGTAGTTTTTTCCAGAGCGCCAGTTGCTTATACTCCTCGGCCTGTATTTTTTTCTCTTCACTGGCGCTGATTTTCAGGAGACACAATGTCAGATAATTCTGCGGAACGTATCGGCGGATGGCTGCTTGGCCCGCTGGCCTGGCTGATTGTTCAGTTAATAAGCATCTGCGTAACGTTAGTTAAATTTGGTTACGTCCTGCTGACGCCGAACACCCTGAGTCTGATTAAAGAGATGGGCGCGGCGAATATCACGCTGCTCGCGCTCTCCTTCTTGTCGTTTATCGCTATGTGTTATTACACCCTCTGGCTGACGATCGCCTTCTTTAAACGCCGTCATAACGTGCCAAAGCACTATATTATCTGGCTGATGATTGGCGTCCTGCTGGCGGTGAAAGCCTTCGCCTTCTCGCCGATTTCTGACGACCTTGCCGTACGACAACTGCTGCTTCCGCTGTTGGCCGCCGCGCTGATTGTGCCGTACCTCAAGCGCTCGCAGCGGGTAAAACGCACCTTTACTAACGCGTAATAACCCCACATTTAGCCTGTTGTCGCTCGAGACGCTTTGTCAGATAATAGGTGGCTTTTTTTGTTACAGGTCGAATGATGTCTGACTATTTATTGCTCTTTATCGGTACTGTGCTGGTAAATAACTTCGTCCTGGTGAAGTTCCTGGGGCTATGCCCGTTTATGGGCGTTTCCAAAAAGCTGGAAACGGCCATGGGGATGGGCCTGGCGACCACCTTCGTGATGACGCTGGCCTCTATTTGCGCCTGGCTGATTGATACCTGGATTCTGATCCCACTGGATTTGGTTTACCTGCGCACGCTGGCGTTTATTCTGGTCATCGCCGTTGTCGTCCAGTTCACCGAAATGGTGGTGCGTAAAACCAGCCCGGCGCTCTATCGCCTGCTGGGCATTTTCCTGCCGCTTATCACCACCAACTGCGCCGTACTCGGCGTGGCGCTGCTGAACATCAACCTTGGCCACAATTTCCTGCAATCGGCGCTGTACGGCTTCTCTGCCGCCGTCGGTTTCTCGCTGGTGATGGTGCTGTTCGCCTCCATCCGCGAGCGTCTGGTGGTTGCCGACGTTCCTGCCCCTTTCAAGGGCAACGCTATTGCGCTGATTACCGCTGGTTTAATGTCATTAGCCTTTATGGGCTTTAGTGGGCTGGTGAAGTTGTAATGATGACCTTCTGGATTGCTGTCGCTGCGATCAGCCTATTAGGGCTGATTTTTGGCGTCATTTTAGGTTATGCCTCACGCCGTTTTGCCGTTGAGGATGACCCAGTAGTTGAAAAAATTGATGAGCTGCTGCCGCAGAGCCAGTGTGGGCAATGCGGTTACCCAGGCTGCCGCCCGTACGCGGAAGCAGTCAGCAACGGCGAAAAAATTAACTGCTGCGCGCCCGGCGGCGAAGCCGTGATGCTGAAAATTGCCACGCTATTGAACGTTGACCCGCAGCCGATCGGCGGTGACGAAGCGGCAGTTGAGCCAGCGCGCATGCTTGCCATCATTGATGAAAATAACTGTATCGGTTGTACCAAGTGCATTCAGGCTTGCCCGGTAGACGCCATTATTGGCGCGACCCGCGCCATGCATACGGTGGTCAGCGACCTGTGCACCGGCTGTAACCTGTGCGTGGCCCCTTGCCCAACGCAGTGCATCGAGTTACGCCCTGTCGAAACGACAACCGACAGCTGGAAGTGGGATCTGCACACTATCCCGGTACGAATCATTCCTGTGGAACACCATGCTTAAGCTATTCTCCGCCTTCAGAAAAGACAAAATCTGGGATTTCGACGGAGGCATTCATCCGCCTGAAATGAAAACCCAGTCTAACGGTACCCCGCTGCGCCAGGTTCCCCTTGCCCAGCGTTTTGTTATTCCGTTGAAGCAGCATATTGGCGCAGAAGGTGAACTGAGCGTGAAGCCTGGCGATCACGTGCTTCGTGGTCAGCCTCTAACGCGCGGCTGGGGACGCATGCTGCCGGTTCATGCCCCGACGTCCGGGACAGTCGTGGCGATTGAGCCTCATGCCACCGCCCACCCTTCCGCGCTGCCGGAGATGAGCGTCATTATTGAAGCCGACGGTGAAGACCGCTGGATAGCTCGTGACGGTTGGAATGATTACAAAAACCATAGCCGCGACGCACTTATCGAACGAATCCACCAGTTTGGCGTCGCCGGTTTAGGCGGTGCGGGCTTCCCAACGGGCAACAAACTGCGCGGCGGCGGCGATAAAATCACCACGCTGATTATCAACGCCGCTGAGTGCGAACCGTACATCACCGCTGATGATCGCCTGATGCAGGATTGCGCGGCGCAGATTGTCGAAGGTATTCAGATCCTCGCGCATATTCTGCAACCGCAGCAGGTGCTTATCGGCATCGAAGATAATAAACCGCAGGCTATCTCAATGATGCGCGCGGTACTCACGGGCTGTCACGGTATTAGCCTGCGCGTTATTCCAACCAAATACCCGTCTGGCGGCGCAAAACAGCTAACGCAAATTCTGACTGGTAAACAGGTTCCGCACGGCGGCCGTTCGTCAGATATCGGCGTATTGATGCAGAACGTCGGCACCGCCTATGCGGTAAAACGCGCGGTAATCGACGGCGAACCGTTGACCGAGCGCGTGGTCACGCTGACCGGTGAATCGGTTGGCCAACCTGGTAACGTCTGGGCGCGACTGGGTACGCCGGTACAGCATCTGCTCAAACATGCAGGCTTTTGCCCGACCAACGATCAGATGGTAATCATGGGCGGCCCGCTGATGGGCTTTACCCTGCCCTGGCTTGATGTGCCGGTGGTCAAAATCACCAACTGTCTGCTGGCCCCTTCCGCCGCTGAAATGGGCGAAGTGGAAGAGGAAAAAGGCTGCATTCGCTGTAGCGCCTGCGCCGATGCGTGCCCGGCAGATCTGCTGCCCCAGCAACTGTACTGGTTCAGCAAAGGCCAGCAGCATGACAAAGCCACGACACACAATCTTTCCGACTGCATCGAGTGCGGTGCCTGCGCGTGGGTCTGCCCAAGCAACATTCCTCTGGTGCAGTACTTCCGTCAGGAAAAGGCCGAAATCAACGCCATTCGCCAGGAAGAACAGCGCGCCGCAGAAGCCAAAGCCCGTTTCGAAGCACGTCAGCAACGTCTGGAACGTGAGAAAGCCGCCCGTGAAGCGCGTCATAAAAAAGCTGCCGTTCAGCCTGCCGCCAAAGATCAGGATGCGATTCATGCTGCCCTGGCTCGCGTACGAGAAAAACAGCAGCAGGCCGCGCAGCCGATTGTGATTCAGGCTGGCGCCGTGCCGGATAACAGCGCCGTGGCTGCCGCCCGTGAAGCGCGCAAAGCTCAGGCTCGCGCCGCGCAGGCGGAAAAACAGCAGGCAACGGCAGAAGCTGTCGACCCGCGTAAAGCCGCGGTTGAAGCGGCCATTGCTCGCGCTAAAGCACGCAAAGATCCCCCGACAGATGCAGCAGAACCCGCTGCCGTTGACGGAGCTGTCGACCCGCGCAAAGCCGCCGTCGAAGCGGCTATTGCCCGAGCTAAAGCACGTAAAACTGCACAATCAACGCCGGAGGAATCCACTAGTGTTGATGAAGCGGTTGATCCACGCAAAGCCGCCGTTGAAGCCGCCATCGCGCGCGCCAAAGCGCGCAAAGCGGCGCAGTCAGTTGAAGCGCAAGCCGTTACCGTTGAAGAGACAGCTGTCGACCCGCGTAAAGCTGCCGTTGAGGCAGCCATCGCGCGAGCCAAAGCGCGCAAAGCGGCGCAGCCAGTTGAAGCGCAAGCCGTTACCGTTGAAGAGACAGCTGTCGACCCGCGTAAAGCTGCCGTTGAGGCGGCCATCGCGCGAGCCAAAGCGCGCAAGGCCGCCGCGACAGAGATGAATGAACCTGCCGCCAACGACGACCCACGCAAAGCTGCCGTTGCTGCCGCTATTGCTCGTGTTCAAGCCAGGAAAGCCGCTCAGGCCGTTAACGAGGATTAAATGGTTTTCAAAATCGCAAGTTCCCCTTATACCCACAACCATCGCCAGACGTCGCGCATTATGCTGCTGGTGGTCATTGCCGCGCTGCCCGGCATTGTGGTCCAGAGCTGGTTTTTTGGCTGGGGAACCGTCATTCAACTGGTTCTTGCTATTCTTACCGCCTGGCTTGCCGAGTCGCTGGTGCTGCGTCTGCGCAAACAGAATATCGGCCAGACGCTCGCCGATAACTCCGCACTGCTGACCGGCCTGCTGCTGGCCATCAGTATTCCGCCGTTTGCCCCGTGGTGGATGGTGGTCCTCGGTACCGGGTTTGCCGTGATTATTGCCAAGCAACTCTACGGCGGCCTGGGTCAGAACCCGTTTAACCCGGCGATGATTGGCTACGTGGTGCTGCTGATCTCCTTCCCGGTACAGATGACCTCCTGGCTACCGCCGCACGATATCGCCGCCAACGTGCCGGGCTTTATGGACGCGCTGCAGGTGATCTTCAGCGGTCATACCGCGACGGGTCAGGACATGACGGCGCTGAAAATGGGCGTTGATGGTATTAGCCAGGCGACGCCGCTCGATACCTTCAAAACGTCGCTTCATGCCGGACATCCGGTAGATGAGATCCTAAAATCGTCGATTTATCACGGCGCACTGGCCGGTGCGGGATGGCAGTGGGTCAACGTGGCTTATCTGGTCGGTGGTCTATTCCTGCTATGGCAAAAAGCGATTCGCTGGCATATTCCGGTCAGTTTCCTGGTGAGCCTGGCCGTCTGCTCAACGCTCGGCTGGCTATTCCACCCGGAAAGCGTCGCCTCACCGCAGATGCACCTGCTTTCTGGCGCGACCATGCTGGGCGCGTTCTTTATTCTTACCGACCCGGTCACCGCCTCTACCACCAACCGAGGTCGTCTGATCTTTGGTGCGCTGGCGGGTCTGCTGGTCTGGCTTATCCGCAGCTTCGGCGGCTACCCGGACGGTGTGGCGTTTGCGGTGCTGTTAGCCAACATCACCGTACCGCTGATTGATTACTACACGCGCCCGCGCGTTTACGGACACCGCTGAGGATTCAGATGTTAAAGACCATGCGTAAACACGGTGTCACGCTGGCGCTGTTCGCAGCCGGTTCTACCGGGCTGACGGCAGCGATCAACCAGTTGACCAAGCACACCATCGACGACCAGGCCGAGAAGCAGCAAAACGCCCTGTTCCAGCAGGTCATTCCGGCGGACAGCTATAATAATGACCTGCTGCAGAGTTGCTTTGTGGTGGAAGCTCCGGAGCTTGGCAAAGGCGCGCATAAGATTTATATCGCCCGTCAGGACGATAAGCCGGTCGCCGCCATACTTGAAGCCACCGCGCCGGACGGTTATTCCGGCGCGATTCAGCTGTTGGTTGGTGCCGATTTTAACGGTACCGTACTTGGCACCCGCGTGACTGAGCACCATGAAACGCCGGGGCTGGGTGATAAAATCGAGCTTCGCCTGTCCAACTGGATAACCTTCTTCGCCGGTAAAAAAATTGACGGTGCGAACGATAGTCAGTGGGCAGTGAAGAAAGACGGCGGCCAGTTCGACCAGTTCACGGGGGCGACCATTACCCCTCGTGCGGTAGTGAATGCGGTAAAACGTGCAGGGCTGTATGCCCAAACGCTGCCCGATAAACTGTCACAACTGCAAGCCTGTGGAGGATAAACGATGAGCGAAGTCAAAGAGGTTATTGTCCAGGGGTTGTGGAAGAATAACTCCGCGCTGGTTCAGCTTTTAGGGATGTGTCCGCTGCTGGCGGTCACATCAACCGCCACCAATGCCCTCGGTTTGGGTCTTGCCACCACGCTGGTGCTGACGCTGACCAACCTGGCCATCTCCAGCCTGCGTCGCTGGACACCGGCGGAAATTCGCATTCCCATCTACGTGATGATTATTGCGTCGGTGGTCAGCGCCGTGCAGATGCTGATTAACGCCTATGCGTTCGGCCTGTACCAGTCGCTGGGGATCTTTATCCCGCTTATCGTCACCAACTGCATCGTCGTGGGGCGTGCAGAAGCGTTTGCTGCCAAAAAAGGGCCGGCGCTATCGGCGCTGGACGGTTTTGCGATTGGCATGGGCGCAACCTGCACCATGTTTGTGCTGGGTTCTATCCGCGAATTGCTCGGCAACGGCACGCTGTTTGACGGCGCGGATGGCCTGTTGGGTCACTGGGCGAAAGCGCTACGCATTGAAGTCTTCCATACCGACACCCCTTTCCTGCTGGCGATGCTGCCACCGGGTGCATTTATCGGTCTGGGAATGCTGCTGGCTATCAAATATCTTATCGATGAACGGACTAAGAAACGTCATGCTCAGCAGGTTATTGCCGCTGATAGCGTGAACGTGGATGGGGCAGAGAAAGCCTGATGAACAAAACGAAGCGTCTTGAAATATTAACTCGGCTGCGGGACAACAACCCGCACCCGACCACCGAACTCAACTTCACTTCGCCGTTCGAATTGCTGATTGCGGTTCTGCTCTCCGCACAAGCGACGGACGTGAGCGTCAACAAAGCAACCGCCAAACTTTACCCGGTGGCGAACACGCCGCAGGCGATGCTCGATTTGGGCGTCGACGGCGTGAAGGAGTACATCAAGACAATTGGCCTGTTCAACAGTAAAGCGGAGAACGTCATCAAGACCTGCCGCATGCTGCTGGAACTGCACGGCGGTGAAGTTCCGGAAGACCGGGCGGCGTTGGAAGCGCTGCCGGGCGTTGGGCGTAAAACGGCGAACGTGGTGCTGAACACTGCCTTTGGCTGGCCAACCATCGCCGTCGATACGCACATCTTCCGCGTCTGTAACCGTACGCAGTTTGCGCCGGGCAAGAATGTCGAACAGGTGGAGGAGAAGCTGCTGAAAGTGGTTCCCGCCGAGTTTAAGGTGGACTGCCACCACTGGCTGATTCTGCACGGTCGTTACACCTGCATCGCCCGTAAGCCTCGTTGCGGTTCCTGTATCATTGAAGATCTGTGTGAATTTAAAGAGAAAGTGGAGCTGTAGCCCATTTTTCGCGGCGTGGCAAGTCGACCCGCCGCCCCCTTCCGAGTGACTAGACCGCGTTTAATCTCATTTAATTATTCATTTTTTGGCACATCCAACGCCTTTATAACGCTTTTATAGATTAAATAGGCCATCACCAACGAAATTTTCTATACAAAAACTGACCAGATCATGACCACAACATGATGTTGCATTTATGTTTCTTTACGAGCATTTTTCTTACATCATTAGGATGAATCCTCCGTAACGCACAATATGATCATCCAGTTATTTTTCAGAATCCAGCCTATATCACTACACAAAAGCGCAATCAGCAGAAGATATCGTTGAATTGCCGTTTTAGCCCCTCTGTTTCAGAATAAAAAACCGCTTAAAATTAAAGCGTGAAATTTAACGCTAAATAACATTTATATGTCTGGTTAATTATTCCACCCTTTTTATTTGTAACGGAGTATTACAAAGGTCTTGTCTGAAAGCGCAGGATAGTGAACATTACTTCCCGTTTCCCTCCAGAATAACTATAAGGCGGATGCCAATGAGCACTCCGCCCAGTACACCCCCCATTAGAATGGGATGTAAATAAGAGGTATATGTGTCTACTGCAAACAATAAACCAACTGAAAGCGTAAGCTTAAACGCCTTCAAACAACCTAAAGCGTTCTATCTCATCTTCTCTATCGAGTTATGGGAGCGTTTCGGTTTCTACGGCCTGCAAGGCATTATGGCCGTTTACCTGGTTAAACAGCTGGGTATGTCAGAAGCAGATTCCATCACGCTGTTCTCTTCCTTTAGTGCATTAGTGTACGGTCTGGTTGCTATCGGCGGCTGGCTGGGCGACAAAGTACTGGGTACGAAACGTGTGATTATGCTGGGTGCCGTGGTTCTGGCTATCGGCTATGCGCTGGTCGCGTGGTCTGGTCACGATGCAGGCATCGTTTATATGGGTATGGCGGCAATCGCCGTGGGTAATGGCCTGTTTAAAGCCAACCCGTCTTCCCTGCTCTCTACCTGCTATGCAAAAGACGACCCGCGTCTGGACGGTGCATTCACCATGTACTACATGTCCGTGAACATCGGTTCGTTCTTCTCCATGCTGGCAACCCCGTGGCTGGCCGCGAAATACGGCTGGAGCACCGCGTTCGCGCTGAGCGTCGTCGGTATGCTGATCACCGTGGTTAACTTCGCATTCTGCCAGCGCTGGGTTAAACAGTACGGTTCCAAACCTGACTTCGAGCCAATCAACTACCGCAACCTGCTGCTGACCATCGTTGGCGTGGTGATTCTGGTTGCTGTTGCCACCTGGCTGCTGCACAACCAGGGCATCGCACGTATGGTTCTGGGCGTGATTGCACTGGGTATCGTGTTCATCTTTGGTAAAGAAACCTTCGCAATGAGCGGTGCGCCGCGCCGTAAGATGATCGTGGCGTTCATCCTGATGCTCGAAGCAATTATCTTCTTCGTGCTGTACAGCCAGATGCCAACCTCTCTGAACTTCTTCGCGATTCGTAACGTTGAACACTCTATCCTGGGTATCGCGTTTGAGCCGGAACAGTATCAGGCACTGAACCCATTCTGGATCATCATCGGTAGCCCGATTCTGGCCGCTATCTATAACAAGATGGGCGACAACCTGCCAATGCCGACCAAGTTCGCGATTGGTATGGTGCTGTGCTCCGGTGCCTTCCTGGTGCTGCCGCTGGGCGCGAAATTCGCATCCGACGCGGGTATCGTCTCCGTTAACTGGCTGATCATCAGCTACGGCCTGCAGAGCATCGGTGAACTGATGATTTCTGGTCTGGGTCTGGCGATGGTGGCACAGCTGGTTCCACAGCGTCTGATGGGCTTCATCATGGGTAGCTGGTTCCTGACTACCGCAGGTGCAAACATCATCGGTGGTTATGTAGCTGGCCAGATGGCGGTTCCAGAAAACGTGACCGACCCGCTGATGTCCCTGGATATTTATGGCCACGTATTCCTGCAGATTGGTGTGGCAACGGCCGTTATCGCCGTACTGATGCTGCTGACCGCGCCGAAACTGAACCGTATGACTCAGGACGACGCAAAACCTGCTGCTGACGGTAAAGTCGCTTCCGTATAACGTCATCGGGAAACGAATAAATATTTAGGCCGCTAACTTCTGTTAGCGGCTTTTTTTTTATTGCCTCAGGCACTAACATACCTCCATATCCCTCTGCTGCCCTTCGGCCGAGGGAAAACAAAAATAACCAAGTCTGAAGGAGTTACCCATGAAATTGTTCTACAAACCCGGCGCCTGTTCCCTTGCATCGCACATCACCTTAAGGGAGAGCGGAAAGGACTTCACGCTTATCGGCGTCGACCTGATGCACAAACGTATGGAAAACGGTGACGATTTTCTGAAGGTCAACCCGAAAGGCCAGGTTCCCGCACTGCTGCTGGACGACGACACTCTGCTAACGGAAGGTGTGGCGATTATGCAATACATCGCCGATAGCGTTGCGGATCGCCAACTGTTGGCGCCGGTCGGCACCATCAATCGTTACAGAACGCTGGAATGGCTGAACTATATCGCGACCGAACTGCACAAAGGCTTTACGCCGCTGTTCCGCCCGGATACCCCAGAAGATTACAAACCAACGGCGCGCGCGCTGCTGGATAAGAAGCTGGCCTACATCGATGAATCGCTGGCGAACGCGCAGTGGATCAGCGGTTCACGCTTAACTATCGCCGATGCCTATCTGTTTACCGTGCTGCGCTGGGCGTTTGCTGTGAAACTGGAAATGGCGGGATATAAAAATATTGCGGCCTACATGGAGCGCGTCGCGGCGCGTCCTGCAGTGGCGGCAGCCATGACGGCTGAAGGTCTGAAGTAATAGTAGTGTGCTGGCTCCCCGGAGTCGGCGCTTTGCACCTCATCCGGGCTACCACAAATTTTGTAGCCCGGACGAGTTTCGCGACGCCGGAAATGGCGCCGAACGCAAAGTTTACAGCTGAGTCGCGCTAAAACAGTGCTCCGGCTTAGCAATACGATCCTGCGCTGCCACCACCTGCAACTCGTACTCACCCATCTCTTTCGTCGTTACCATAATCTCGTACACCGCCGCAGTGACATGCTCCAGCGCATCGCGAAGGCTAGCCCCTTGCAGCAGTTTAACCAGCAGCAGACCGCTGGTCACATCGCCCACACCCACCGGGTGACGCGCGCCAAAGTCGATCAATGGACGGCTGATATGCCAGGCTTCATCCGCCGTCACCAGCAACATCTCAAAGCGATCCTGACTGTATCCTGCACGGGCCAGATGCTTCACCAGCACGATTTCCGGCCCCTGAACGATCAGTTCACGCGCAGCCAGCACCGCATCGTTCACATCCTTCACGTCTCGGCCGGCGAGAATTTCGAGCTCAATCAGGTTCGGCGCGATGATGTCGCTTGCCGGCATGGCATAGCGCTTATGGAATTCCGCCACGCCCGGTGCCACGATGCAGCCCTTTTCCGGATGCCCCATAACCGGGTCGCAGAAAAATTTAGCCTGCGGGTTCGCCGCTTTGACCTGACGCACGATGCCAAGAATATGCTCGCCCTGCTCCGCAGAGCCCAGATAGCCGCTCAGCACCGCGTCACAGCGCTTCAGCTGGTCGATAGCCGCAATGCCCTGCACAATCTCCGTCAGATGCGCTGGCGGCATCACGCAGCCCGTCCACTGACCATATTGGGTATGGTTGGAAAACTGCACCGTGTTCAGCGGCCAGACGTTCGCACCAAGGCGACGCATAGGAAACTCAGCGGCGCTATTGCCCGCATGCCCAAAAACGACGTGAGATTGAATGGCGAGAATGTTGTTCATTAGCTCTACTCAGACGACAAAAAAGAAGGGGGCGTAGTTTCCCACGCCCCCTCGTTTCGGAATATTACTTCCAGCAGATCAAACAGTAATTTTTCTTACCACGGCGTAACAGGGTGTAACGACCGAAGAGAATATCGCTTTCCTGGAAGAAATATTCCGGGTCAGCCTGTTTTTCACCGTTGATGGTGACCGCGTTGGAGGCGATAGTTTTACGCGCCTGGCCGCGAGACGGCTGCAGCTCGGAGTCCACCAGCGCCTGCATCAGGTCAGCACCTTTATCCATCTCAACCATCGGCACGCCGTCCTGCGCCAGCTGCGCGAAGTCTTCTTCGCTCAGCGCACTCAGGGAACCACTGAACAGGCTGTCGGTGATGCGTTTTGCCGCCACCAGACCTTCTTCACCGTGCACCAGACGGGTAACCTGCTCGGCCAATACGTACTGTGCGCGAGGGGCTTTACCGCTGTTTTTATCTTCTTCTTCCAGAGCATTGATCTCTTCAATGTCCATAAAGGTGAAGAATTTCAGGAAGCGGTAAACGTCAGCATCCGCGGTGTTGATCCAGAACTGGTAGAATTTGTACGTGCTGGTTTTCTTCGGATCCAGCCAGACTGCGCCGCCTTCGGTCTTACCGAACTTGGTGCCGTCAGCTTTAGTGATCAGCGGAACGGTCAGACCAAATACCTGGTTCTGGTGCAGACGACGGGTCAGGTCGATACCGGAGGTAATGTTACCCCACTGGTCGGAACCGCCAATCTGCAGCGCCACGCCGTGCAGTTTGTTCAGGCAGGCAAAGTCATAGCCCTGCAACAGGTTATAGGAAAACTCGGTGAAAGAGATGCCCTGATCGTCACGGTTAAGACGCTGCTTCACCGCTTCTTTGTTAATCATCTGGTTAACAGAGAAGTGTTTACCGATATCACGCAGGAAGGTCAGCACGTTCATGCCGCCGAACCAATCATAGTTGTTGGCCGCGATAGCCGAATTGTCGCCGCAGTCGAAATCGAGGAACGGTGCCACCTGTTTGCGGATTTTATCCACCCACTCCTGCACAGTATCTTCGGTATTCAGTTTACGCTCGGCCGCTTTAAAGCTTGGGTCGCCAATCAGACCCGTTGCGCCGCCGACCAGTGCAACAGGCTTATGCCCTGCCTCCTGGAAGCGTTTCAGGCATAACAAAGGAACAAGATGCCCCAAATGCAAGCTGTCGGCGGTAGGGTCGAAGCCGCAATAGAGCGCGATCGGGCCTTGCGCCAGTCGCTCTGCTAACGCTACCTCGTCCGTTACCTGGGCGACTAGCCCCCGCTCTTGCAGTTGTTTAATCAAGTTACTGCTTGCCATCAAATTCTCCATCTATATACGACTGCACCTTTGCCGGTACACGACTTTTCGCCAGACGCGAAAGCTCTATAGAATAAAGCGCTGGCGCACTCAGCGCTAGCGCTTAACACAACAAATTTCAGGGATTACGGTGCCAGACGGTCGATTTTCCAGGCATCTGCATCGCGCTGGTATAAAAAACGGTCGTGCAGACGATGTTCACCGCCCTGCCAGAACTCCATCTGCTCAATCGACACGCGGAAACCACCCCAGAAACTCGGCAGCGGGACTTCGCCCTGTTGGAATTTCTGCTTCAGTTCCATGAACTTGCTTTCGAGGATACCGCGCGCGGAGATGCGGCTGGACTGTTTAGATACCCAGGCGCCGATTTGGCTGTCACGCGGGCGGCTGTGGAAATACTTCACCACTTCAAGAGTCGACAGACGTTCAGCCTTGCCGATAACCATCACCTGACGCTCCAGCATATGCCACGGGAACAGCAGGCTGATGCGCGGATTGTTCTCAAGTTGATGCGCCTTACGGCTGCCAAGGTTGGTATAGAAGACCAGCCCTTTCTCATCATAGTGCTTAAGCAGAACGATACGCTGGTACGGCTGACCGTTTTCATCAACCGTGGCAACCACCATCGCCGTAGGGTCAGCCAGTCTGGCATCACATGCCTGGCGTAACCAACGTTCGAACAGAGGCAGCGGTTCAGCAGGAAGGTCATGGCGACGCAGGCCGCCACGGGTGTACTCACGGCGCAGATGCGCGATTTGTTGCAGATCGTCGTTATCAGACATGGCGTTTAAGAGAGTAGTCAACGGGTGGCGTTATTGTGCGCCGCCCGCCTGAAAATCTCAACGCTTGGGGTTTTGTAACTGGCAGTTATTCAACACGATGTGGTCGCGTTTGTAGACGGTTGCTTCATTACCTTTAGACCAGAACACATAGATCCCGTCAGTATAGCGAGCGCCCGACGCGGAGATCCCCTGCTGGAGATTCAGTTGCTGGTTGTCATAGATAAAGTTCACCTGCTGGCGCTGATTGTTGAGATGCACGGTCAGCGGCTTTTCCTCACACTGGTATTCCAGCGTGTCGGTCTGCATGCGTTCCATAAATTGATTGTACGCACTGCAGCCAGCAAGCATAAAAGGGAGAACGGCAATAAATAGCTTTTTCATTGTGTTGGGCCTTCCGACATTCCTGGTCAAGGAGTGATTTTCACACTCCCGTTCAAGTTAAGTCTACCGGCCCACTGTAAAAGAAGATGTCAGTTAACTCTGATTATGCTGCGGATTTGCCGGATAAATAGCCCCTAGCACTGTCGCCTCCGAGGCACCGGTCACCGATGGTAGGTTCCCCGGCAGCCCGGCGACGGTTCGCCAGGCAAGCCAGGCAAATGCCAGTGCTTCCATATCATCGCCGCTGATCCCGTAGGCATCAGTGCTCGCCACTTCCGTTCCGGCCAGCAGACCGGCCAGACGCGCCATCACCAACGGATTACGGCTGCCGCCGCCGCAGACCAGCAGACGTTCGCAGCCGCCGCTCAACATCACCTGTTCGCTGATGGTCACGGCGGTCAATTCCGTTAACGTCGCCTGTACGTCCTGTGGGCGCAGGCCTGGGTAGCGCGCCAGGAACTGCGCCAACCAGCCGTAGTTGAAGTACTCTCGTCCGGTACTTTTTGGCGCGGGCGCCGAGAAATATGGGTCGCTAAGCATATCCTGCAGCATCGGCAGGATAACCTTGCCTTCGCTCGCCCACTCGGCGTCTTTGTCGTATGGTTTGCCAAGGCTGCGCCAGATCCATGCATCCATCAGCATATTACCCGGACCGGTATCAAAACCGCGCACCGGCATACCAGGAACGAGTAAAGAGAGGTTGGCAATACCGCCAATGTTGAGGATCATCCGACGTTCGTCAGGATGCGCCAGCAGCGCCTGGTGGAAGGCGGGCACCAGCGGCGCGCCCTGCCCACCCAGCGCCATGTCGCGGCGGCGGAAATCCCCCACCACGCTCACGCCAGTGCGGGCGGCGATAATATTGTTGTCGCCAATCTGCATCGTGTGCGGCGCAGCGCCCGTTGGCTCATGCCAAACCGTTTGCCCGTGACAGCCGATGGCGACGATATCGTGTGCCTCAAGATGCTCCTGAGACATTAGCGCGATAACTGCTTCAGCAAACAAATTCCCCAGCCGATTGTCGAGTTGACCGAGTTGCGAAAGCGTTAGCGCCTGCCCCTGGCAGATGGCGAGCACGGCCTCTTTTAGGGCTACCGGTATTGGCCAGGTGAGGCTGGCAAGCTGGGCTACACGGCTTTCATCAATTGCTGCGAGCACTACGTCCACACCGTCAAAGCTGGTTCCCGACATCACGCCAATATATCGCCCGGATTTCATACGCCGTCCTTAGTCATCTTTGCAAAGTCAACACTCAATCATAAAGTGACACTTAATGCTATTAACTGATAATACTTTTTAACAATATACCTGCCATCGGCCCGCAGGGTAGTTTCCCTTGCGTTTAACGTTGGTTAAGCCATTATGGATTATCATTAATAATAAATGCGGAATATATGACCGCTCGAATCAAATACCATATAATCGTTTAGTACGGATGCTCACAAGAGCGATTCTGAGTGAACTGGAGATTCATAAAATGATGTTACGCGTATTGGCTGTTTCAATGATTGGTTTATCCCTGGCCGGATGTGTCAGCAACAGCGGGTTGTCAGGCGATGTTTACTCTGCATCCGAAGCGAAACAGGTCCAGAACGTGACCTACGGTACCATCGTCCATGTACGTCCTGTCCAGATTCAGGGCGGCGACGATAACAACGTTATCGGCGCCATCGGAGGTGCAGTTCTGGGTGGCTTCCTGGGTAACACTATCGGTGGCGGCACCGGTCGTTCCCTGGCGACTGCGGCGGGTGCTGTGGCAGGTGGCGTAGCAGGTCAAGGTGTTCAGGGGGCGATGAATAAAACCCAGGGCGTTGAGCTGGAAATTCGTAAAGATGACGGTAACACCATCATGGTGGTGCAGAAACAGGGCGATACCCGCTTCTCTGCTGGCCAGCGTGTGGTTATGGCAAGCAACGGTAGCCAGGTCACCGTTTCCCCGCGTTAAGCCTCACTTCGCGTACGTGGCCGCTACGGCCACGTACCTTTCCACCCCGCAGCATTATTTCTAATACTTATTTTAAATAAAAAATTAATTCATACTATGAATGCATAATTGACATTTAGCTTATGTATAATTTGCGCGTGGACAATATTTACTGACAGTTTATCCATTACACTTCCTGTGTATAGGGCTGGATGCCCATTGCATGCCCGGCGTTGCATACATAGGACACATATATGCTGTTAAAATTTCCGCTTCAGCGCTTTTTGATTTACCTGACCGTCACCCTTATTGGCACGCTTGTTCTGAATTATTTTTCGAACGCGGTTATCAGCAATGTTCCAGCTATTGCGCCGATATTGTTCCCAACGCTGACTATCTTTCTGATGGTCTTCCATACCATGATCGCCGTGTTCATGGTGATGAAATATTCGTGTGACAAACGCCGCCTCTATCTCATGCCCATTGCCTTCGCATTTGCCACCTCGGCGCTGCTTATGCTGGGGACGTTGAAGAGCTACCCTGACTGGTTCCTCTGCGGTGGCGTGACCGATGCGAATTACAATGATGCGCTGATATTTTTCGTATTCCGTAATATCTTAATGGCAATATTGTTTATGGCCTCAGTCATCCTCTACGTATTTAAACTACGTGAGATGCACAGCCGTAAAATTCACTTTTTCATTCTTAGCGCCATCGTTATTTTTTGTGCCTGCGTGATGGAGTTGGCTTGGTTATATTCAAGTAACAATCCATTACTTCACGTAACCTTTATTGATAATGTGACCTTTAAATATACTAATGTATGGAGCCAGCTTATCAGCTGGTCGATGGTCGGAATTTGGGTTGTCACCCTGATACTTATTTTACTGATTACTCAACTGCGCAATATCTTTTGGTACAGCGGCGCCTTCTTCTGCGCTTGCTATACTTTCACGATATTTGTGCTGATGACCGGCCAGGAGACCGCCAGCTACAGCTGGTATCAAGCGCGTCTGTTTGAAACCATCGCCACCCTGTTCCTCATCTTTGTGCTGTTTTGCGACGTGTTCACGCTCTACCGCCAGTCCAATGCGAAGTACCGTGACTCGTACCAGAACTCCATCCGTGACCCATTAACGCGGCTGTATAATCGCAGCTATTTCTACGACTCGTTTACCACACTGCTTCCTACCATTGCCAACGGGCAGCCGGTATCGGTGATTGTCAGCGATTTGGACCACTTTAAACGCATCAATGACAAATATGGTCACCTGCAGGGCGACAAGGTGATTCAGTTCGTGGCGAAAGTCCTGCAGGATTCGGTACGGCAAAATGACGTTGCCGCGCGTATCGGCGGCGAAGAGTTTGCCCTACTGCTGGTAAACACCTCTCCTGAGGTGGCACGAACGATTGCCGAGCGTATTCGTCTGGCAATCAGTCAACACGATACACAGAGCAGCCATGCGCAACTCCCGGAGTCTATCACTATCAGCATGGGCGTTTTCACCGCCGTCGATTTGTCGGTGCCGGTGGAAGAGTGTGTTAGACGCGCGGATGAAGCGATGTACCGCGCAAAAGCGGCGGGCAGAAACCGTGTGGTGGTCTGGGAAAAATAGAGGTGAAAAAAAACCCGCGAACGTCGCGGGTTTTTTTGAGTATCAATGAGTATCAATCGCGCGATTGCAGCTCAATGATATTCTGCTCCAGTTTGCGGATGAGCGTGGTCAACATCTCCAGCTCCTCGGCGGAGATCCCTGACAGGATATCACCGCGCGTGTGGCTGATGACCGCTTCCATCTCCTGGATCAGCGGTTCCGCTTTCTCAGTCAACTTAATGCGTTTAGCACGGCGGTCGTTCGCACAGGTCTGGCGAGAGATCAGTCCCTTCTCTTCCAACTGATCCAGAGTACGAACTAATGACGGCTGCTCGATGCCGATCGCCTTTGCCAGTTGGATTTGCGACTGTTCGGGCGGCAGCTGATGAATATTATGCAGCGTGACCCAGTGAGTCTGCGTGAGTTCCAGAGGTTTGAGGCGATGGTCAATCAAAGCACGCCAAATGCGCACCAACCGTGCCAGATCAGAACCTAATGGCGATTCCAATTTCATCTCCTTATAATTAGCTTGCTAAGTTATTATACTGATTTTAGAATAGTGTGCAGTATTTAAATTAGCAAAACAAATGAATTGCCACGTGCACGCAAACCAGATCCGTGAGTTACACTGTTTCAAATGATGTGAATGTATGTCAAAACACGACACACTATCGAGCCATAACTCTTCAATTGCAAAGGATTTCTGCTTGTGAAGTCTATTTTCCACATTCCTGGAGTCCCGCTGCAAGACCTTGTGGTTGGTGCTTCTATTTATTTCCCCCCTGTATTTAAAGCCGTCCTGCTGGGCTTCCTGCTCTGGTTGATTATTCATCGTTTATTACGTGACTGGATGTATGCCGGTGACATCTGGCACCCGCTATTGATGGATCTCTCTTTCTTTGCCCTTTCAGTGTGTATGGCGCTGATGATACTGGTTTGGTGGTGATGTAACTCAATGAAAAAATTAAAATACTTCTCAACTTTGCTCATCGCTGCTCTGGCTATCATCGCCTGCTGGCTGGTCTGGAACTACTACATGCAATCGCCGTGGACGCGTGATGGCAAAATTCGCGCAGAACAGGTTGATATTACGCCACAGGTTTCTGGCAGTATTCTGACCCTCAACGTGAAGGATAACCAGTTTGTCCACGCTGGCGACGTGCTGTTCCAGATTGACCCAACGCCGTGGAAAATTGCCGAGATGAATGCCAATGCGAAGCTTGCCAAGGCTCAGTCCGACCTCTCGCGCGCCAGTCATGAAGTGGATCGTCGCCGGGGACTGTCGCAGAACTTTATCTCCGCCGAAGACCTTGATACGGCCAACATGACGCTGAAAGCAGCGCAGGCCAACTTTGATGCCGCCAAAGCCGAGCGCGAACATGCCCGCTGGCAGCTGGCCCAAACCAACGTAAAAGCGCCGGTCGACGGTTGGGTCACTAACCTTTCAACCCGCGTCGGCAACTATGCCGCCGTCGGGCATCCGGTCTTTGCGCTTATCGACAGCCACTCCTTCTACGTGGTCGGCTACTTCGAAGAGACCAAACTGCGCCACATCCGCGAGGGTGACCGCGCCGATGTAGTCCTCTACAGTGATGATAAAAAGTTACAGGGTCACGTATCTAGCATCGGTCGTGCCATCCACGACCAGAGTCTGGCGACAGACGGCAAACTGGTTGCCGATATCAAGCCGACTATTCCATGGGTGCGTCTGGCCCAGCGTGTGCCGGTACGCATTGAATTAGATGCGTTGCCAGCGGATACCGTACTGGTTGCCGGTACCACCTGCACCGTCTCTATTGTTGGTGGGAAGCAATGACCTTACCCGCTTTAACATGGCGGTCATTGCCCTGGTTTAAAGCGACCGTGCCGCAATGGCGCTACGCCATGCGCAACGCCATTGCCATGTGTCTCGCGCTGAGCATTGCCTACTGGCTCAACCTTGATGAGCCTTACTGGGCAATGACCTCCGCCGCAGTGGTGAGCTTTCCGACCGTTGGCGGCGTTATCAGTAAAAGCCTCGGACGTATTGCCGGAAGTATGCTCGGCGCCTGTGCGGCGCTGCTTATTGCCGGACATACCCTGACCGATCCCTGGCTGTTTCTTTTTGCGATGTCCGGCTGGCTCGCGTTCTGTACCTGGGCCTGCGCGATGTACACTAACAACGTCGCCTACGCCTTCCAACTGGCGGGCTACACCTGTGCGATTATCGCGTTTCCGATTATTAATGTAGTGGATGCCACCCGGCTCTGGGACATTGCTCAAGCGCGCGTATGTGAAGTGATTGTCGGGATTCTGTGCGGCGGGCTGATGATGATGATCCTGCCCAGCACCTCAGACGGCAGCGCCCTGCTGACGGCGCTTAAAAATATGCACGCCCGGCTTCTTGAACACGCCAACATGCTCTGGCAACCGGTCACCACCGATGCCATCCGCACCGCGCACCAGAGTGTGATAAGCCAGATCCTGACGATGAACCTGCTGCGTATTCAGGCCTTCTGGAGCCACTATCGCCTGCGACGGCAGAACACGCTGCTCAACTATCTGCTGCACCAGCAACTCCGTCTGACCAGCGTTATCTCCAGCTTACGTCGCCTGCTGATGAACTGGCCGGATGCGCCGCAAACCATCCGCCCGGTACTGGAAGAACTGTTGCTGGCACTGGCGAAGCCAGACTGCGATGCCTATACCGTCGCGCGAATTATTGCCCCGCTGGCGCCGAGCGACCCGCAGGATTATCGCCACCACGCGTTCTGGCACCGCTTACGCTACTTCTGCCGCCTTTATCTCACCACCAGCCATTGGCTCCAGCGGCTGGAAAACGCCACTGCAGTGACCGAGTTTACCGTACCTGCCGCTCCGGCCCTGATGCGCCATACCGACCACGCTGAAGCCGCCTGGAGCGGCATCCGTACCTTCTTTGCGCTGGTCAGCGTTGGCGCGCTAAGCATCAGCACCCAGTGGGAATCGGGCGCGGCGGCCTTAACCCTGGCAGCCATTTGTTGCGTGCTCTATTCCAACGTACCGTCCCCGTTCAGTTCGCTCACGCTGCTGATGCGTACCCTGATCCTCTTGTCGATATTCAGCTTTGGCGTCAAATTCGGCCTGATGGTGCAAATCAGCGATCTCTGGCAGTTCATGCTGTTTCTGTTCCCGCTATTGTTGACAATGCAACTGCTGAAACTGCAGATGCCTAAACAGGCGAGACTGTGGGGTTCACTTATCGTCTTTATGGGCTCCTTTATCGCGGTGACCAATCCCCCGGTCTACAACTTTGGCGACTTCCTGAACGATAATCTGGCCAAAATCATCGGCGTCGGCCTGGCCTGGCTGGCGTTTGCTGTGCTCACCCCCGGCTCAGACGCGCGCAAAAGCCGCCGTCATATTCGGGCGTTACGGCGTCACTTTGTTGATCAGCTTAGCCGACACCCGGCAAACAGTGAGCATGAATTTGAATCGCTGGTTTATCATCATGTTAGCCAACTCAGCAGCAGCCAGGATGAACCGGCGCGCCGCTGGTTACTGCGCTGGGGCGTGGTGCTGTTGAACTGCTCGCACGTGGTCTGGCAGTTGCGCGCCTGGGAAGCCCGCTCCGACCCACTGTCGCAGGTGCGCGATATGTGTATTAGCCTGCTACGGGATGTGATGAGCGAACGTGGGGTTCAGCAGCGCCCGCTGGCCGCCACACTTCAGGAGCTGCAGAGAATCTGCGACACGCTTGCCCACCACCATCAACCAGCAGCCCGCGAGCTGGCCTCGATTCTATGGCGTCTGTACTGTTCGCTTTCGCAGCTGGAAACGGCACCGCCGCCCGGTACGCTGACCGAACAACCGGCGTAGAAGAAAGGACGCAGGCGGTGAAAACCGCCTGCGTTACTGGTATTACGGAACGTCGTAACCCAATGCGGCTTTACGAATGCGGAACCATTGCTGACGCGTCATATCCAGAGATTGCGCGACAATAGCCGAGCGCACGCGTTCGATTTTGCCGGAGCCGATAATCGGCAGCGGTTGCGATGGTAAACGCAGCACCCACGCATACACCACCTGCTCAATGCTGCCTGCGTTAAGCTCATTCGCCACTTTCGCCAGCTCATCGCGCAGCGGCTGGAATTCGTCGTCATTAAACAGGCGACCACCGCCGAGGCAGGACCAGGCCATCGGGCGAATACGCAGCTGCTGTAGCTGATCCAGCGTGCCGTCAAGAATGGTCGGCTGGTGAATTGGCGAGATCTCCACCTGGTTAGTGGCCAGAGTGAATGGCAGACGCGACTGCAGCAACGCAAACTGCGCCGGGGTAAAGTTGGAGACGCCGAAATGGCGCACTTTCCCACTCTGATGCAGCGCGGTAAACGCCTGCGCCACTTCATCGGCATCCATCAAAGGATCCGGACGGTGGATCAGCAGCAGATCCAGCACGTCGGTAGCCAGGTTGCGCAGCGACTGCTCGGCGCTATGAATAATGTGGTTGCGGTCGGTAATATAGTGACCCAGCGCGTGTTCCGGCTTCGCCGTCGTGGCGATCCCGCACTTGGTGACAATTTCCATTCTTTCACGCAGGTGCGGCGCCAGCTTCAGCGCTTCACCGAACGCGGCTTCGCAGGCGTAGCCACCGTAAATATCGGCGTGGTCAACGGTTGTCACCCCAAGGTCGAGGTGCTCTTCAATAAAGCTCACCAGCTGACGCGGCGTCATGTTCCAGTCCATCAGACGCCAGTAGCCCATCACGAAACGGGAAAATTCTGGCCCTTGTGGTGCCAGGGTAATACGTTGAACCATAACCACTTCCTCAACAAAAAAAGTTGGAATGAGTATACGCACTTTTGCGCTTAAAACAGTGAGGGCTGCTGAGGATCTTCCGTATTCGTCGCTTTACCCGCGCGTAATTTACGCAGCAGACGCTGACGACAGAGCCGTAGCACCTCTTGTTTTTGCGCATCGTTCATTTTTTGCCAGTTAAAGCGTTCATCACGACTGCGAAAACAGCCGCGGCAAAATCCGCGCTCATCCGACTGACAAATTCCCCGGCACGGACTTTGAACCGTGAAAAATTCCAGTTGCTCCGCCACGTTAGCCCCCTTTTACCTCGTCATACACTCATTGAAGACGTTTAATCACCGGGGCGCAACTTTTCTCCCGCATCGTGCGGGTGAACCTGCATTTTCAAAAATTCATTTGCATTAGACCAATCGGTCTATTACAGTGCATCGCATGAGCAAATTGATTGAACATGATACCCGTGAACACATTCTGGCTACCGGCGAGCGTCTTTGTATGCACCGGGGGTTCACCGGAATGGGGCTTAGCGAACTCCTGAAGACGGCGGAAGTGCCGAAGGGGTCGTTTTATCACTATTTCCGTTCAAAAGAGGCGTTTGGCGTCGCGATGCTGGAACGGCACTTTGCCGATTATCACCAGCGCCTGGTTCAGCATTTTACCCAGGGCGCGGGCAACTACCGCGATCGCCTGCTGGACTACTACCAGCACACGCTCACCCAGTTTTGCCAGCAGGGGCTTATCAGCGGTTGTCTGACCGTAAAACTCTCTGCCGAGGTGTGCGATCTTTCCGAAGATATGCGCACGGAAATGAACAAAGGTGCCAGCCAGATTATGACGCTGCTGGCGCAAGCGCTGGAAAATGGCCGCCGTGAAGGCTGCCTTACCTTCAGCGGCGAAGCTGAAGCCACGGCACAGGTACTCTACTCACTGTGGTTGGGCGCGAATCTGCAGGCGAAAATGGCCCGCAGTTCAACGCCGCTTGAAAGCGCGCTGACACACGTCAGGAATCTGATTGCCGCGCCGGACTAATCCCGGCGTTTTTATTTCGTTAAACACTAGACGACCGGTCTACTCAGGAGTCACCATGTCGCAAGAAAAACTGTTTACCCCACTGAAAGTGGGTGCGGTTACTGCCCCGAACCGCGTATTTATGGCCCCGCTGACGCGTCTGCGCAGCATCGTTCCGGGTGACATCCCTACCCCGCTGATGGCCGAATACTATCGCCAACGCGCAAGCTCCGGTCTTATCATCTCCGAAGCGACACAAATTTCCGCTCAGGCAAAAGGCTACCAGGGTGCTCCTGGCCTGCACAGCCCTGAACAGATTGCCGCATGGCAGAAAATCACCGCTGGCGTTCATGCAGAAGATGGTCGTATCGCCGTTCAGTTGTGGCACACCGGGCGTATCTCCCACTCCAGCCTGCAGCCAAACGGTGAAGCACCGGTTGCCCCTTCAGCGCTGAGCGCCAATACCCGTACTTCGCTGCGCGATGAGAAGGGTCACGCCACCCGCGTTGATACCTCTATGCCACGTGCGCTGGAAACGGAAGAGATACCTGGTATCGTCAACGATTTCCGTCAGGCGATTGCCAACGCCCGTGAAGCCGGTTTCGACCTGGTTGAACTGCACTCCGCGCACGGTTATCTGCTGCACCAGTTCCTGTCGCCATCCTCTAACCATCGTACCGACCAGTACGGCGGCAGCGTAGAAAACCGCGCACGCCTGGTGCTGGAAGTGGTTGATGCCGGGATCAAAGAATGGGGCGCAGACCGTATCGGTATCCGCGTGTCGCCAATTGGTACCTTCCAGAACGTCGATAACGGCCCGAACGAAGAAGCCGATGCGCTCTACTTAATTGAAGAGCTGGGCAAACGCGGTATTGCCTACCTGCACATGTCTGAACCAGACTGGGCCGGTGGTCAGCCATACAGCGAAGCATTCCGCGAAAAAGTACGCGCTCGTTTCCACGGCCCGATTATCGGTGCTGGCGCCTACACCCCGGAAAAAGCGGAAGCGCTGATTGAGAAAGGGTTAATTGATGCCGTGGCCTTTGGTCGTGACTACATTGCCAACCCGGATCTGGTTGCTCGTCTGAAGCATAAAGCCGAGCTGAACCCTCAGCGTCCGGAAAGCTTCTATGGCGGCGGCGCGGAAGGTTACACCGACTACCCTGCTCTGTAATCCCACGTTGATTGATAGCGGCGGCCATCCGCCGCTATACTAGCCAGATTATTCATAAGTAAGGACGAGGGATAACATGCGTTTACTGCATACCATGCTGCGCGTCGGCGACCTGCAACGCTCCATTGATTTCTACACCAAAGTGCTGGGCATGAAGCTGCTGCGCACCAGCGAAAACACCGAATATAAATACTCTCTGGCTTTCGTCGGCTACGGCGAAGAGAGCGATGAAGCGGTGATTGAGCTGACCTACAACTGGGGCGTAGATAAATATGAGCTGGGCACCGCCTACGGCCATATCGCCCTGAGCGTGGACAACGCCGCAGAAGCCTGTGACCGCATTCGCCAGAACGGCGGCAACGTCACTCGTGAAGCTGGCCCGGTTAAAGGCGGCACCACGGTGATCGCGTTTGTTGAAGACCCGGACGGCTATAAAATCGAACTGATCGAAGAGAAAGATGCCGGCAAAGGCCTTGGCAACTAACTCCTGTACGGGTGCCTAAGGCGCCCGTTTTTTTACCCCGCCTTTCCAAGCCGCGGCAAAATTTGCCATAATGCGCGCTACTTTTTCTAAGTGAAGAGATTCTGATGTCCGACAATGTGCAACTTAATGGTCTATGCGACCGTTTTCGTGGGTTTTATCCGGTAGTGATTGATGTGGAAACTGCGGGATTCAATGCCAAAACGGATGCCCTGCTCGAAATAGCGGCAATTACGTTGAAAATGGATGAGCAAGGCTGGCTGATGCCGGACACGACGTTGCATTTCCACGTTGAACCTTTTGAAGGCGCGAACCTTGAGCCGGAAGCACTGGCGTTCAACGGGATCGACCCTAACAATCCGCTGCGCGGCGCGGTCAGCGAGTACGATGCGCTGCATGCCATCTTCAAGATGGTGCGCAAGGGCATGAAAGACAGCGACTGTAATCGCGCCATCATGGTGGCGCATAACGCTACCTTCGACCACAGCTTCATGATGGCTGCTGCCGATCGCGCTTCACTCAAGCGTAATCCTTTCCACCCGTTCGTGACCTTCGACACCGCCGCACTGAGCGGGCTGGCACTGGGGCAAACCGTGCTGTCAAAAGCCTGTACCGCTGCGGGCATGGATTTCGACAGCAGCCAGGCGCACTCGGCGCTGTATGACACTGAGCAGACCGCCATTCTATTCTGCGAAATCGTCAACCGCTGGAAACGTCTCGGCGGCTGGCCGCTGCCGATAGCAACTGAAGAATAGCGGCATAAAAAAAGCGACCTGAAGGTCGCTTTTTTATTTCTGTGCCCACTGTCCGGGCAAACCGATTATTCTGCTTTCGGCTCTTCAGCGTACTTCGCCGCGGTCTCTTTAATCAGAGGCTGCAGTTCACCGCGCTGGTACATTTCAATGATGATGTCACAGCCGCCAACCAGCTCACCGTCTACCCACAGCTGTGGGAAGGTCGGCCAGTTTGCATATTTCGGCAGCTCGGCACGAATGTCCGGGTTCTGCAGGATGTCGACATAGGCAAAGCGCTCACCGCAGGCAGATAGTGCCTGAACGGCCTGGGCAGAGAAACCGCAGCTAGGCAGTTTCGGGGAACCTTTCATGTACAGCAGGATCGGGTTTTCAGCGATCTGGCGCTGAATTTTTTCAATTGTCTCGCTCATTATCTTGCTTCCTCAAACTTCTTTTTACGGCAGTAGTCTGACATTGTAACGTTTCAGACCCTGAACAGAAAATAACATTTTGTTCACGCTTTACTATTTTATCGTCTGAACCGTTAAGTTGCTTTATAAATATGAGTTTATCGGCAGGCTGATGAAAAGCTTGCTCATTATTTGACTCATTATGTATCAAATGATGTTTTTTTTTGCAGTTGCTAACGAAACAACGTTTTATCCATAAAAACACTATTAACATTTCGTGTTTTTATGGATTAGAATCGTTGGGTTTTGTAAACCATACCCAGGCAAGGACATTTGGCCTGCATCTTACTCAGAGGGTTGTTCAGTGGCGCAGATAAAAAAATGGTCGTTCACGCTCTGTGCATTGCTGTTTACATCGTTATCCTTCACGCCGTTGGCGCATGCTACAGGGCATGCCAAAACCCCAACGGCGCAAAAGTCGCTTCCTGTAAAAAGCAGTGAACGCAAGAAAAAGAACGCGGACAATAAATCTAACGCTAAGAAAAAATCCACTCCGGTTGCCGCTAAGAAGAAAACCACGCCAGCCGTAGCGAAGAAAGTCGCTCCAGCCGCCAGCAAATCAAAGACAGCCTCCGCTAAAACCCGCGCGAAAAACAGTGCAGTCAAAACCGCCAGCGTCACCACGACCTGCAAGGTTCGCAAAGGTCACAAGAAGGTCTGCACCACCAGCCCTGTCGAATCCAAACCGACGACCATCGCTGCCGCGCACAAAGTGCGGGTACAGAAAGTACAGAAGACGGCGATGAACAAGCTGATGGGCCAGTTAGGCAAGCCATATCGCTGGGGTGGCAACTCCCCACGCACCGGCTTCGACTGCAGTGGTCTGGTCTATTACGCATACAAAGATCTGGTCAACATCCGTATTCCACGTACCGCTAACGAAATGTACCACCTGCGCGATGCGCGCCCGGTTGAACGTGGTGAACTGGAAAGCGGCGATCTGGTCTTCTTCCGCACTCAGGGTCGCGGTACCGCCGATCACGTTGGCGTGTACGTCGGCAACGGCAAATTTATTCAGTCTCCTCGCACCGGCCAGGACATCCAGATAACGTCGCTGAGTGAAGACTATTGGGTCCGTCACTACGTCGGCGCCCGCCGCGTTGTGACACCAAAGACAATTCGTTAATCACTTACCCCGTTTGTTAATAAACGGGGTAAGCTTATCTTTTATCTCACCTTTTAATTTGCTACTCTATCCCTACTCAATGCATGGTTATTGAGTGTACAAATATAATAAAGGAGAGTAGCAATGTCGTTCGAATTACCTGCATTACCGTATGCCAAAGACGCTCTTGTTCCACACATTTCTGTGGAAACCCTGGAGTATCATTACGGCAAACACCACCAGACCTATGTCACTAACCTGAACAACCTGATCAAAGGTACGGCGTTTGAAGGCAAAACGCTGGAAGAGATCGTCCGTACCTCTGAAGGCGGCGTGTTCAACAACGCAGCGCAGGTCTGGAACCACACCTTCTACTGGAACTGCCTGGCACCTAATGCCGGTGGCGAACCAACTGGTGCCGTCGCTGATGCGATCGCTAAATCCTTTGGTTCCTTCGCTGAATTCAAAGCACAGTTCACCGATGCCGCAGTGAAAAACTTCGGTGCGGGCTGGACCTGGCTTGTGAAGAAGGCGGATGGTTCTCTGGCTATCGTTTCAACGTCTAACGCGGCAACCCCGCTGACCACCGATGCGAAACCACTGCTGACCGTTGACGTGTGGGAACACGCTTACTATATCGACTACCGCAATGCGCGTCCAAACTATCTGGAGCACTTCTGGGCTCTGGTGAACTGGGCGTTTGTGGCTGAAAATCTGGCAGCGTAAGCCAAAAAATAACCCGGCATCGCCACGCTCCGCCGGGTTATCTCGTATCACGCAGAAGGTCTCCCTTCTGCGTTTTTGTTTTTACTGGCTGGCCAGTGCCTCTTCACCACGGGAACGGCCGCTCAGGAATACCACCAGCAGCGCCAGCGCGGCAACCATCGCCCCCATAACCGGCACAAAGCTGTAACCCAGACCACCGGAGATCACCGCTCCGCCCGCGACAGCACCCAGTGCATTACCCAGGTTGAACGCCCCGATATTCACCGAGGAAGAAAGACCCGGCGCTTCGTGAGCCACGCGCATCACGCGCATTTGCAGCGGCGGCACCACCGCAAAGGTTGCAGCCCCCCACACCACCATACTGAATGCCGCGCCCACCTGCGTTTGCGCAAGGAACGGGATTGCCAGCATGATTGCCATCAGCAGCAGCAGGAAGCCTTTCAGCGTACCGCTTACCGAACGGTCGGCAAATTTACCGCCAAGGTAGTTACCGATAGAGAAGCCTACGCCAATCAGCACCAGCATCAGGGTAATAAAGGCTGGCGTGGCGTGAGTTATCGTCCGCAGCACCGGTGAAATATAGGTATAGAGCGTAAACATCGCCCCCGCGCCAAGCACGGTCGTCAGCAGTGCCGACAGCACCTGCGGGCGCACTAGCACTGAGAGTTCGCGCTTCACGTCCGGCTTTTCACCTGCCCCGCCCTTCGGCAGAGAGAACCACAGCCCCAGAATGGCAATAATGCCAAGCCCTGCCGTTGCCAGGAAAGACATCCGCCAGCCAATGGTTTCGCCAAGCCAGGTTGCCGCCGGCACGCCACCAATATTGGCAATGGTCAGCCCCATAAACATGGTTGCCACGGCGCTGGCCTGCTTATGCTTCGGCACCACGCTTGCAGCAACAACGGAGCCAAGGCCGAAGAATGCGCCGTGGTTAAGGCTGGTGATAATACGTGACAGCATCAGGGTGGTGTAGTCCGGCGCCATCGCCGAAAGCACGTTGCCGAGGGTAAAAATGGCCATCAGGAAGATCAGGGCGTTTCGACGGGCACGATGTGAAAGCAGCAGCGTCATCAGCGGCGCACCAACCATCACCCCTACGGCATAGGCGCTGATCAGCATCCCGGCTGCGGGAATGGAGACGTCCACACCTTTTGCAATCACCGGCAGGAGACCCATTGGGGAGAATTCGGTCGTCCCGATGCCAAAGGCCCCAATGGCTAACGCCAGTAAGGGAAAGTTAATTTTCATGCAAATGCTCCGGTTAGCCGCACGACAGACGCGGCATGTCGATAATGGGCAAAAGCATGACATCAATCACATAAAAACAGAAGTGTACAAAACAGCAAAAGATTATTGCTAAATGGGTAACAATCAGACAGGAGGGAGCGAGTGCCCCCTCGCAGAGGAATTAATGCAGTACAGCAGTCAAACCTGCGGCAACGATCAGCGCAAGGGTAATGACGGTGGTGGTGAGTGACATCTTAAGTTCGGTACTCATCAACTTTTCTCCTTTTTATCGCTACAGCAAAACTGAGCTAGCTCATTTTTACACAGTATTGCGCAAAAATCTTCACAGATTTAGCAGGATGTTTGTTTTTACTCTTCCACTTTGCGTCAGGATAAGTCAAAATTCGACGCTTATTTATAAGCGTACCGGCCATTGACCCCCTCCTGTCGTCCTGTATCGTTTTCCCGGCGAATCGCAATCCACAAAATTGCGTCAGGGTGTGTGAAGGCAAACGTTTTCCTTTCGATTTTATCAGGGGCAGGCCAGGGTCTGGAGTGAGATGGAATGGCAACTATTAAAGATGTAGCGAAGCGCGCAAACGTTTCCACTACAACCGTATCACATGTAATTAACAAAACGCGTTTTGTCGCCGAGGAGACGCGTGAAGCCGTCTGGGCGGCGATCAAAGAGTTGCACTACTCTCCGAGCGCCGTTGCCCGCAGCCTGAAGGTGAACCACACCAAATCGATTGGTTTGCTGGCAACCAGCAGCGAAGCGGCCTACTTTGCCGAAATTATCGAAGCCGTTGAGAAAAACTGCTTTGAGAAAGGTTATACCCTGATTCTGGGCAACGCCTGGAACAACCTGGAAAAACAGCGCGCCTACCTGTCGATGATGGCGCAAAAGCGCGTGGATGGCCTGCTGGTCATGTGCTCCGAATATCCGGAATCCCTGTTGACGATGCTCGAAGAGTACCGACACATCCCGATGGTGGTGATGGACTGGGGCGAAGCCAAAGCGGACTTCACCGACTCGGTTATCGATAACGCCTTTGAAGGCGGCTATATCGCCGGTCGTTACCTGATTGAGCGCGGTCATCGCGATATCGGCGTCATCCCTGGCCCACTAGAGCGCAACACCGGCGCAGGTCGTCTGGCGGGCTTTATGAAAGCGATGGAAGAAGCGCAGATCAACGTACCAAAGAACTGGATTGTGCAGGGCGACTTCGAGCCAGAATCGGGTTATCGCGCAATGCAGCAGATCCTGTCCCAGCAGCCGCGCCCTACCGCTATCTTCTGCGGTGGTGACATTATGGCGATGGGCGCACTGTGCGCCGCGGATGAGATGGGTCTGCGCGTGCCGCAGGACATTTCGCTGATCGGCTATGATAACGTGCGCAACTCACGTTTCTTCACCCCGGCGCTGACGACCATCCACCAGCCGAAAGATTCGCTTGGTGAGACGGCGTTTAACATGCTGATGGACCGTATCGTCAGCAAGCGAGAAACCTCGCAGTCGATTGAGGTGCATCCGCGCCTTATCGAACGTCGCTCCGTGGCCGACGGCCCGTTCCGCGACTATCGCCGCTAAGCGTTACCCACGGACACCCTACTCGGGTGTCCGCAGCCATTCCTCATTTAACGTCTCGCTATCCCCCAGATATTCCAGCAGCCAGCTTAACGCCGGCGACGCTTCGCTTTGCTGCCACGTCAGGCAACAGGCGGCATCCGGGAAGGGGTTCTCAAGCTGTAGCGCCACCCATGCCCCGCTATCCAGCCATGGCTGCGCCAGATGCCCCGGCACCATCGCCGCACAAAGCCCCGCCGAGATACAGGTTTCCGATGAGGCCCAGTCCGGCACCACCACTCGCTTCTGGTTATCGAGCAGCCAGGTCGTTCGCTTCGGTAACGATCGCGAGGTATCTTCACGCACCAGCGACGGCCAGTTGCGCAACACATCATCGCTGAGCGGGCCTTCCATCTGTGCCAGCGGATGGGTACTCGCCACCACGCAGTGCCAGTTGAGCATCCCCATATCGCGGAACGCGAAGCGACCACCGACCGGGATCGCCTGGGTGGCGCCAATCGCCAACTCTACGCGACCATCGGCCAGCGCATCCCAAACGCCGTTGAACACTTCCTGGTAAACAATCAACTCCACGTCGCTAAAGTGACGGTAGAAATCGACAATCAACTGCCGGGTTCGCTGCGGCTTCACGATATTATCGACGGCAATCGCCAACTGCCCTCGCCAGCCGTTGGCGATTTGCTGGCACTGCTGACGGGTGATCTGCATTTTTTTGATAACAGACCTGCCCTCTTTCAAAAACCAGGCTCCAGCCGGGGTAAGTTCAACGTCCCGATGACGACGTCCGAACAGCGGTACTGCCAACCATTCTTCAAGTTGACGCACCGTATAGCTGACCGCAGAAGGCACGCGATGAAGCTCCTGCGCCGCAGCGCTAAAGCTGCCGTTGCGCGCCACCGCATCAACCACCTCCAGAGAATATTCAGACCACATTTTATGCCTTCAAATATTTTGAATCCATGACTCAAATATTAGCGTTTCACAAGCCGTTATGCACTCTCTACACTCAGCGGCATCGTTTATTCATGATAAAAAGGGCGAAATTAATGCAACCTGGGAAAGGATTTTTAGTCTGGCTCGCGGGGCTGAGCGTATTGGGCTTTCTGGCTACCGATATGTATCTCCCCGCCTTTGCCGCCATTCAGGAAGACCTGCAGACGCCGGCATCAGCCGTAAGCGCAAGTCTCAGCCTGTTCCTGGCCGGTTTTGCCGTCGCGCAGCTCCTCTGGGGGCCGCTGTCAGATCGCTACGGTCGCAAGCCGATTCTGCTATCCGGGTTAACCATTTTCGCTATCGGCTGCATTGGCATGCTGTGGGTGCGCGATGGCACCACGCTGCTGGTGCTGCGCTTTGTTCAGGCCGTTGGCGTCTGCGCCGCGGCGGTGACCTGGCAGGCGATGGTGACCGATTACTATCCGGCCCAGCGTACCAACCGCATTTTTGCCACCATCATGCCGCTGGTTGGGCTCTCTCCGGCGCTCGCCCCGCTGCTGGGTAGCTGGCTGCTGGCGCACTTTGACTGGCAGGCCATCTTTGCCACGCTGTTTATCATTACCCTGGTGCTGATGCTTCCGGCGTTCCGCCTCAAGCCTGCGCACAAAAAAATCGCCACCAGCGAAGAAAAGCTGACCTTTATGCGCCTGCTGCGCAGTAAAGATTACCGCGGCAACGTGCTGATTTACGCTGCCTGCTCGGCGAGCTTCTTCGCCTGGCTGACCGGTTCGCCGTTTATCCTGCATGAGATGGGCTACAGCCCGACGGTGATTGGCCTGAGCTATGTGCCGCAAACCATCGCCTTCCTGATTGGCGGTTACGGCTGTCGCGCCGCGCTGCAAAAATGGCGTGGCGCTCAGATGCTGCCGTGGCTGCTGGTCATCTACGCGCTGAGCGTGGTGGGTACCTGGGCCGTGGGTCTGGCGGAAAACGCATCGTTAACCGCCCTGCTGATTCCGTTCTGCGTGATGGCCATTGCAAACGGGGCGATTTACCCAATCGTCGTCGCTCAGGCGCTGAAGCCCTTCCCACAGGCAACGGGCCGCGCCGCTGCATTGCAAAACACGCTGCAGTTAGGGCTGTGTTTCCTGGCAAGCCTTGCGGTATCCACGCTGATTGCCACGCCGCTGCTGACCACCACCAGCGTGATGCTGGTTACCGTGCTGCTCGCAGGCATCGGCTACTGGATGCAGTTAGCCGCTCGTCGCGCTGAACGTGAAATGGAACACGCCGCTTCTCACGCCTAAATATCACTCATATCAATATCTCAGAAAATGATTAGGACGCTAAGATTTTTAGTTGAATCAACAATCTTAGCGTCCTATACTGGATCCGCATCACATAAATAATATAGATTGAACTTATTAAGCGGGAGCAGGATAGCTTCCCGTTGAACCATGGATTGGCTTTCGGCAAGGGATTCTTCCCTTCCTCTGTGCTACGTCGGATAGCAGGCTCACGAATTTCGTGAGATTTCTCACAAACCCAAAAAAAGCGTCTACGCTGTTTTAAGGTTCTGATCATCAGGTCGGGATGGAGAAGCTATGAGCTCATCGTGTATAGAAGAAGTTAGTGTACCGGATGACGACTGGTATCGTATTGTCAGCGAGCTGCTAGGCCGCGCAGGCATTGAAGTAAACGGCAATGCTCCCTGCGATATACAAGTCAGAAATCCTCGGTTGTTTAAACGCGTGTTACAAGAAGGTTCGCTGGGACTTGGCGAAAGTTATATGGACGGTTGGTGGGAATGCGATCGTCTGGATATCTTCTTCGACAAGGTGCTACGCGCCGGATTAGAAACGCAACTCCCTCACCATATTAAAGACACGCTTCGCATTGCCGCTGCGCGTCTGTTTAATTTGCAAAGCCGCAAGCGTGCCTGGCAGGTCGGTAAAGAACATTACGACCTGGGTAACGATCTCTTTAGCCGCATGCTAGACCCCTATATGCAATACTCCTGCGGTTACTGGAAAGACGCCGAAACGCTTGAAGAGGCGCAGCAGGCCAAGCTTGATCTCATCTGTCAGAAATTGCAGTTACAGCCCGGAATGCGCGTGCTGGACATCGGCTGCGGCTGGGGTGGTCTGGCGGCGTTCATGGCAAAAAATTACGGCGTCAGCGTTAAAGGCGTCACTATTTCGGCAGAACAGCAAAAAATGGCCCAGGCCCGCTGCGAAGGGCTGGACGTCGAGATCCTGCTGCAGGATTACCGCGACCTTAACGACCAGTTTGACCGTATTGTCTCCGTCGGCATGTTTGAGCACGTTGGTCCGAAAAACTATGACACCTATTTTTCCGTCGTCGACAGAAACCTGAAGCCCGACGGACTGTTTTTACTGCACACTATCGGCTCGAAGCGTACGGACAATAACGTCGATCCCTGGATCAACAAATACATCTTTCCGAATGGCTGTTTACCCTCAGTACGCCAGATTGCGCACGCCAGCGAACCCCACTTTGTGATGGAAGACTGGCATAACTTTGGCGCTGACTACGATACAACGTTGATGGCATGGCATGAACGCTTCCTCGAATGCTGGCCGGAAATCGCGGACAACTATTCTGAACGATTCAAACGTATGTTTAGCTACTATCTCAACGCCTGCGCGGGTGCTTTCCGTGCGCGAGATATTCAGCTCTGGCAGGTGATGTTCTCGCGCGGCGTCGAGAGCGGTTTGCGCGTCGCCCGTTAAAAACAAAAAAGCCCGGAGCGGAACGCCCCGGGCTTTTTTATGCTTATTCCGCCGCAGCCTGCTGCGCTGCCGCTTCTTTTGCCGCCATCACGCGCTCAACGGTGTCGACAACCGCCTGCGTTTGCGGGTCGATTTCAATATTCACGCGATCGCCAAGACGTTTTTTGCCAAGCGTAGTGCGATCCAGCGTTTCCGGGATCAGGTGGACGCAGAAACGCGTGGCAGTCACTTCACCGACCGTCAGGCTGATACCATCGATACCGATAAAGCCCTTATACAGGACATATTTCATCAGCGTCGGGTCCTGAATTTTAAACCAGATCTGCTTATTGTTTTCAGAGGTCAGAATTTTAGACACTTCCGCCGTGGTCATAATATGACCCGACATTAAATGACCACCAATTTCGTCGCTAAACTTCGCCGCACGCTCGACGTTGACCAGGTCGCCCTCTTTCACATCACCCAGATTGGTAATGCGTAGCGTCTCTTTCATCAGGTCAAAACTGATCTGGTCGCCATTAATTTCAGTGACCGTTAAACAGCAGCCGTTGTGTGCAACCGATGCGCCCGTTTCAAGGCCTGCCAGCATGTGTTCCGGCAGCGCCACAACGTGGGTACGGAAATTCGGTTTCTCATCAATGGACACGATTTTTGCCGTGCCCTGCACAATACCAGTGAACATGCAGTTAACTCCTGTTGATAATCATTACGGTACGTCTACCGATTCGTCTGCTACGCACAATAGCAGTTGAGAAAACAGGTTGCTACCTTCCCCGGCGCTCCACCTATTTTTTGACTAGATTAAAAGCAAATCCTCGCTACAATAATGGAGCAAATCCTCTATTTATTCTTCTTGCTGCCGGTTAAGGCGGCTTTTCTGTCTCCTATACCTAGCGTATAGCGAGAATAAATAACAACAATACAGGTGTTCACGTGCAGAAGTACTTTAGTGAAGCGCGGCAGTTATTAGCGCTGGCTATCCCGGTTATCCTCGCGCAGGTTGCTCAAACCTCGATGGGCTTTGTCGACACGGTTATGGCGGGCGGCTACAGCGCCACCGACATGGCCGCGGTAGCCATCGGTACCTCTATCTGGCTGCCGGCGATCCTCTTTGGTCACGGCTTACTGCTAGCCCTCACCCCGGTGATTGCCCAGCTCAACGGCTCTGGTCGCCGCGACCGTATCGCACAGCAGGTACGTCAGGGGTTCTGGCTGGCCGGGCTCGTCTCCGTATTAATTATGGTCGTGCTGTGGAACGCGGGATATATCATCCGCTCAATGCATAACATCGACCCGGCGCTGGCCGATAAAGCGGTCGGCTACCTGCGCGCCCTGTTATGGGGTGCGCCGGGCTACCTGTGCTTCCAGGTGGCGCGTAACCAGTGCGAAGGTCTGGCGAAAACCAAGCCCGGCATGGTGATGGGCTTTATCGGCCTGCTGGTGAACATTCCGGTCAACTATATCTTTATCTACGGCCACTTCGGCATGCCGGAACTTGGCGGCGTAGGCTGCGGCGTTGCCACCGCCTCGGTCTACTGGGTGATGTTCTTCAGCATGTTCTATTACGTCCGCCATGCGGGCTCAATGCGCGATATCCGCAATAAAGAGCGTTTCTCCCGCCCGGATGCGGCCATCCTGAAACGCCTGGTTTCTCTGGGGTTGCCTATCGCACTGGCGCTGTTCTTTGAAGTCACACTGTTCGCCGTGGTGGCGCTGCTGGTCTCTCCGCTGGGGATCGTCGACGTTGCCGGTCACCAGATTGCGCTGAACTTTAGCTCGCTGATGTTCGTACTGCCGATGTCGCTAGCGGCAGCGGTGACTATCCGCGTGGGCTTCCGCCTTGGGCAGGGTTCTACGCCGGATGCGCAGGTTTCCGCGCGCACCGGGCTCGGCGTCGGCGTGTGCATGGCGGTATGTACGGCCATTTTCACCTCCCTGATGCGTACGCATATCGCACTGCTGTACAACGATAATCCGGAAGTGGTGACGCTTGCCGCTCAATTGATGCTGCTGGCGGCGCTGTATCAGATTTCCGACTCGGTGCAGGTTATCGGCAGCGGTATTCTGCGTGGTTATAAAGATACCCGTTCGATCTTCTTTATTACCTTTATCGCCTACTGGGTGCTGGGGTTGCCGTGCGGCTACGTGCTGGCGCTGACCGATATCGTGGTTCCGCGAATGGGCCCGGCGGGCTTCTGGTGGGGCTTTATTATTGGTCTGACGTCGGCGGCGGTATTGATGATGCTGAGAATGCGTTTCCTGCAGCGTCAACCGGATGTGGTGATCCTTCAGCGCGCCTCGCGTTAACCTTCCCGGCGGCGCTCCGCTTGGCCGGGCTACACTCAAATGTAGCCCGGCGCTATCACTTAGTGGTGCAGCATCTCGTCAACCACCTGCTGTTTCGTCAACTGGAATGGATAATAGGTCGGCCAGTTATCCATTTCTGCCAGCAGTGCGTCCTGAGACTGATTCCCCATAAAAATGTGGAAATGGCTGGACTTACGCGGGCCAATAATATGGTCGCTGAACTGGACGAACTTCGGCGCAGTGCTGTTAGCATCCTGACACTCAAACAGATAGCGCACGCCCTTCTTGCCGGAGGTGTAGGTCAGAATTTTGTGCCCCGCATAGCGGTACTGGCATGAACTCACCTTATCGCCCGTATGGAACTCCATCGTGCCGTTTTCGATGCCAATCATGTTCACATCGGTGGCATAGCCTTTGCGGTAATACTCTTTAATCTGGGCGAAAGTTTTGCGCTTATCTTTATCGGCTTTCTTCTGGAAAACCGGGTCCAGGTCGCCGGACAGCAATAGGCCGTTCACCGACTCCCACATGCCCTCCCAGTCCTTCAGTTCGCGATCCTTGACGTCACTGTCGTTGAATACGCCCTCGGCGGCCTTTTGCTCCACCGCGGTTAACGGTTGCCCGTGATCGTGATGTCCATGCGCGAATGCCTGCCCTGCCATCACCAGCGCACCCACCGCCAGCGTCACTTTACCCAGAAGTTTCATGATTATTTATCCTTATCTGATGCGAGAAAAATGATATGTTATATTATAACAATTTATTTCTCAACCACACAGACCATCCTGATTTTCCATCGCATCCTTCCGACGGTTGGATAAATAAAATGCTGCGAGATCAACGGATTTTCGCTAAGCGCGCTAAAACGCGCGCAATATGGGCAAAAGTTCTCCAGTCGGGTGAAATCACACATTTTCCGCTTGCCACCGACCGTCGCTGCCGCTAATATTCGTCCCCGTTGCCGCAAGCAACAATGCGTCTGTAGCTCAGTTGGTTAGAGCACCACCTTGACATGGTGGGGGTCGATGGTTCGAGTCCATTCAGACGCACCATTAATGCGTTTATAGCTCAGTTGGTTAGAGCACCACCTTGACATGGTGGGGGTCGTTGGTTCGAGTCCAATTAAACGCACCATTATGCGTCTGTAGCTCAGTTGGTTAGAGCACCACCTTGACATGGTGGGGGTCGATGGTTCGAGTCCATTCAGACGCACCATTCTGCTGTATCTCTGCAATATCCCTCTCAAACTTAATTAAAATCACGCCATCATCATTGCTTTCACGCCTATCGTGTAGCGAAATGGGAAGGTTCTCACCCTCCCGGAAGATAGGCTATTCAGCCCTTTCGATGCGGATATTACCGTTGTTGAAATCCACCGTCTGGGTGTCAGGGCTCACCACCATCACATCAATTTCTTCGCAGGAAACCACTTTATAGCGGGCGACCTGGGCGATTTTTTCTGCCGTGACGGCGGTAATCACCTCATTGCTCTGCGCGATGACCTGCTTCTTAAAACAGGCGTCCTCATAATAGACCGCGCTCAACCCCGCCTGCAGATCCAGGCCGCAGACGCCGATAAACGCCTGATCAAAAACCATCTCCCGCACCTGATTCACCGTGTCTGAGCTGAGCGTGCTCCCCGTTTTCGGATTCACTTTACCGCCCAAAAGAATCAGTTCACCGTGGGTTCTGGCCCCTAATGCCGCGGCGATTTGCGGGCAGTTGGTAACAATCGTCAGTTCAATGTCCTCCGGAATAAACGTCGCCATCGCCAGGTAGGTTGAGCCGGAATCAATAAAGACGCACGATTCTGGTTTCAGCAGTTCCGCACATTTGCGCCCCACCAGCGACTTCTCAGAGACGTTTTGTTCAATACGCGAGGCGAGAGAACTTGAAGCAATTAGCTGACTGACGGCACCGCCGTAAACCTTCTTGCACAATCCCTGACGCGCCAGTTCCTGCAGGTCGCGACGAATCGTATGTTCTGAAACCCCAAGCTGTCGTGCCACATCTGCGCCAATCACCCGGCCGGTTTTCATCAGCAATTGATGAATAAACGCCTGTCGCTGATCGGGCAAAGCATCATAATCAATCAAGGCCGCCTCCCACAAACGATCAATATATTGCACAACCTATCACAATGTATCATAGTGGCGCTATCTATTAGCCCACTGTTGCCGTCAGGCAGGACTCTCCCGACATCATGGAGCATCGTGTGTGCATCACCTTACCCCAGGGTTTGATCGCTCATCTACAGCAACTTGAGCAGCAGACCCACGCCTGGTTTAGCGCGCAGCCCTTCACCTGCGCGGAAGAACTGTTCCTTAAGTATTACTACGAATCCCGTCGCGGTAGCCTGAAACCGCTATACGCCACGCTCATCCAGCACGCCAGCGACCAGCAAATCGCCATTCAACCAGCCATAACCGACTGCCTGACCCGTGCGGCCTCAGCGACTTTACCTGCGCCGGGGCGCGCCGTACGCCTGGTTCTTGGGATGCTGACGTACTGGCTTTCGCAGTATCACAGCGGGCAACACCGCGAGCTTCCCGAGACCCGTGAGGCGCGCGATATCATCGCCGGGATCTTACAGGACACGGTGATTTCGGTTGGCTGAACGTCCGTCGATATTTTCTGTGCAGCATGATGATGTTTATTACCAGCAATCATGCTCGATTGTGATGGATTCACCATCGCTACCGTCATAACCTCAGACCAGGAGTTAACATGAGCAATCACCGTATTGGCGAAATTATCCTTGATGAAGCGACGATTGCGGCAGGCGTGCGCAACGTAGCGATGCAGCTAAACCACGATTTTCGCGATGCCGTGGTGATTACCGTGGTGCCCGGCGGGATCCTCTTCACCGCCGATCTGACCCGGCAGTTAGATTTTGATATCAGCATGGACTATATCTCCTGCCCCCACACGCCGGGTGACCGCCACAACGGTTCGACCATCGTCTATCACCAGAATATTGATATCACCAACCGGCACGTCATCGTGATTGACGACGCGATTGAATCCGGCGGCACCATGAAGCGCCTGGTTGCGCATCTGTCTGAACGCTACCAGCCAGCCTCCGTGTCGGTTGCCGTGCTGTTCGTAAAGCCTGGGCGCGTAGAAATCCCGGTGAAGCAGTACTTCGCGTGGGAGATGGAGAATGACGATCTGCTGGTTGGCTACGGGATGCCGTGGGAAGATAAATACCGTAACCGGCCCACGGTTTCCCGCCTGATTAAATAATTCATCTTTTTTGCATCCGTTTTCTTTCTTCATTCGTATTAGTAGATGAGGGCACATAAACCCTTCCTAAAACAGCCAATGAGGGAAGTGAAAATGAAACAATTTCTTAAAACGATGCTTTTTTCTACCCTGATCGTAAATGGTGCTGCCCAGGCAGCAATGATGGACAACAGCACCGTCATGGTCGGCGGTGCGGCGATGTATCCATCGAAAAACATTGTGCAAAACGCCGTTAACTCGAAGGACCACACCACGCTGGTCGCGGCAGTTAAAGCGGCGGGGTTAGTACCAACGCTTGAAGGAAGTGGTCCATTTACCGTGTTCGCCCCAACGAACACCGCGTTCGAAAAATTGCCTCCGGGCACCGTTGATTCACTGCTGAAACCTGAAAACAAACAAAAACTCACCAGCGTGCTCACCTATCACGTGGTCTCCGGGAAGCTGGATATGAAAGCGCTGGAGAAAAAAATTAAAGCCGGCGGTGGGAAGGCTGAGCTGAAAACCGTTAACGGCGAATCGCTGTGGGTGATGGCAAACGGGCCGCACAATATTCAGATTAAAGACGCGCGCGGCAACATCGCCAATATCACGACCTATGACGTCAATCAGAGTAACGGTGTCATCGACGTTATCGATACTGTGCTGATGCCGTAAAGCATTGCCTATACTGTGTGCAGCCACTCCTGGTGTGGCTGCACCTTTAAGGGAAGCCAATGACAGCTAATGCGCCTCATATTCATGCCGGATTAATGAATCAGATAGCCTGCGGCGATAAAGATGCCCTGGCGCAGCTCTACCATCTCCTTTCTCCCAAACTGCTAGGCATCATTCTGCGCATGGTCAGACGTCGTGACTGGGCCGAAGAGATCCTCCACGATACCTTTATTCAAATCTGGCAATCGGCTATCTATTACGACGAGCAGCGCAGCGAACCGCAAATCTGGCTCAGCCATATCGCCAGGAATCGTGCGATCGATTATTTGCGCAAGCATGAGCATCGCTGTTGTTCGGTTGAGGAGATAAGCGAGGCCGAAGACAGTTTTCAAGCGCCGCCTCCCGGCGACGACGTACATCAGGAGGCGCGTCGACTTCATCACTGCATGGACCATTTACCCGCAGAGCAACGCCAAAGCATTGCGCTGGCCTATTATCGCGGCCTGTCGCAAACCGAGATTGCTCTGTCGAT
Organism: Kluyvera sp. 142486; assembly: GCF_046569695.1. Taxonomy (NCBI): domain Bacteria; kingdom Pseudomonadati; phylum Pseudomonadota; class Gammaproteobacteria; order Enterobacterales; family Enterobacteriaceae; genus Kluyvera; species Kluyvera sp. 142486. Next base: position 318,117 of record NZ_JBKHUI010000001.1, read on the forward strand.
GAACCAGCCGGAAGGCACGGTGAAAAGCTGGATCCGTCGCGCGTTGACCCACCTCAGGGAGTGTATTGGCCTATGAGCACGGAAGAGAAAGAAGTATTGTCGGCCGCCATCTATGTGCTGGGGCTAACCGACCCACTGAAACGACGGCAGCTGGATAAACGGCTGAATGAAGACGGCGATTTTGCCGCTGAAGTCGCGCGCTGGCAGAAGGCGTTTAGCGCTATTGACGTCACCAGCCGTGATGTTGCGCCTTCGCCTGGGCTTTGGCAGCACATCGAACGCGATCTGGCGCCAATTCAGACCGCTCACGCCGTTTCATCGGCACAAAACCGTCCGCTATTCTGGCTCGGTTGGGCGCTTGCCGCTGCGCTGGGCGGGGTCGTCGTCTTCACTCAGGTGATAAAACCAGACGCTGCGCCTGCGCTGCAGACCATTGCCATTCTTAGCGACAAGCAGTCCGAACGGCAGTTCGTGGTGATGCTGGATAAATCGGTTTCCACGCTTCAGGTCTCGGCGCTGGATGTCACCTTGCCGCGCGATAAAACCCTGCAACTGTGGATGATCAAGGGCAGTGCCCCACCGCGCTCACTCGGGCTAATCACCCAGCGCGACGGTAATACCTTCAAGCTCCCCGCCGAGGCGCTGGATAATCAAACCATATTGGCCATAAGCCTGGAACCGCCTGGCGGCTCCCCGCTGCCAGGGCCTTCCGGCCCGGTGGTGTATCAGGGCAACGTCAGAGCGCTGTAGCGCAAGAAAGCGCGTGGCAACGCGGTTTTGCCACGCTCCGTTTAGTGGGTCTCATCGAACTGCAACAAGCGACCGGTGTTGAGCAGCACCAGCAGCGTACTCAAATTATGCAGCACCGCCGCAATCAGCGCGCCAGCCGAACCCAGCAATCCCATCGCCGCCGCGGCGACGATAAGAATCGTCCAGCCCAGCCCAATAAAGACGTTCACCTGCAGCGTCGCACGGCATTTACGGCTCAGGCGGATAGCGCTCGGCAAGCGGCGCAAATCACCGCCCGCCAGCACCACGTCCGCCGACGCCAGCGCGATATCCGCACCGCTGCCGCCCATCGCGATACCCACCGCACCGGCTTTTAAAGCCAGCGCATCGTTGATGCCATCGCCGACGACCATTGGCCGCCAGCCGTCATCAACCATCTCCTGCACCTGACGCAGTTTTTCCGCCGGTAGCGCTTCAGCCGCCAATTCATTAATGCCCGCCTGCTGTGCCACGCGCTCGGCAACCGCCAGCCGATCGCCGGTCAGCAGTTGTACACGGTTAACGCCTAGCAATTGCAGTTCAGCAATCACCGCAGGCGCTTCCGGGCGCAGGGTATCTTCCAGCAGAAACCAGCCGAGGAAAACGCCATCGAGCGCCAACCCGACCACCGGGCCTTCATGCTCCGGCAGCGGCGCTACCGTTACGTGATGCTGGGTAAACAGCGCCTGCCGTCCGAGTAGCGCAACGCCATCATCGGTTGTCGCAGTAATGCCAACGCCCTGAATCTCTTTGACCTCACGCAGCGCGATTTTACCCGGTTCGGTCACCGACTCCGCTAGCACCCGGCTCACCGGATGGTTACTGGTGGCACCCAGCGCAGCCGCCAGCGCCAGCACCCGTTCACGCGGGAGGTCCGTCGTCAGCACCGCCTCCACAAAGCTCAAGCGCCCTTGGGTCAACGTCCCGGTTTTATCGACGATCAACGCATCGACATCCGCCAGTTCTTCAAGAAATGCCGCATTACGGATCAGAATGCCGTGCCGTGCCGCGACGGCAATACCCGCCATCGCGGTGGCCGGCGCCGAGAGCACCAGCGCGCAGGGACACGCCGCGACCAGCACCGCCAGCATGGCCTGGCTGTTGTAGGTTAAAAACCAGGTGGTCGCCGCAATCAGCAGCACCAGAATAAGATAGTGCCCGGCATAGCGCTCAAGCATGCGGGTGATCGGCGGTTTCGCCTGCTCGGCATCCTTCATCAGTGCAATGACTTTACCGAGCGTCGACTGGTCACCGGTATGGCTGACTTCAACGCGCAGCAGGCCGTTCAGGTTGATGCTGCCCGCAAAAACGTTCATGCCCGAGGTGGCTTCAACCGGTACGGATTCACCGGTGATATGTGCCACATCAAGACTGGCGTGGCCGGAAAGAATTCGCCCGTCGGCGGGAACCCGGTCGCCCGGTCGCACCTCGACAACCTCTCCCGCTTGCAGATGCTGACTGTCCACGGATTCCAGTTCACCGTTGGCGCGCACACGTCGGGCCTGGCTGCGCGTCAACTTACTCAGCCCGGCAATTGCCTGACGGGTTCCCATTACGCTGCGCTCTTCGAGGATATGGCCGAAAATCATGATAACCGGCAGCAGCGCAGCGGTCATTAAATCGCCGAGCGCCCAGGCTCCCAGCATCGCCAGCACCACCAGCAGGTCGGTAACGCCGTGCAGGTCCGGGTGCAGCAGGCTGTGCCACGCGGCGCGAAACACCGGAACGGCCACCAGCAGCCAGGCGACGCCTGCAAGAATATCGCTGATGCCGGGCTGATCTGGGGCGATTGCCCGCCAGAGTAAGCTCAACAACAGCAGGCCGATGGTGACCATGGTCAGGGTCAGCTGGCGCTGCATACGCCGCTGTTCGGCTGGCGTTTGCAGATTACCGCTAAAGTGAATATGGCCGTGGCTACACTGATGGCTCATGGTTTTGCCTCGCTGTTGGTCGGCGCAGCGGGCTGCGACGTTAATCCTTGCAGGATCAGTCGGCTGTCGTCACCCGGAGCCACGGTAATCACCTGCCCGGCCTGCGCCAGAATATGCGCCACTTTGTCACGCCAGACGCGCTGGAGCAGCCCGCCATCGGTGCCGTCGTGACGTGCCTGAGCCAGTTGAACAATGGTGCGGGTATCGACGTTGGCCTGCGCCACAATTTCCTGGCTACGAGCCTGCGCCTGCCCCAGCGTGCGGTCGGCCTGCTGCTGCGCCTGCTGAGTGCGCAATGCTGCCGCCGTGCGCGCGCTCGCCACCGCCTGCTCCGCCTGCTGCCCGGCGGCCAGCACCGCGTTAAACGCCGCCACGGCGTTTTCCGGCAGTGAAGAGGTAATATCCACGCGCTCAATACGAATGCCCGGATCGTTGCCCCCGGCAGCCAGCCGCGTCAGGCTTTGCGCCATCGCCTGCTTAAAATCACTGCGCAGCTGGATACGCTGCTGCGCCGCATGACTGTCGTTTTGCAGCGTCTCAGGACGGGTCACCAGAATCGAGTCCAGATCGCGGCCTACGCACACCACCGCCGCCGCACGTTCAGCCAGCCGGTCGAGCAACGGCTCAATATGCGGGCGCTGCAGCGCAAACTGCACCGGGTCGTCAACCCGCCAGAACACTCGCACGTTAAGCTGCACCACGCCCGCATCGCCGGTCAGCAAATAGCCAGCACCTGCGCCTGCATCGTTGTCCCTGTCCCAGCTGTTAATCTGACTCAGCTGCTGTTCCCGCTGCAGCGCCAACACATCACGCTCGAGAATGCGCTCCGAGCCCGGCACCTGTTCCACCCGCTCAATCGGGTACGGCCAGGCAAACAGCAGCCCCGCCCCTTCCACCCGCACTGGCTTACCGAAGCGGTAGACCACCGCCCGGCTGTCCGGGGCTATCTGGTAGATGCTGGAAAACAGCCATGCGCAGGCGGCGATAATTGCCGCCGCGTAGAGCGCAAAAAAGGCCAGGCGGTACGACTGCCCCCACGGCGTCGAAATCTGCGAATCACGTATCATGGTTTCGCCGTCTCTTTAAGCTCATCCGGCCCCTGCACCAGCGCCCGGAACGGCTCCGCATCGGTGCGCAACACCATACGGGTATTGCCGTTAACGATGGTGCTCAGCGTATCCAGCGAGCGCAGCAGGTTATAGAGTTGTGGATCGCTGGCCCAGGCTTTACCGTAAATCGTCGCCGCATCGCGTTGGGCGTTCGCCACAATCGTCGCCGCCTTGACGGAGGCATCGGCCTCCACAATGCGCCCATCGCGGTCGGCCTGGGAATGAATTTCCGCCGCCAGCCGTTTACCTTCCGCCGTACGCTCCGCCGCGATGGTTTCGCGCTCGGCGCGCATACGGTCAACGGTGGCGTTAAGCGTCACCGCCGGTAGCGTCAGCCGTTCAATGCCGGTCTGGATAACTTCAATGCCGTAGCTGTTGAGCAACTGTGCTTTTAGCTGCGACTGAAGCGCCTGCTCCAGCTGGGCGATTTTTACCTTGCTGCTATCGACGTTGACGATATCCGCCAGCGCATAGTTACTGGTGGTGGTTTCCAGCGCCGAGCCGATAAAGGTGCGAATCTGGCGCGCCGCTTCATCCGGCTGGTTCTGAACTGCGCGGATAAAGCGCAGCACGTTGCCGTCATCCGGCTTCACCTTCCAGATAACCCACGCCTGTACCAGCACCCGAAGCCCGTCGCGGGTCCCCACGTCCTGCAAACCGCTGGAGGTGGAACGCACGCGCAGGTCAACGTTGATTGGCGTTTCAAACGGCGCCGGTAATCGCCACGCCAGCCCCGGTGAAAGCAGCACCCGCTCCGGGTTGCCAAAACGGGTCACCACCGTCGCGCTGCCCGCGCTGACGTTAAGCAGGCAAGCCGTTAGCACCGCCAGGGTCAGTAAAAAGGCCGCAATACCGAGGCGCAGCGCCCGCTTATTACGCAGCGGCGCGGGAGATGTCGCCTGACGCACGCCCACTTTTTCCGTACGCTGCGGAGGAACGATTGAATGGATCTTCATGGTTTGCTGGCCTTCTGTGGTGCAGTGCTATCGGAGAGCGCAGGATACTGGCGCATATCCAGAACGGGTTCATTGGTGCCCTGAAGGTGACTATCCAGGATGAGAAGCGGCGTATGGGCCAGCGTCTGGCTCAGAATGTGGTAACGGCGCTCAAGAATAAAGGCCTGACCGGCCTGCTGCCAGGCCTGGCTGTCGGCGGCAAACTGCGCCGCGGCGGCCTGGGCACGGGAGAGATTTTCCGCCGCAAACGCCTGCGCGTCGTTCTCGCGGGTTTCGGCGTTTTGTCGCGCGCCGCTGGTTACCGTTGCCGCATAGCCCCGCTCGCGAGCCACCCGCGCGCTGGCGGCAATTTGTGCCGCCTGTACGCCGTGATAGGCGTCGGCGGCCCCGGCTGGCGGATGGATGGCTTCGATACGCGTCGAGAGCAGTTCCACGCCGGTATGCAGCGCGGTTAAACGCTGCTGGATTTGCTGATTAAGCGTCGTCGATAGACTGGCGCGTTGCTCGTTGAGCAGTTCATCCAGCTGTTTGCTGGCAAACTGCGCCACCAGCACCTGACGGGCAATACTGCGGATCAGCACCGGCAAATCTTCCGCCTGATACTGGCTGTTGAGCGCGTCTTCATTGCGCAGCCCCACGCGCCAGATCAGGCGGATATCCATGTTCACTATCTGGAAGCTTTGTTTATCAGCAGCCTGGCTGGCGATCACCTGCGATTGATCGGTCAGGTGGCTGCTGTCCCACAAACGCCAGCTATTTTGTGGCGCCGGGCCTTCCGCGCTGTCAGGTATGTCATCACGCATTTTCTGTTCCGGCTCATCGCTCAGGCGCAGTTCATGCACCGCACCGTACTCCACGGCGCGAACCCGGCCAAACGGCCATGGCAGACCGGCGTGCAGCCCCGGCGATAGCACCGCCATCGGGCGACCAAAGCGTTCGTAAATGCCCCGCTGATGCAGCGGCACCTGCGTCAACCCGCTCAACAACCAGCCAAGCACCGCCAGCCCACAAACCACCGGGACGAAGGTTTTGCCCATCAGACGGAAGGCCTGAACCTGACGCAGATCGATGCCAAAGCGTTGTTCCAGCGTGTCGAGAACAAAAGCCAGCGGGCGCAGCGGCCAGCGATACTGGGCGGCAAACAGGCTACGGGTCAGGAAACGGGTAGACGTATCCTGAGGTAGCGGCGTAACTATCACAATCAGCACGCGCAGGAAATATTCCAGCGCCACCAGCAGCACCAGCAGGCAGCCCAGTTTGATAAGCCACAGCGTCAGCGTCGGCGAATAGGTCACCAGCAGCAGCGACCCGGCCAGCAGGAGCAGCAGGCTCAGCATCACGCGCGTCAGCCCGACATATTCCTGCTGGTAGCGCCAATGGCGGATGGTCTTAAAGCCAATGGTGCGTTCGATAACCAGCAGGCCAAAACTGATGACCAGCAGAATGCCGGGGATGACCCGGCTTATCGCCGTGTCGGCTTCACTAGCCGGGCTGCGGTCCGCGAGGCCGGAAACGGCGAAAAATATCGCCAGCAGCGACAGTACCGCTGTCAGCGCCAGGTGGTTTTGGAAATAGTTCAGCCAGTTCTGTATGGCGGGAGGGAGTAACCGACGCTGCCGCGCTGGGGGGGCTTCATCGCTTTGCGCCTCAGGGGTTGGGCTCTCATAGCGTATGGCGTTATCAACAAACGCCAGCGCCACCAGCACGATGGCCAGCAGCAGCCGGAACGTAGGCAGCCAGAGGCCGGTTCCTGCTATTAACAGCAGGAACGCGTAAATCAGGCCGACCAGCAGCAGTACGCCGTAGAGGGAAAATTTAGCAATGGTAAGACGCAAAAAGAGGCGCGGATGCGGCGCCTGATTCTGCAATAGCGGTGGTAATGACACCCTGATGCTCCCAATGGTTTCGCCTACCCGGCTGCAACACATCTGGTAATAGCAGGAATGGCAAACGGACGCGGATTTTGGCGTTACGATATAACATCATTATCATATACAAAACAGAATATAATAAGCCGCTGCAACCATTTTCGTATCAATATGTAACCGAATATTCAGTGGGCTTATTCCTGCGCCAACGTGCGTTGCTCTCCGCTTTTACCTTTCATCACCATCACAAAGCACAGCAGCGTAAAGGCCATCATAATCCAGGCCATCGCCCACGGCGTGCCGTCGCTAAACACCGACAGCAGCAGCGATGAGACGATCCCGCTGCCGTACTGCAACGAACCAATCAGCGCCGAGGCCGAACCCGCCAGATTCGACGGCACCGTATCCAGCGCAGCGGCGGTCGAGGCCGCAGCGACAATGCCGTTCATCGAGAAGAAGATAAAGATGGTCAGCACCATCGCCACCATGCCGCCAATATGCGTTTTCACCGACAGCGCCAGCAGTACGGTCGCCAGCGCCGCCACAAAAGCGGCTACCCGTAACAGCGTATGCAGCGGGTGGCGCTGCACTAAGCGGCGGTTAACGGAGCTTAGCGCCATCACGCCGATAATATTGACCGAAAACAGCCAGCCGTAGTGCTGCGGGTCAACGTGGTAGTAGCTGATATAGACAAATGGTGAACCGGCGATAAAGGCGTAGGCCGCCACGTAGAAAAAGCTTACGCACAGGGTGTAGCGCATAAATTCGCGGTTTTTCAACAGCGAAGCGTAGTTACCAAACGCGCTGGTGATTGGCGTGGTCAGCCTTTTTTCGACAGGCAGCGTTTCCGGTAGCCACCACAGCGCGATAAACATCGCCGACCCCATCACCACCAGCAGCCAGAACACCGCGCGCCAGGAAGCGATGGTCACAATCTGCCCACCGAGCAGTGGACCTATTACCGGGGCGATGGCGCTGATAATCACCAGCGTCGAGAGCATCTGCGCCGCGCGGGTGCGGGCATAGAGGTCGCGAATCATTGCGCGCGCCAGCATCGGCCCGGTACAGGCGCCAAATGCCTGAAACACGCGCCAGAATACAATCTGCGGCATATCGCTCGACAGCGCGCAGCCGGCAGAACCAATCACAAACAGAACCATACCAATAAACAGCGGGATACGGCGGCCGATGCGGTCGCTAATCGGCCCCCAGATAAGCTGAGCAAACGAGAAACCAATCAGGAAGCCGGTAATAGTCAGTTCGACGTTCCCCTGCAGTTCCGAGGCCATCATCGGCATGGCAGGCAGGTAGATATCGGTTGAAAGCGAGGTAAATGCCATCAGCGCACCGAGGATCACAATAAAGAAGATCCCGGAGGTGGCGGCGCGTTTATTCGGCGTGGAGTGATCGGTTCTGCTCATAATATCCTGACAAAAAAGAATAAACCGGCAGACACATGCTGCCGGTGAAGGGGTTACTCGCCAGCGGGGAAATCGGTCGATGCCGCAAGCGCTTGCTGTGTTTCAAAATCGGCAATACGAGCCTGTAGCGTCGATATGGTGCTGTGTAGCGCCTGCGAGCCCAGCACCATGCGCAGCGGGGCCGGATTGAGCTCTACGCTTTCAATAATACGTGCCGCCATTCGCGCCGGGTCGCCCGGAGCCTGGCCGTTCGCCGGATCGAGCATTTTGAGGAAGCTATGCGCTGGCGTCACATCATATTCCGGCATCAGCGTCGCGACCTGCGCGCTGCCGTAGCGGAATTCGGTGCGCGCACCGCCCGGTTCGACGATAGTCATCCCGATACCAAACGGCGCTACTTCCTGCGCTACGGCTTCAACGAAACCTTCAATGCCCCATTTGGTGGCGTGATACATCGAGTTACCGGGGAAAGCCACCTGGCCGCCGTAGGAGGAGATCTGAATCACCCGGCCACCACCCTGTGCGCGCAGATGCGGCAGTGCGCTGCGGATAAGCTGAATAGATCCAAGCAGGTTAGTATCAATCATTTGCTGTACCTGCGTATCGCTCAGCTCTTCCGCTGCGCCAAACAGGCCGTATCCGGCGTTAGCAATCACCACGTCAATGCGGCCAAAACGCGCCCAGGATTCATCAATAACCTGGCGCACCGCCGCACCGTCGGTGACATCCAGCAGCGGGGCACTGAAGGTTTCCGGCCACGCGGCCAGCAGATCTTCTACCTTCGCCGTGCTGCGCACCGTGCCGATCACGCGCTCACCGCGCGCCAGCAGTTGCTGCGCCATTTCACGACCAAAACCGCTGCTTACGCCTGTAATAAGCCATGTCCGCTGATCCATAAACCCTCCTGCTAACCTGTGAATATTTACACTGTCAGGCGTTGTCGCCCCACGTTTCGATGGCGTGATTATCCGTCGCGGATTATTACCCGTATATGAATTTATCCTGCTTTCAGAATTCCATTTTTGGATATAATAACCACTGAACCCTTCATCATCAGGCCACACCATGCTCGATAAACTTGATGCGCTAAAAATTTTCTGCACCGCCGCGCAGACACTCAAATTCCGCGAAGCCGCTACACAGTTGGGCCTTGCGCCACAGCAAGTCACCCGTGGTATCGCCGAACTTGAGAGCCAGCTTGGCGAAATGCTGTTCCTGCGTAATACCCGGCAAATTAAGCTCACGCCGTTTGGTCAGCAGTTCTGGCCCAAGGCCGAATTGCTGCTGGCGGAAAGCGAAGCGCTGTTCGCCGAAGGCCAGAAGCGCAACGAGCAGTCCATGGCGGGTAAGGTTCGCATCACCCTGCCCCCGCTGTTTGAGAACCGGGATATTATCTGCCAGCTTCTGCATCAGCTGTCGGACTATCCGGAGATTGCCATCGAGTGGCACAACACCGGTCGTCACCTGAATATTATTGATGAGCAGATTGATATTGGTATTCGTATCGGTGCGGTGCCGGATAACCGCTATATCGTTAAAACGATCCGTCCGGTCGGGGTGCAGATTGTCGCGGCGCCAGCGTTAATCCAGCGGCTGGGCGAGCCCGCTGACCTTAAAGCGCTGCAGCTTCACTACCCGCTGAGCGCGCTCAGCAACAGCAACTCCGGCCGCGTCTGGCCGTGGCAGTTTGCTAACGATAATAGTTTCTTTCCGGCCAATCCGGCGTTTGTCGCGTTCGATATCGACAGCGAACTGGCGGCGGCGCTGGCCGGACGCACCGTTAGCCAACTGGCAGATATTACCGTGCGCCCGTTCCTGCAGCGCGGTGAGTTGGTGAATCTGCTACCAGAGCTCAACTATCAGCCCTGGCAGCTCTATATATTTCGCCCGCACCTGCCGCTGCTCCCTGCCCGCGTGAGGCTGGTGTTTGATCTGCTAACGCAGATCCTGCGCGAGCACTTCGGTCATTAAGCCAATTGCCGGGTGGCGCTGAACTTATCCGGCCTCTCGTCGCGCAGCGTTATGACTTTGCGGTTTCAGCAAGAAACTTCGCCAGTACCGCATTAGCATTGGCCGCCATATCCGAAGAGCATTTCGCTGCCAGCACGGCGATAAATGCCTGAAACTGCTCTGGGGTGATGCCGTTATGGTGACTGATGGCAAAGTGGCTTTTCAGCTGGCTTTCTGCGCCAGGAATGGCGGCCAGCGCGGAAATGGTTGCCAGTTCGCGCGTCGGCCAGTCCAGCACATCGCGCTGGAAAATGTCGCCGAAGAGGTGCGATTTCAGGTAGGTATCGATAGCCGGGGCAAAATCAAACAGCGGCCCGTTCACCGCTCTGCCCACCAGCGCCGTTTGGGTATCTCGCCCGGCGCTCAGGCTGTCCCAGTCCGCCGCTGGCGGCGTTGCCGATGGCCCCTCTTCATCGACAATGCCCTGCGCCTGGCGCGCGTTCATCACCGCCATAAAGCAGCCGAGGCCATTAAGGCTGCGTGGAAAACCGCAGTAGGCGTACAGTTGCACCAGCACTTCTTTGATTTCATTGACGGTCAGCCCAGCGTCCAGCCCTTCATGCAGCGCGGTCGTCAATCGGGTCATGTCACCGCTGGCGGTCAGGGCGGCAATGGGGATCATCGCCTGCTGGCGGTCATTTAATGAATGTTGCATCGTAGCGTCTCCGTAGGGAGCCCGCAGGCTCCCATCTGAATCGGTAAATGGGGAAAGTATAGAGCGATGGCGTAAGGTTGATTAGAGGGTGAAATCAGAACTGAGCTATGAGCCAGTTTCATGAATACCGTCACTATCGGCCAGAAAAACGCAGGACTTCCGCCGGGTAGCGTTCGCCCTGAATCTCGATGTTGGCATCGGCAATGCGTTTGAGATCCTGCGCATCAAGCGTGAGGTTCAGCGCGCCAATATTCTCCTCAAAACGCGTCTGGCTGCGGGTGCCAAACAGCGGCACAATCCACGGCTTTTGCGCCATCAACCATGCCAGCGCCACCTGTGCCGGAGTGGCGGCGTGTTTGTCGGCAATCTGGCGGATAAGCGTAACCAGCTGTTGATTGCTGGCGCGGGCGGCATCGGCAAAGCGCGGCGTGTGGGCGCGAATGTCGCTACTGTCAAAGACCGTGGAGGCGTTGATTTTCCCGGTCAGAAAGCCCTTACCCAGCGGGCTGTAGGGCACCAGCCCAATACCGAGGGCTTCCAGCGTTGGCAAAATCTCACGCTCCGGCTCGCGCGTCCACAGGGAATATTCGCTTTGCAGCGCCGCCAGCGGCTGCACCGCGTGGGCGCGACGAATCGAGTCGGCGCTGGCTTCCGACATGCCAAACCAGCGCACTTTTCCTTCGGCAATCAGGTCCTGCACCGTTCCTGCAACCTCTTCCATCGGCACGTCAGGATCAACGCGGTGCTGATAGTAAAGGTCGATGTAATCGGTACCCAGACGTTTCAGGCTGCCTTCTATTGAGCGGCGGATCTGCTCCGGACGGCTGTTGACGCCCCCGCGATGCTCGCCGGTTAGCTGATCGATATCCCAGCCAAATTTGGTGGCGATTTTGACCTGATGGCGAAACGGCGCAAGCGCCTCGCCGACCATCCGTTCGTTGGTCCAGGGACCGTAAACTTCAGCGGTGTCGAAGAAATCCATCCCGCTCTCAACCGCATGGCGGATCAGCGCAATCATCTGCTCGCGGTCCGGTAGCTCGCGAGCTTTACCATAGCCCATCGCGCCGAGCGACAGCGCCGATACCTCAAGCCCTTGCCCTAACTGACGTTTTATCATCATGCCTAACCTCCGGTTACGCCGCGCGCAGCTCGGCGGCAAAACGTGACTGGAACTCGCTCAACTTGTCTTTATTGCGGGCCGCCACCTCATAGAACGCCAGCGGCTGACGGTAGTCCATGCCCACGTAGCGGGCGCTGGCTTTCATCGGAGTGAGCACCTCTTCCATGGTGCTGTTGAGCAGCCCGTCATGGGAATAGGTGAACTCGCTCGCCCCTGCCGTGGTAACGATTTGCAGCGTTTTTGCTTTCAGCGCCTCCCCCCCGGGGCCAAAGGCCCAGCCGTAGGTCCAGACCGCATTCAAATAGGCTTTAAGCATCGGCGTCAAATTGAACCAGTGGGTAGGATAGAGGAACACCACCCGGTCAGCCTCCGCATAGGCGGCCTGTTCTGCCGCCACGTCGATGGCCGCAGGGTTATCACCGTATAGCGCTTCCAGATTACGTACCGTCACGTTTTCCGCCTCTTCGGCGGTCTGCTGCAGCGCGTGAATCGCGCGGGATTGTGAGAAATAAGGATGGGAAACAATCACCAGCGTTTTCATATGTCGATTACCTTGTCATGTTTATCTCGAATGACAGCCAGTATGCGACGACCTATTACTAACTTTAATAGGCCTTATGGTTGATGTACTTTCAACCTAAGGTTAATAATAAAGATCTTTTCCCCTGCTATCGGAACCAGATATGGATCTTTCCCAGCGCGTGCGCGCCATTACCTCGTTTATCGATGCCGCCGATGCAGGCAGTTTTGCCGCTGCCGCGCGTCTTCAGGGCGTGAGCGCCGCCGCTATCAGTAAAAACATTGCCGGGCTGGAACAGACGTTGGGGGTTCGCTTAATGAACCGTACGACTCGCAAGCTCAGCCTGACCGAAGAAGGGGCGGCCTTTTTACAGCAGGCGCGTATCGCCATTGAGGCGCTGGATACTGCCGTCGATACGGTTGTGGCCGGGAAAATGGAGACGCGGGGGCACGTACGTATCTCCACCAGCGCGGCCTTTGGGCGCGAACAGCTGCTGCCCGCCGTGCCGGGACTGCGTCAGCGCTATCCCGGTCTTTCCGTTGAGGTGGATTTTGACGATCGGGTGACCGATATCGTCCGCGATGGCTACGATCTGGCTATCCGCGGCGGGCGCATTGTCGATTCGTCGCTGATTTCCCGCCCGGTCTGTCTGCTGAATATGGCGCTGGTCGCCTCACCGGCCTATCTTGCCGAGTTTGGCGTACCGAGCACGCCGGACGCCCTCAGACATCATCATCTGATCGCCCGTCGCTTTCTCGGCGGCAAAGTGTCGCCCTGGAATTTTCACGCACCTGACGGCAGCCTGGTAACGCTGGAGCCGGACGCGGCGGTGGTCACCCTCTCAGCCCCCGAAGCCCAACTTCAGGCGGCGCTGCTGGGGCTAGGGATCGCCCAGGTTGGTGTGCATCACGCGCTGGCGCACCTGCAAAGCGGGCAGCTGAAAACGCTGCTTTTCGGGCAGCACGATTCCGGTAGCTATGAAATGGTGATTCAGTATCCGCACCGGGCGCTGGTCGCGCCGCGCGTCAAAGCGACCGTCGAATACCTGCTGGAGGCGTTCCGTCAGGACGCCAGATTACATTTCCCCGTTGCCAGACTGGCGGAGTTTGCGGCATAGTCCAGAATAGATATATTCATCACACAAATATTGCATTTCATGCCGATTTTTCGGCATTTCATTCCCGTTTTCAGGCAGTTAATGCCTGAAAAGCCTAACGGGCGACAAAAAGGCCTACAGTAGCGTTTATTTGCAGGTGTGCCCTATGCCGAATTCGCTGTTTCAACGTGAAAATCTGTTGTCCGGTTTTCAATGGTTCTTTTTTATTTTCTGCAACACCGTGGTGGTCCCACCGACGTTGGTTTCCGCTTTCCATCTGCCCGACAGCAGTCTGTTGATGCTGACGCAGTATGCGTTTCTGAGCACCGCTGTCGCCTGTCTGCTGCAGGTCTTTTTCGGCCATCGTCGCGCCATTATGGAAGGGCCAACCGGCCTGTGGTGGGGCACCATTCTGACCATCACCCTCGCGGAAGCCTCTCGCGGCACGGCGCTGAACGACATCGCCAGCAGCCTGGCGGTGGGTATCGCGATCTCTGCGGTTTTGACTATTCTTATCGGCATCAGCGGTCTTGGCAATCGTCTATCGCGGCTGTTTACCCCGACGGTGATGGTCGCCTTTATGCTGCTGCTGGGCGCGCAGCTCACCACCATCTTCTTTAAAGGGATGCTGGGGCTGCCGTTCGGTATCGCCAAATCAACCGTCGGCCTCCAGCTTGGGCCGTTCGCCATTTCGACGGCCATTATGTTCTTTGTGATTGGCCTGATTATCTTCTTACCTGCGCGCATTTCCCGCTATGCCCTGCTGATTGGCACGGTCGTCGGCTGGCTGGTGTGGCGCATCTGTTTCGGCGCGTCGGCGGTCTCCTTCGGTGAACTGCACTGGCAACTGTTCCCGCTGGGCAGTCACGGCACGCTGTCGCCGGGGATTATTCTCACCGCGGTGATCACCGGTCTGGTGAACATCAGCAATACCTACGGCGCCGTGCGCGGTACCGATGTGTTCTACCCGCAGAGCCCCGCTAGCAGTGCGCATTATCGCCGCAGCTTTGTGGTTTCCGGGGTGATTACGCTGGTGACCGTGCCGCTGGCGGTGATTCCGTTTTCACCGTTCGTCTCTTCCGTTGGCCTGTTAACCCAGACCAACGACAGCTCGCGGAAATCCTTTTTCTACGGCGCCCTGCTGTTCCTGCTGGTCGCCATTGCGACCCCGCTAACTCGTTTCTTCTGCTCTATTCCATTAGGCGTCAGCAGCGCGGTGATGCTGGTCTCTTATCTGCCGTTATTATATTCCAGTCTGGTATTTAGCCAGCAGGTGAAATTCACTTCGCGGAATATCTATCGCCTGGCATTGCCCTTATTTATCGGGCTCTTTCTAATGAACCTGCCGCCGGTATATTTACAGGATGTGCCGCTCACCATTCGCCCACTGTTAAGTAATGGCTTATTGATGGGAATTTTGTTGTCCGTATTGTTAGATAATATTATTCCGTGGGATCGCTTTAAATAATTGTTCCAGCCGCTCCCCGAAACTTCGGGGAGCACTTGCGTCTTCCCTCTCATACACCGCTTTACATGCCAGCGCAATGTGCTATTAATAGGTATAGTTGTATGGCAAGCAACTCATTCAAAAACACATAACGCAAGCGTTTCCTGTTGCAGAAGAGAGAACGGTAAGAAGCTTTTTATCCCTTCAAATAAGATGTGAATAAAGTGTTTCTTTACGTAACCAAATAATAGGCAAATCGTAATGAAAAAACGTATTGATAGCGAAAAAATAACTAAAACATTCCTCGAATATACCTTAATTAACACCACCTCTGTTCCCACCAGTCAGAATTTACCGAGTAGTGATAATCAATTTAAACTCGCCCAACACGTCGCCAGCCAATTTGCCCATCATGCGGCAGTGACCGTTGATATAAACCACCACGCTATCACCACCATTACGCTTCCGGCGAATATTGCCAACGCCCCTTCTATTGTCTTCTTCGCGCACCTCGACACCGCGCCGGACCATACTGGCGATACCCATGCCATTCGCGTGAACCAGTATGACGGGAAGGCCATCGTCCTGCCGGGCAGCGGCGAACGCTTCTCACCGGAGAACCACCCGGAGCTGCTGGATTACATCGGCCAGGATCTCATCACCACCGATGGCACCAGCCTGCTGGGTGCCGATGACAAAGCGGCGATCGCCGCCGGTGCTGAAGCGCTGCAGTACCTGATTGCCCACCCGGAAGTGCCGCACGGCGATATTCGTCTGGTGCTGCTGCCGGATGAAGAGATTGGCATTCGCGGAGCGAAAGCGCTGGACGTGCAAGCGCTGAACGCCGACTTCGGTATCTGCCTCGACTGCTGCGGCGTCGGCGAATACGTGATTGAAAACTGGTACGCCGGTAGCGCGCAGATTACGGTTAAAGGCACCACCGCTCACCCGATGAGCGCAAAAGGCAAGCTGGTCAACGCATTATGTATCGCCACGGAAGTGATTACCGCCCTGCCGCCAAAAGAGCGCCCTGAGCACACCGAAGGCCGCGAAGGCTACTACTGGCCGCATAAGCTGACCGGTGATACCGCCAGCGCCACGCTGGATATCGCTATCCGTGATTTCGAAATCGACGGCTATCAGCAGCGTAAATCCACGCTGCAGACAATTGTTGCCGACCTCAAACAACGCTGGGGCGACGAGCGTGTTTCCATCACGCTGAATGATATTTACGACAACGTGAAGCCAAGCCTCGACAAATCACCGGAGATTCTGGAGAACGTTAAACGGGCGATGCATAACCTCGGTATTACGCCAAAACCACTGTTAATGCGCGGTGGCTACGATGGTAGCGTGATCACCCCGAAAGGGCTGCCGACCATCAACATCTTTACCGGCGCGCACAACTTCCATTCGACCAAAGAGTTTTTACCCGTCGAATCCCTGCGTCTGGCCGCTGAAATGCTGCTGGAAATGGTGGAACTAAGCATCGGTGAGGTCCACGCGTGAAAAAGTGGACCATTGAATTCGTGCTTTACGCCGTCTACATGGTATTCGGCGCCGCCTGGGCCACCACCGGCTCGGTGATGCCGCAGATCATGGCAGATTTCAACGTTGACGTGTCGCACGCCGCGCTGATGTCGAACGTGATTCTGTGGGCCAAGATCGTTGGTGCAGTCTGTACCGCGGTGCTGGTTGCGCGTATGGGAACGCGCAAATCGTACCTGCTGGGCTGCATAATGATTGGCGTGTCGGTGTTTATCCCCTTCGTCGATAACTTCACCCTGCTGCTGATAATTCGCTTCCTCGGCGGCCTCGGCGGCGCGGTATGCCTGGTGTCGCTGGTGCCAACGGTGGCCCGCTTCTTCGATAACAAGATGGCGGCAACCCTGAACAGCATCAACTGCACCTCAAACATCATCGGCACTATCATTGCGCTGACGCTGGCGGGCTATCTCTCCACCTTCTTCGGCGGCTGGCGTAACCTGCTGGCGGCCTATGGGGTGATTACCCTGGCGCTGGGCGTGGTGTGGATGCTGTGCTTTACCGACGAAGAGCGCAGCGAGCAGCACGCGGCGAACCTGAGTCGCGAAAGCAAGATGGCGGTGCTGAAAGAGGCAATCTTCAGCCGCATCGTGTGGGGGATGATTGCCCAGTACGCTGGCGCGATGATCATGATGGTGTTTATGTTCACCTTCCTGCCGCTGTACTACACCAAATACGCACATCTGCCGGCAGACTCGCACGCACATTTGAGCGGCACGGTGAACCAGGTGGGGATTATGCTCGGCGCGCTGGTGGGGCCGTACTTTAAAAACCGCGGCTACCACTATAAAAACTGGCTGTTTATCTCCAGCATCTTTATGGCGGTAACGACGTTCGCCATGCTGTTCGCCACCAATGACATCGTGATTCTGGTGTGTTCATTCCTTACCGGTGGGATCTTTGCGACCTGGTTTGCGTTCATCTTCTCGATTCCGAAAGAGGGTCTTAAAAACGCCACCACGCAGACCGTCACCTACGCCATGTCCACCTTCTGGGTCTGCACCTTCCTGCTGGCGACCATCAACAGCCAGCTTATCGGCTGGTCGGTTGACCTGACCGGCGGATTTACCGTGGGCTTTACCTACGTCTTTGCCCTGATGGTGGTTTCACCGATTGTGGCGCTGCTGGTCTTTCCCAAAAAAGCGCGATAATCAGAAACAACAACGGGCACGCTTTGTGCCCGCTTAGCATGAAAAACGGGCCGCCCGGCCCGTTAACGATTAACACACTTCAAGTAGCTGCCGCTTCGCGCTTTCCGCCTGCGTTCGGTAGAATTCATACCGCGCACAGAACCACGTTCTTTGCTGCTCGTTCATATTGCCGGTTACCGCGCAAATATCGACAGGGCGGCCTCGCGACTGCATTTGGGCAAAACTGCGGGCCAAAAAATCAAAGTTCATTAACGCTTGTTGATCCTGTTGTTGCATTGCATATCCCTCCGGTCTGATACTCGTTTTCAAGGCTATATGCTCTACTGTTTCCAGTATTCGCCTGTTATCAGTTACTTTTTGAACACTGCGTGCGCATTCCAGTCGCGCGCCGTCACACTTCAGCGATTCCTTTTTTCTTCACTAACGGATCGTGCTGAATACGTGTACGGGTCCATATGCGGGTACATCAATCAACATTTTTGCAATATACTGTGACAATTGTAGAACAGAGTGGGTACAAGTGAACGATGGAAATTGATCTCGATAATCTGGTCTTTGATGGACTGGAAGAAGCGCAAGAGCGTAACGCAGAACGTCTTGACGATGCGGACAAGAAAGCGCAGGCGATTGTCGCCGACGATGATTGCGGCGATGCCTGCAAAATCTGATAACAGAAACCGGCCTTAAGGCCGGTTTTTTTATGTGGGGTATGGCGACGCCGGGGAACCACCGGCACAATCTACACGCGGAGCCCCTGCTCGCGCTCGATAAATCGCACCACCGAATCCAGCCAGCAATCTTCAATCACTTCCGTCGCCACCGCCTTCGCTTCTGCAATGCCATTTTGCGGTACATAGCAGCGGTCAGCGCTTTTTAGCATCGGTAGGTCATTGTAGTTATCACCAAAGGCCACCACTTCATCTGCGCCCAGGCGTGTTTTCAGGTCCTGCACCGCCGAGTGCTTTGAGGTGGTATCGCTGAGAATATTCATAAAGTAGATATCCTGCTCGGCACGATAAACGTCGCGGTTAAGCAGACTGTGCGCACCGGGAATGGCGTGAACCGACGGCTGCAATGCCTCTAAGGTTTGCTGTTTATCGTAAAGCACATAGTAGAGCGGCAGATACCCTTCAGGTAACGCAGTAAAAGTATCGATACGGAAGATATTGTCACCCAGAAACGGCGCTTTGCTGTTGAGAAAATGCTGGCTCAACTCGGTACGCACTTGGGTATAGAACAGCGCGTACTGGTTACCCTTGATACAGTAGAGAAACCCGTCCTGTGAGTACTCATCAAGGGTCGTTGCCACCTGTTCAATCAACGGTTGTGACAACGTGGAAGCCTGCACGATCGCCTCGCTTTCCATATCGAAGGTCAGCAGCCCGTCACTGAGCACCGCCGGGCAGGTAAAACGCGCCTCGCCGAGCAGCATCGCCACCGAACTCAGCGTTCTACCTGTGGCACAGGTGAACAGTATCCCTGCTTCATCAAAGCGACGCAGTGCCTCACGCGTATAGTCAGAAAACTGGCCTTCGCGGTTCAACAACGTGCCGTCAAGGTCACTGATATAAAGTGTTTTCGTCATGCCAATTCTCCTGATGAATACCTTTTCCATCATAAAGAATTTCATTCGCAAGTCGACAGTAAAAAACATTAAGTGACAACGTCACTTAAAATCAGTTTCCTATCTGCCCTTTCGCGAGCGTCACGAGCTTTTTAATCGCTGCGGTGGGTTCCCGTTTGCGGTACAGCAGCCACAGCACCGATGGGATCTCATCACCGGCAATCTCTCGATAACACACGCCGGGCAGATGGATGGTCTGCGCCATCACCGCCGGAACCACCGCCACGCCGTTACCCAGCGCAACGTTCGCTAGCACTTCGGTCAGCGCCCCGGCCCGTCGGGTGTGTTCAAGAGTAAAGCCGCCTCGTTTCGCCACCTCAACGGTGCCGGAGCGCTGCTCCGGCAAAATAAAGGTTTGCTGGCGAAGGCTTTCCGGCGCAATCGCCGTGGTCTGCGCTAGCGGATGACTATCGCTTAGCGCCAGGCAAAAGTGGTCCTGATGCAGCGCCAGATGGGCCACGTCGGCGGGCAACGCCAGCGGGCCACGAACCAACGCGACGTCCAATTTACCTTCCACTAATTGTGCTGCCATTCCCTCCATCGGCTGCTCGCTAACCTCAACGGCGACGTCGGGGTATTGCT
Source organism: Kluyvera sp. 142486 (assembly GCF_046569695.1). Lineage (NCBI taxonomy): Bacteria > Pseudomonadati > Pseudomonadota > Gammaproteobacteria > Enterobacterales > Enterobacteriaceae > Kluyvera > Kluyvera sp. 142486. The sequence continues at coordinate 337,920 of NZ_JBKHUI010000001.1, forward strand.
GGCGATAACCATTAAACAGCGAGCTCAGCACCCCGGTCATTAGGGTCGATGACACATATCCCACGCGCAGATACCCTCGATCCCCTCGCGCCGCGCTCTGCACCCTTGCTCTCGCCTGCTCGGCCTGCGAAAGCGTTGCTTGCGCCTCGTCGCACAGAATCTCCCCGGCCTGGGTCAGCTTTACACGCCGCTGGCTACGCACAAACAGCGGTGTACCCAGTTCACGTTCAAGCTGGGCTATCTGCACGGAGAGCGTCGGTACGGCGATACCAAGCGTTTGGGCCGCCGCACCAAAATGCAGGGTGTTAGCGACTTCGAGGAAATAACGCAGATGACGAAGCTCCATGGCTGCTCCATATTGTTAGGTTTTATCTAATAATAACGGCAAGCATCTGAATTGAACAAGCCAGCCAGAACGCCGATGCTATGGGCTATACGAACCCTTTTGGATGACCACCATGCTTTGTCGTTTTGCCATTTTTAGCGATGTCCACGCCAATCTACCGGCGCTTGATGCCGTCCTCGCCGATATTGGCCGCCACGCTATTAGCCAATGCTACTGTCTCGGCGATGTTGTCGATTTCGCGCCCTGGCCGAACGAGGTTATTGCCCGACTGCGTGAGCGGCAGATCCCGGTGCTGCGCGGTAACCACGACCAGCGGGTGGCCTGCGATGAACCGGTAACGACCATGGCGGTGCACAGCCCCGAAGAGCGTGAGGCCAGGGTCGAAGCCATTGCGCTGAGTAAACGGGTGATAACCGAGGAGAACCGCCGCTGGCTGCAAGCGCTTCCGGATTCGTTACGTCTGGACCTGCCGCTGCCGATTTTGTTGGTGCATGCCAGCCCGCGCTCGCTATCGGAATATCTGTATGCCGATACCACCGCCCACACGTTGCTGGCCTTTCCACAATTACACGACATCGATGCGCTGATTTGCGGACATACCCACTTTGCCTGCGTGCGGGAAATCGACAGAGGTACGAGCCGACCGCTGCTGTTCGCCAACCCCGGCGCCGTAGGGCGTATAAAGCCGGGACAGCCGCAGGCCAGCTGGTTGTTAGGGGAAATTCGTGAAGGGAAGTTGACGTTGACGGTCAAAACGGTGCAGTACGATGTGGCGCAGGTGGCGAAGGCCATCCGCGACAGTGAAGTACCGGATTATTATGCCGACGAACTCATGCGCCGCATTGCGCAGTGATAAGCGCCGTTTCGCACCGAACGGCGCAGAACAGCCGCGATGGCATGAACACCGCCTCGCACCAGGCGCTGCTCTAAGGGATTAAGCCGCAAATCCAGCATCTCCTGCGCCCATCCGGGCAGCAGGTCAACGCCCGCTTTCATCAAAATAGCGCCTGCGGGCTGCGCCACGCTTCCCGGTAAATGCGTGGTCATCAGCACGCGAGCCACCTCACGGGTGCGATCATCGCATCTTAGCTGAGGCCGCTTCTGCTCGAGATAGTCCGCCACCGCCTGCGGCGTTTTTGGCACGTTACGTGCGCCCAACCGCTCGGCGATACTCGCGGACTCAATAAAATATTGCGCCTGCCTTGCAGGGCTCACCACCACGCGGCGATAGCGCAGATGGGAAGCCATAAACGAACTGCACTCCGCAACGTGAACCCAGGTCAGCAGATCCGGGTCGCTGGCGGCGTACGGCGTACCGTCGATATCCACCCCACTAACCCGCTCATGAATCGCTTTGACTTTGGCAATCAGGCGCTCGGCATCGGGGACAGTGGCGAAGGTGGTTGCCGAGATAAACTGGCTGGTGCGGCGCAGGCGGCCGAAGATATCTTCCCGAAACGAGGAGTGATCCCACACACCGGCCAGCGCCAGCGGATGCAGCATCTGCAACAGTAACGCGCTGATGCCGCCGCACAGCATGGAGGTGAAATCGCCGTGCACCGGCCAGATAGCCGACTGCGGGCCGAACAGCCCCGGTTCCCCGGCAGGATGCTCAAAGTCGATTTCATTCAGCGCTATACCCGTCAGGCCTAGCACCTGACGTTCAATACGCTGGCGTAGCCACTCCATGCATTTTCTCTCCGAGCTTATGCTTTACGTGCGTTATCAAGCCAGGCGTAAACCGCCGCCAGATCCTGCTCGCCCAACCCACCCTGCGATGCCTGCGTCCACATATCGACGATGTCGGCCATCATCGGCATGGTTCCCTGCGGGGCATTTTCCAGCGCCAGGCGCGCATCTTTGAGCGCATGCTGAAGCTGCATCTGCGGGGTATAATCTTCTTTGCGGATCATCTCCAGTTTACCCTTCACGTACGGCGCAGCCAGCGGCCCGCCTTCCAGCGTTTCCCACAGCTGACCCGGCGTAAAGCCAAACTGTTTGGCAAGCTGCATGCTTTCCGCTACGCCCTGCATCATCGAAATCAGCCAGGCGTTGATCACCAGCTTCATCTTCTGGCTGTTACCCGCGTCGCCGTACCATTGGGTACCGCGAGAAATCGCGTCAAAGACCTGCTGTGCGTCGCCCGCTCGCGATGCATCGCCGCTGGCCATCACCAGAATCTGGGCATTTTCTGCCGGGGCTTTGGTGCCGGAAACCGGCGCATCGAGGTAGAGCATATCGGGGCGAAGTGTTTCTAGCAGCGCGATGGCATCGGCGGTTTCCTGAATGCCGATAGTCCCCATCTGGCAGAAGGTTGCCCCCTGCGGGCAGGATGGCGCGACGGCGCGGATGGCCGCCAGAGTAGCGTCGCCGTCGGTGAGCATGGCGATAATCACCTGCGCTTCGCTTACCGCTTGCGCGGCGGTTTCACGCACCACAAGGCCTGCTGACAGCAGATCGTCACCACGACCCGGTGTACGGTTCCAGCCGTACACCGTGAAGCCTTTTTTGAGCAGGTTGGCAGCAAATGCGTGCCCCATCGCGCCTAAACCCAGTACCGCTACCGCGGGCAGTGCCTTCATGTCTTTCTCCTCAGATGGTCGGTCTTTTAGGTAGCGTGATGATTATTCGGCAGAAAAGCAACTGGTTAATGGTTAAGCGCCCCTCTTATTTGCAACTTTCTGATAACAGTTCCCTGTAGGCCGAATAAGACAACGCCGTCATCAGGCATTCTGCGGGATACTGCCGGATGGCGCTTTGCTTATCCGGCCTACCACTCAAAACGAAGGCATTAGCAACGCTCGCACTACCCCCCTTTCCGCCCCCCAGACTTCCCAATCGCCTTATGCAAATCGTTAATCCGCTTCATCGAACGCAGCGTCCGCTGCGAATGGGTGGAGGCCACCGACAGCACCAACATCTCCAGACACACCATCACCGTACCATGCAGCGGCACCCGACCATTCTCGCCACGCGGGACGTGGACAACTACCTGCGCCATGTCGCTAAAGCGCGAATCGGTAGCCTGCGTCAGCAAAATCGTCGGAATACCCAAACGCTGTGCCTCACGCAGCGTCGTCAGCCCTTCCCGGTGCGGCGATTTTTGCCCCATCATAATCAGCACATCGCCGCGCTGCAGCGCAATAAGCTGCTCGGCGAGACTAAAACCGGTGCGATTGAGCACGCAAGACGGCAGACCAATCCGGCTAAACAGGCGCGCGGTGTATTCCGTCAGAATCCCCGACGCGCCGATACCAAACAGCGCGACCTGACGCGCATCACCGAGCAGCGCCACCGCCTGGGCTATCGCCGCACGGTTGCTGGTGCTGGCCAGCATCTCACAGACTCGCTGGTGCCCTTCCAGCACAAAATCAATGCTGGAATTCACGTCGCTGGTCAACGCCCCGACCGTCGAAGCCATTTTTTCCGACGAGGTGATAGTCGGGCCAAACCAGTGCTGCATGGTCTGCTTCAGATCACGCAGCCCGGCAAAACCGAGCGCCTGGATGGCGCGCACCACGGTGGCATCGGAGGTTTGCGTGGCGGCGGCAATCTCCATCGCCGTGTGGTCGAGCACCGCCTCGCGATTGTCGTCAATCCAGTGCGCGACCGCCAGCAGGCGCGGCGAAAGCTGCGGCGTGCGGCTGCGCAGGCGTTCGCCAAACAGATCGACCCGGCGTTTCTCTTTACGCATCACCGTCTGGCTCATTTCGCTTCCTTAGGCAGTGGACGACCGGCAATCTGCGATTGCACCTCTGCCACCAGCAGGTTTAACGAGGCATAGGAGTTAGAGATAACCTCGTCGCGCGGCAGCAGAATATAATGCCCGGTGCGGCAAGCGCGCATAAAATCGCACCAGCCCGGCATCACTTTTTCCATATCGTTGAGCTCATCCTGCGGTTTGCCTCCGGTGTCCGAGCGCCAGGTAGCGAACAGGAAATCAGCGTCCAGTTCCGGCAATTGTTCAGCACTCACGTCGATGCGCTGACCGTCCGGAATATTTTCAATCATCGGCGGGAAACGGAAGCCTGCATCGCGCAGCACGCGCCCTAACGAATGATAAGAGTGATGTACCGTCACTTTGCCGTTGTTGGCCTGAATCACCGATACGGTGATCTTATTGGTATCAATGGTCTGTTTGAGCTGTTCAATTTGCGTCTGATAGCGGCGCTCAAGAAGGGCCAGCCTCGCCTGTGAGCCGGTCAGTTCGGCAAGCTTGCCGTAGATACGCGGCGCGCTGCCGAGCAGATGGTCAATGCTCACCGTCGGAGCGATTTTCGCCAGTTGTTCAATCGGCACGTTACGGTTGGGTTCGGTAATAATCAGGTCTGGTTTAGCCGCCGCCACCGCTTCGAGGTCGATATCCGCGGTGCCGATAAACTTGATATCGCTGTTGTCAAAATCAACGCCGGTCAGCATCGCGCTGGAGCGTAGATAGTGGCTACCGTCCGGGCGAGTCCTCCCGTGGCTGGCGACCGGCGGCACGCCAAGCTCGATGAGCGGAATGGTAATATCAAGATCGTGCATCGACACAATCCGTTTCGGGTGATCGGGAACCTGAACCACGCGGCCCAGATCGTCGGTAAACGGGTGCGTTTGTGCAAACACCGAAACGCTAAACAGGCACAACGCTGACATCAGCCCACGTAGGATCATCCAGAACCTCACAATGCGTCGCGACGACGCCACAGCAGTAAAATAAAGAAAGGACAGCCAATCAACGAAATGATGATTCCTGCCGGAATTTGTAGCGGCGCAAAGGCCAGTCGCCCGAGAGTGTCGGTGAGCAGCACCAGCAGCGCGCCAATCAAGGCGCTACCGGTCAGCAGCGCCACCTGGCCGCCGCGCGGCATAAAGCGCGCCATATGCGGCGCCATCAGCCCGACAAAACCGAGGCTGCCGACGCAGGAGACGCTCGCCGCCGTCAGCAGCACCGGCGCGAAAAAGCGCAGCAGCGTCAGTCGCGATAACCGCACCCCGAGCCCGTTCGCCACCTGGTTGCCCATCAACGCGACGTCCGCCGCCCTCGCGGTCAGATAGAGAATCAGCACCGCCGGCAGCGCCCATACCACCGCAACCGCCAGCAGTGACCAGGTGGCAGCGTGCAGGCTGCCCGCAAGCCAGGTCATCGCCGTCTGCACATCGCGGATATCGGCCGTGGTGATGAACAGCCCCATCGCCGCCGACAGCGCCCACGACACGCCGATACCAATCAGAATAAAACGCGGGCGCGAGAGATCACGGGCCAGTACGATGACCAGCAGCGCCACCAGCACGCCGCCGAGCATACCGACCAGCGGCCGCCAGGCGAGGCTTACAGCGGGGAAAGCCAGAATTAGGGTCAATACGACCACGCTGGTTCCCTCTTTCACGCCTATCAATCCAGGGTCGGCAAGACCATTGCGGGTAATCGACTGCATTGCCGCACCGGCAAGCCCCAGCATGCCGCCACAGAACAACGCCATCAGCAGTCGGGGTAAACGGATATCGCGCACGATGTACACCTGCTGCGCACTTAACGCCTCTGGCATAAACAGTGCCCGCCCAATAGCGCTAGTGGGAATGGGCAATGAACCTCGGGTGACGCCGAAGACCACTAATAACAAAATCACGGTCATCAGCGCGGCGGAGATTTTCAACAACCGGGGGCGTAGCAGAATACGTAATGGGCCAAGTGCTAAGGGGCGAAAGCCCGCGCGGATAAGCGCTCGCGTCATTTGAAATACCTCACCGCAATCGCAATAAAGACCGGTGCGCCCACCATCGCGGTCATCACCCCAGTCGCCAGTTCCTGTGGCGCCAGCAGCCAGCGGGCGAGAATATCCGCCAGCAACAGCAGCAACGCCCCGGTTGGCAGCGCCAGCAGCAGCCCGGTACGGATATCCTGCCCGGCCCAACGGCGAATAACGTGCGGCACCACCAGCCCGATAAAGCCAATCGGCCCGGCGACCGAGACCGCCGCGCCGCACAACAGCGCAATGGCAATCACCCCCAGCACGCGGGTGCGCACCACCGATACGCCAAGCCCGCTGGCAACCCGGTCGCCGAGGGCCAGGATATTGAGGCGCGACGCGAGCAACGCCGCCATCAGCACGCCCAGCAGCGCAGGCACGCTGGCAATCTGTAGCGTGCCGAGGCTAATACCGGAGAGATCCCCCGCAAGCCAGGTACGCATCGCCTGTAGCGTCTGTTCATCAAGGATCAGAATCGACGCGGTGACCGCCGACGCAAACGCCGACAGCGCTACCCCGCAGAGGGTAATTTTCATCGCCGTTGCGCCGACACGCCCGGCTGAGGCCAGCAACATCACCAGCCCGAAGAGTGCCGCTGCCCCTAAAGCCGCCGCCAGCGGACGGCTCGCACCATAGGAGATCCCCGCTGCAGAGCAGACCACCACCGCCAGCGTCGCCCCGGCGTTAAGGCCGAGAATATGCGGTTCGCCCAGCGGGTTGCGGATCACCGTTTGCAGCAGTAGCCCCGCCGCCCCCAGCGCCGCGCCGGTCAACAGCGCCGCCAGCAGCCGCGTCAGGCGCAGGTTGATGATAATGCGGTGGTCAAAATTGCGCGGGTCGAAGTGCAGCAGCGCGTCAACCACCACGCCGGGGGCAATGGCGCGTGCGCCAAGCCCGAGATGAATAATCGCACCAAGGCACAGCAGGCTGCTAACCAGCAGCAGTGCCCACAGCGGGCGAACCGTTTTTGGCCGTTGGATCAGGCTCTGAGTCGCCATCAGGCAGACTCCGGACGGGCGCAAAACGGCATAAACAGCGGCTTACCGGTTTGCGGGTTAGGCAACATATGTACGTCAACGTCGAAAACCTGTTTGATGACCTCTGCGGTACAGGGCGCGCTGTCGTCCACGATGCTGGCAATCTTCCCCTGTTTCATAAAAATCAGCGTATCGGCGTAGTTCACCGCGAAATTGAGGTCATGCAGCACGGTCACTACGGTGCGCCCATGCTCACGGGTGAGTTGCTGGAGCAGTTCGAGGATCTCCACCTGATAGCGTAAATCAAGCCAGGTAGTGGGTTCATCCAGCAGAATGGTGGCGGTTTGCTGCGCCAGCGCCATGGCAATCCAGCAGCGCTGGCGCTGGCCGCCAGAGAGGCTGTCGACCGGCAGATGCGCAAATTCTAACGTGCCGGTCAGGCGCAGCGCCGTCTCTACCGCCTGTTCATCGTCCGCCGACCATTGGCGAATCAGCCCCTGCCACGGGTAACGCCCGCGCGAAACCAGTTCAAAGACGGTCAGCCCTTCCGGCGTCAACGGTGACTGTGGCAGCAGGCCGAGCTGGCGCGCCACCTGTTTCGTTGGCTGTTGGTGAATATCGTGGCCATCCAGGCGCACGCAGCCGCCCAGCGGTTTGAGCATCCGCGCCATGGTGTTGAGTAAGGTGGATTTACCGGAACCGTTGGCGCCCGCCAGCACCGTCATCTTGCCGACGGGGATGGTCAGGTTGATGTTATCAACGATGCGCTGGTTGCCGTAGCCGGCGCAAAGGGACTCCAGCACTATCCCGCGTTCCTGAGGGGCATTTTGTTGCCGCTGTGGCATGTTTCTTTCTCTCCGGCCGCAACGACGTGGTATCGTTCTGCACTTTAAATAAATCTCATTCTCTTTTGATCATGCAATGCCGTAATGTAGTAGTCAATAGCGCTACATTACCACTTCATTTCATAAGGAATAGGTTACGAAGCGCGATTTTCACACCTAATAAAAACCAATAAACATAATTACATTCAATAAATTATGAATAACACCTCTGTTTTACAACCTCGTATTTCGGCTCATTTTGAGTCGCCGATAAATTTATTGCCGATTGGATTTACTACTACATTTTTGCATGTTTGAATGATTCTCAATTACATATCCTGAACATCCTGGCTTGGTGTGAATGGGTAATTTTGGCTTTTCAGGGCAATGATTTTTATCAATTTTGACTGCCATCCTTCGGCAGTTTTTTTATGGGAAACAGAGAGATGACACAGTTATTCCCGACGTTCACGGGAAAATCCGGACGCGCACTTTTTTCACTGGTTTTTCTGGGGGCGGTCGGCTCTCCTTCGCTGATGGCGGCAGAAAATACCCCGAGCGGCGATAGCGCGAAAAAAGAAGAAGCGATGACGGTTGTAGGCACCGCGCAGGCAGATCAGACGGTTACCGAAGGGTATCAGCCCATCAGCAGCTCCACCGCCACCCTCACCTCCATGCCGCTGCTCGATATTCCGCAGGTGGTCAACACGGTGAGTGACAAAGTGCTGGAGGACCAGCACGCCACTTCGCTTGACGAGGCGCTGTATAACGTCGCCAACGTGGTGCAAACCAACACCCTGGGCGGCACCCAGGACGCCTTTACCCGTCGTGGCTTTGGCGCTAACCGCGACGGTTCGATCATGACCAACGGCCTGCGCACCGTGCTGCCGCGCAGCTTTAACGCCGCGACCTCTCGCGTGGAAGTGTTGAAAGGCCCGGCCTCTACTTTGTACGGGATTCTGGACCCGGGAGGCCTGATTAACGTCGTCACCAAGCGCCCGGAACGCACCTTCTCCGGCGATATTTCCGCCACCTCCAGCAGCTTTGGCGGCGGCACCGGGCAAATCGACGTGACCGGTCCCATTGAAGGCACCCGTCTGGCGTATCGCCTGATTGGTGAATACCAGAACGAAGATTACTGGCGCAACTTCGGCAAAGAGCGCAGCAGCTTTATTGCCCCTTCCCTGACATGGTTTGGCAACGATGCTACGGTAAACCTCTCCTGGTCACACCGTAACTACAATACCCCGTTCGACCGTGGCACCATTTTCGACCTTGATACCGGGCATGCGGTGAACGTTTCGAGCAAAGAGCGTTTTGACGAACCATTCAATATTACCGACGGTAATTCCGATCTGGCGCAGCTTAATGCGGAATACCGCCTGAACAGCCAGTGGACCGCGCGCTTCGACTACAGCTTTAGCCAGGACATGTACAGCGATAACCAGGCGCGCGTGATGGCTTATGATGCGAAGACCGGCAACCTGACCCGACGCGTCGACGCAACCCAGGGCTCTACCCAGCGTATGCACTCCACGCGCGCAGATTTACAGGGCAACGTCGTCATTGGTGGCTTCTATAACGAAATGCTCACCGGTATTGCCTACGAGAATTATGACCTGCTGCGTACCGATATGATTCGCTGCAAAAACGTCAAAAATGGCTTTAACATTTATGACCCGGTTTACGGTTCGCTGAGTAAATGCACCAGCGTTTCTGCGGCCGACAGCGACCAGCGCATTCAGCAGGAAACCTATGCCACCTACGTGCAGGACGCGCTGTACCTGACCGATAAATGGATTGCCGTCGCCGGGGCACGCTACCAGTATTACACCCAGTATGCGGGTAAAGGCCGCCCGTTTAATGCCAACACCGATAGTCAGGATGAGAAGCTGACGCCGAAGTTCGGGATGGTTTATAAGCTGACGCCAAACGTCTCGCTGTTCGGTAACGTGGCGCAGTCGTTTATGCCGCAGTCCTCCATTGCTAGCTACATCGGCGACCTGCCGCCGGAAGAGTCAACGGCGTATGAAATGGGCGCCAAGTTTGATCTGTTCAACGGCGTAACGTCGAATATCACCTTCTTCGATATTCATAAACGCAACGTGCTGTATACCGAGACCATCGGTGACGAAACCTACGCTAAAACGGCGGGGAAAGTGCGTTCACGCGGGATTGAAGTGGATGTGGCGGGCTCGCTGACTGACAACCTGAACGTGATTGCCAGCTACGGTTATACCGATGCGAAGGTGCTTGATGACCCTGATTATGCTGGTAAACCGCTGCCAAACGTCCCTCGCCATACCGGCTCACTGTTCCTGACCTATGACATTAATAACGTCTATGACAGCAACACACTGACCCTAGGCGGCGGCGGCCACGCCCTGAGTCGTCGTTCAGGCACCAACGGCGCGGATTACTACCTGCCGGGCTACGCAGTGGCCGATGTCTTTGCGGCCTATAAGATGAAGCTGCAGTATCCAGTCACGCTGCAACTGAACGTCAAAAACCTGTTCGATAAGACCTACTACACCTCGTCTATCGCCAGCAACAACCTGGGCAACCAAATTGGCGACCCGCGCGAAGTGCAGTTCACGGTAAAAATGTCCTTCTAACCGCCAGCGGCCCCACTTGCGGGGCCGCCTTTACATACTCTTTCAAACCCTTAGTACTTCCCTACAGTTCCCTTCCGCATAATAGTCGCTTTAACTTTTAAGCAACATATTGTGACTTTGAGGGATTAGAGTAATGAAACAAACTCTGCAACTTTCACGCTGGCTACTGGGATTACTTCTCGTCGCCAGCGTTGCGCTGCCCGTAAGCGCCAACAGCTGGCCGCTACCGCCGCCCGGCAGCCGTCTGGTCGGCGAAAACCGTTTCCACGTCGTCGAGAATAACGGCGGTTCGCTGGAGTCTATCGCCAAAAAATACAACGTCGGTTTCCTCGCACTGCTTCAGGCTAACCCAGGGGTTGACCCTTACGTGCCCCGCGCCGGTAGCGTACTGACCATTCCGCTGCAAACGCTGCTGCCGGACGTACCGCGCGAAGGCATCGTGCTGAATCTGGCCGAACTGCGTCTCTACTATTACCCGCCGGGTAAAAATACGGTCACCGTCTACCCTATCGGTATCGGTCAGTTAGGCGGCACCACGGTGACGCCAACCATGGTCACCACCGTCTCCGATAAACGCGCCAACCCAACCTGGACGCCAACGGCCAATATCCGCGCCCGCTACAAAGCCCAGGGGATCGATCTACCTGCGGTGATGCCAGCCGGGCCAGATAACCCTATGGGCCACCACGCCATTCGCCTCGCGGCGTACGGCGGCGTGTATCTGCTGCACGGCACCAACGCCGATTTTGGTATCGGTATGCGCGTTAGTTCCGGCTGTATTCGTCTGCGCGACGGCGATATCAAAGCGCTGTTTGACCAGGTGACGCCGGGCACCAAAGTGACCATCATCAACACGCCAATCAAAGCGTCGGTCGAGCCAAACGGCGTACGCCTGGTGGAGGTTCACCAGCCGCTGTCCGAACATATTGATGACGATCCGCAGACGTTGCCTATCGTGTTAAACGCCAGCATGCAGGCGTTCAGCCAGAATGCAAATACCGACGCGGCGCTGATGAACAAAGTGATGGACGTACGCTCCGGGATGCCGGTTGATGTCACCCGTCACCACGACATCGCACAGCAAAATATGTAGCAGAACCATTAAAGAAAAAGGCCCTGAGCGGGATGCGCTCAGGGCCTTTTTTATGGCAGTGACATCAGCATTATGAGGGTTTTAACGCTTATTTATAGATAACTGCGGTGCCGTGCAGGTTGTTTGGACCGCTTACAGAAGTGATACGGAACGATTTCGCGCCCATGTCATCTGCTTTCTGAGCCAGTTCTTGTTCCAGAGACGCCAGGTTAGGGCCTGCGGAAGCGGAGATGCTGCCGACTTTATGCTGGTCTGCCGGAGTAGACTGCACTTCAACGGCAGCAAAGCTTGCGAATGATAGGGAGCTCAGTACGGCTGCGATGGCCAGAGTTTTTACGGTTTTCATGATTTTTACCTTTGCAGATGATTTTTGTAGGTTAGATGTTATTAACTTAACGATCGATAAGATAATCATAATGAGATCCAGGTCACACGTCAACGTATTTTTATAACGATCGTTTATTTAATGAAGATTCATATATTTTTCATATAAATATGTTCTTTTTATTTTTTCTCACGAAGCGCTAGCCCCTGTTGGGGATTATTTTTATAATGAGCGTTCACTAAACACCGACTAAGGTAGGCGGCACGATGACAACTGACACGCAAAGTTGCGCGAAAAAAGGCCGCGGTCGACCTAAAGTATTCGACCGGGAAGCGGCGCTTGATAAAGCGATGACGCTATTCTGGCAATATGGCTACGAAGCAACATCCCTCTCCGACCTCGTCGAAGCTACGGGTGCAAAAGCGCCGACGCTGTATGCCGAGTTTGTGAATAAAGAGGGGCTGTTCCGTGCCGTTCTCGATCACTACATCACGCACTTTGCCTCCAAAAATGAAGCCTGCTTGTTCTGCGATGAGCAGCCGGTAGTAGAAGCGCTACGCAACTACTTCACCGCGGTAGCCACCTGCTTTACCAGTAAGGATACGCCGGCGGGCTGTTTTATGATCAACACCTCGGCGGCGCTGGCGGCGTCATCGAAAGAGATTGCGAAGACCATTAAGTCTCGCCATGCGGTACAGGAGCAGACGCTGAATCAGTTCCTTTCGCTGCGTCAATCACGAGGGGAAATCCCGGCGGAGAAAAATGTCACCGAGCTGGCGTTGTTCTTGAGCTGTATTCTGCAGGGCATGTCCATCAGCGCCCGCGAAGGGGCCAGCTTTGATACCCTGATGCAGATAACCAACACCACGCTGCAACTCTGGCCGCAGATGATCGCCCCGTCATAAAAAAAACGCCCCGCCATCTGAGTGATGGCGGGGCGAACAACTGACTACCTGCTATTTTAGGCTTTATTCAGTACCAGCTGGCCGTTGCTGTCCAGCGGGATCTGGCTACCAGGCTGTTTATCCATACGGATTTTTCCCTGCTGATCGCCAATTTTGTAGGTCACATCATAGCCGAGCGTCTTTTCGGATTTGTCATACACCGTTTTACAGCGCTGCTCGTTGGTGGTGTAGGTGTCATTATTCTGCATCGCACCCTGCACCTGGTTACCGGCATAACCGCCGCCTAATGCACCGACCACGGTAGCAACGCTTTTGCCGTGCCCGCCACCAAACTGATGACCAATTACGCCGCCTGCCACCGCACCCAGCACAGAACCAGCGATACGGTTTTCATCCTGTACCGGACGACGATGCGTCACTGCGACGTTGCGGCACTCCTGACGCGGATTTTTGACGGTTTCCTTGATAGGCGTAGCGGAAATGACCTGCGCATACTGCGGGCCACGGTCGAAAACATTCATACTCGCTACAGCGGCAACCCCAAGCGCGGCGGCAACGCCAATACCTATACCCGCCAACATTGATTTATTCACGGGAGATCCTCCTTTGTTGCTATTGCTAACAATTGTGCAACCGATCGTTAGCAGTGCCTATCAGACAAAAACTCAAAAGCAGGATTTTATGTGGGGATATGGGTGTTTCGGAGGATTCTGAGGATGAAAGTGCAGCTAACTCTTGTAGGCCTGATAAGCGCAGCACCATCAGGCGAGATGCGAGCACCTGCCGGATGGCGACGTAAACGACTTATCCGGCCTACAGGTGTCATAACGTGCAGGCCGGGAACAGCGTAATGATTAATGCAGCTTCAGACGTGGACGAATCACGCGGTTAATGCTGCCCACCAGCATCATCAGGCCGGTTTTCACATAGCCGTGCAGCGCAATCTGGTGCATACGGTACAGAGAGATGTAAACCATACGCGCGATGCGCCCTTCAATCATCATCGAACCGCGCATCAGGTTGCCCATCAGGCTGCCGACGGTAGAGTAATTGGAGAGCGATACCAGAGAGCCGTGGTCTTTGTAGCTATAAGCTTTCAGATCTTTGCCCTTCATCTGCGCCAGAATGTTATTCAGTGCGCAGGTCGCCATCTGGTGCGCAGCCTGAGCGCGCGGTGGCACAAAGCCGCCTTCCGGACGCGCGCAGGACGCACAGTCGCCAATCGCGTAGATATCCGGGTCGCGGGTAGTTTGCAGCGTTGGCTCCACCACCAGCTGGTTAATGCGGTTGGTTTCCAGGCCGCCGATCTCTTTCATAAAGTCCGGCGCTTTAATACCTGCCGCCCAGACCATCAGGTCAGCCTGAATGTACTCGCCGTCTTTGGTGTGCAGGCCGCCTGCATCCGCGCTGGTGACCATCGTTTGGGTCAACACGCGCACGCCCATTTTGGTCAGCTCGCTGTGCGCGGCACCCGAGATACGCGGTGGCAGCGCAGGCAGAATACGTTCACCGGCTTCCACCAGCGTCACGTTCAGCGCTTCGTTGCTTAAACCTTTATAGCCGTAGCTGTGCAGCTGTTTCACCGCATTGTGCAGTTCAGCCGACAGTTCAACGCCGGTCGCCCCGCCGCCAACAATCGCAATGTTCACCTTGCCGTTTGCGCCAAGGTTCGCAGAGTACTTCAGGAACAGGTTGAGCATTTCCTGGTGGAAACGACGCGCCTGATGCGGGTTGTCGAGGAATATGCAGTGATCTTTCACGCCCGGGGTGTTGAAGTCGTTGGAGGTACTGCCCAGCGCCATCACCAGCGTGTCGTATGCCACCTTACGCTCAGGTACCAGCAGTTCACCCTTCTCATCGCGCAATTCAGCGATGGTAATGGTTTTTGCTTCGCGGTTGATGTCCATCACCGAACCCAGCTGGAACTGGAAGTGGTGGTTACGCGCATGCGCCAGATAGCTCAGCGCATCCACGCCTTCATCAAGAGAGCCGGTTGCCACTTCATGCAGCAGCGGTTTCCACAGGTGGCTGTGGTTACGATCCACCAGCGTGATTTTCGCTTTTTTGCTGCGGCCAAGCTTTCTACCCAATTGAGTAGCCAGTTCCAGGCCGCCAGCACCACCACCCACAATTACGATTTTTTTCATTGGCGTAGTCATGTGACCCCCTTAAAATTTATTAACCAATTGTTAATTAAAAGTTATGAATATAGCCTTTAATTAACAACAAGTTACTTGTGTGAAACCATTCAGCTGCAATGAGAATAACATGAATGGTGCATTGGTCATACCAAAATTGATGTGCATCAAGTTTTATCGCGCAGAAGTTGAGCGGACGGTATTTCCATAGCGGAAAAAAGGGCGGGTTAGGTTAAAAATTAACAAAAAAAAGCCCCGACAACGCTGCGTTGCCGGGGCCATTAGCGGGCCGCTTAACCTAAGGTTTTAAAGGCTTTGATCCGCTGCAGATGCGGGGAGATGTTCTTGAACTTATGACCCTGCTCTTCATCCCAGATGATCTCATAGTAATGATGCAGCAAGTCAGCTGAACGCTGGCTATCCAGGGCGTCGTCATGACGCGAGAGAATGGCCAGGCAGCGGTCGCGGTTCTTTTCACGGAAGTTATTCACGCACTTGGTCGCGATATCCATGTACTCTTCCGGGCGGTCAATTTTGCCGTCCATGTTCTCGTTCGGGAACAGGTTCGGGTTAAACATCACCTGACGGATATCGCACAGGAAGCCGATACGTTCCGCCCAAAAACCACCGAGGCCTACGCCGCAAATCAACGGGCGCTCATCGGCGTTCAGTTGCAGCATCTTGTCCACTTCCTTGAGCAGATGCTGCATGTCATGTTTCGGGTGCCGCGTGCTGTAGCTAATCAACCGTACGTCCGGGTCGATAAACTGCAGTTGCAGTACTTTCTCGTGGTTACCTGGGCTATTCGAGTCAAAACCGTGTAAATAGATAATCATTTGATCCTCACCACACCATTACTCCCACACCGGGAGGGTTAATGACCAGCCTTCTCTTCCTGCCAGCGTTCGTGGAGTTGCTCCAGCTCAGCGCTAACCGTTTTCCAGCGGGCGGAGTCCATCAGTTCCTGACGGCTAAATGAACCTTTATGATACAACTTCGTAACACGCTCAGCGTTGATCGGCGACAGGTTATCTAACACGCTGACGGCCCCTTTACGATTATTGCAGACGAGGATCATATCGCAACCTGCATCCAGCGATGCCTGACCGCGCTCGGCGTAGCTGCCCATGATTGCCGCCCCTTCCATCGACAAATCGTCTGAGAAGATTACGCCGTCGAAGCCCAGTTCGCCGCGCAGCACGGTTTTCAGCCAGTGTGGCGAACCACTTGCCGGACGCGGGTCGACTTCATCATAGATAACGTGCGCAGGCATAATGGCATCAAGCGCGTTTTCGGTAATCAACGTTTTAAACACCGCCATATCTTTGGCACGAATCTCAGCCTCTGAACGCGGGTCATGCGGCGTCTCTTTATGCGAGTCAGCGGTGACCGCGCCGTGGCCTGGGAAGTGTTTACCGGTGGTTTTCATCCCGGCGCTGTGCATGCCGTCAATAAAATGACGCGCCATTGCCAGCGCTTTGTGCGGGTCAGCATGATAAGAGCGTTCACCAATGGCGGTGCAGATATGGCCGACGTCCAGTACCGGCGCAAAGCTGATATCAATGTCCATGGCGATCATTTCGCTCGCCATCAACCAGCCTGCGTCTACAGCCATACGTCCGCCCGCCTCTTCGCCCAACACGGCGGCAAAAGATTGCGCTGCCGGCAAGCGGGTGAAGCCTTCACGGAAGCGCTGGACGCGCCCACCTTCCTGATCCACCGCCACCACCAGATGATTGCGGGAGGCGCTACGGATCTGGCGAACCAGTTCGCGCAGTTGCTCCGGGTCATGATAGTTACGGGTGAAGAGAATTAAGCCGCCTACCAGCGGATGCGCCAGAATCTCACGTTCTTCGGCATCCAGCTCATAGCCTTCAACATCCAACATTACTGGCCCCACACGGCCTCCTTTTTGTCGCGAAGCTGGCACCATATCTCGTCGGCCAGCGTGATGAATTGTGTGTCGCCGCTTTGCTGCCAGCGACACTCGAACCAGCCTGCCATCAGCATCAGCACCCATGGCCGCCAGCGTTTAACCTGTCGCCAGAGCGGCTCCGGCGAAAAATGCGCCTGCTCGGCGTACGCCCACGTCAGTTCGCGGCGCTGCTGCATATCTGTCGTCCAGACGGCGGCGAGCTCCAGCGCTACATCGCCGTCTCCCGCATATTCCCAGTCGATAAGCCGCAGTCCGTTGGCTGTATGGACGATGTTGCCCGTATGAACGTCCATATGCAGCGGAGCCAACCGCAGCGCGCGAGGTTCGCCCTGCTTACGCAGACGCTGAAGTTCTCGTAGCCACAGCGGCGTTCGCCGCACCGGATCGCACTGTTCCCAGTACTGCATCAGCAGCGGCTGTAGCGAAAGCGCCCAGCCAAACCGCGGTTGCTGGTGCAAATCATACAGGAGAGCGGCGAGCGGACGATGCGCCGGGAGCACGCTTTTGATCTCACCGGCTAAAAAATCAACGGCCATCCAGCCGGGCGTATAAAAAACCGGCTTTGGCGCCAGTGAAGACGGGAGTCGACGCAGGGCGTGATATTGACGAAGGAAGTCGCTTTCCGACGCATACGGGTCGTGATGCTGACGCAGCACCAACCGCCGTTCGCCGTGTTGCAGAATGCAGCTACTGCCGCTCAGCCCCGCGGTTTCGGGGCTGGCGACAATGTCATAGTGCGGGAAGACGCGTGACAGAAGTTCGTCACGCGAAAGTTTACTGTTGCGCAACCGCACCCTTACCTGACCAGACGATCTCACCGGTCTGTACCAGCATCAGCTGCATTTGCAGCGTCGGCGCGTTGACGTTACCAGTGGCGTTGGAATAGAGCACGTACTGCGCGCCCACGTTACGGGCGATGCCCATCGCTTTGCTGCGGGAACCGAGGCTATCCTGCGGCGACAGGCCAAGCTGCTGCTTCGCTACCGCCAACTGCTGCGCAGAAACCAGGGTGAATTTACCGTTGCCCGCCAGCGCATTGCGCAGCGCAGTCGTCGCCTCACCGGCGTTCAGCGAGCCGTTAGTGCGGTTGTTGACGCTATCAACCAGCAGAATGCTGCCCGCGTTGACACCGCCGGCCTGGAGCATTTTGCCCACCAGCGGCTGCGCGGCACCGTTCCAGTCATAGTGACGAACGCGCGGCGTTGGCTGCGCAGGCGCTTCACCGCCATGCTCAATTGGCCCCGGCTGTGCCGGAATCGTCGGCACGCTCGGTACCGTCGGCACCGGCTGCTGCGGTTCGGTTGGCTGCTGCGGCTGCTGTGGATTGGCCGTGTCGACCGGAGCCGGTTGTTCACGCACCACACACCCGGCAAGGAACATCGCCAGGGAAGCAATTAACGCATAGCGACCCAATTTACTCATTGATAGTTTACCCCTCAGAGATAAAGATAAAGCCGGGCTTTATGCGCCCCAAGACTGTTAGCCGTCCCGTACAGCGTCACCGACCCCATCGGGGGAACGGTAATGCTGCGCGGCGCTTCCAGCGGGTGCATTTCCAGCCCTCTGGCGTCATACCAATAAAAACGATAATGAACGGTGACCGGCTCTCGCCTTTCGTTAAACAGCTTCGCACTGGCGGTAGACTGGATATCCGATGAACTCAGCACCGGTTTTTCCGCGCTGACCCCCGCCGCCAGGACGTTGGACTCCATAACCAGCGTTTGCTGCTCGCTGACGGCGATTTCCGGACGCGAATGGCACCCGGCAAGCAGCGTCGCGCAAAGCACAAGACCGAGACAGACCCGTTTCATAGATTAGCCTTTATGTGCCAGCATTGGCCCCAGAGGGCGGCCGCCCACCAGATGCATGTGGATATGGTAAACTTCCTGCCCGCCGTGGCGGTTGCAGTTCATGATCAGACGATAGCCGTCTTCAGCAATGCCTTCTTCCTGCGCGATTTTCGCCGCCACGGTAATCATACGACCCAGCGCCTGTTCGTGCTCGGCGGTAACGTCGTTGGTGGTGGCAATCAGCATGTTGGGAATGATCAGAATATGCGTCGGCGCCTGCGGAGAAATATCGCGGAAGGCGGTGACCAGCTCGTCCTGGTACACGATGTCTGACGGGATTTCACGACGAATGATTTTGCTGAAAATCGTTTCTTCTGCCATTGGGAGTTCCTTTATTATTCTCATGTTTAGCCGGTAAAATCGTTACCGACGAACAGGTTACATGCCAAGAGTATGAGCGAGTTGCCGCCCCTGTTTCAACCGTAATGCGTTTTTTCTTAAACGCCCGACCTTTACTTACGCACCCACTGGCCGTTAATACCCTGGACGTATTCCCCCGGCAGGGCTTTCTCAATCAGCTTCTTCCCGGCCAGACGCGCCACTTCCTGCGATGGTAGGTTGTTGCTTTGCGCCAGCTGCTGATAGCTTTGACTGCGCGCTTCATTGATTTTTTTCACCAGCGTCAGCGTCTCGCTATCCTGGGCGATGGCCGCCAGATAGCCCCCCTGCGTTTCTCCCACCCGCCCCTGTTGACGAGCCTCGGGCAGCGTAAGCGCCAGCGCCTGTAGGCTGAAGAGCGTGAGCGCCAGCACGGCGATAATCCCGGTTTTTCTCATCATAGCCTCAGAATAGGTCGCTACGGGACTTGAGCAAATCCTCAACATCCTTATCGGCCTTAATATGGATTTCGTGTTCAATTTTCACGTTCATATTGATAGTGATCGGCTCTTTCGGCGCCGCCACTTCAATGCGCGGCACGCACCCCGATAGCAGGCCGGTTGCCATTAATCCCAGTGTGGCGATGGATAATTTCATTGTTGCTCCTTACATTCCGTGCCGCTGCGACACGGCACACCGGGAAGGGTTGCGTGTTGCTCAAGCCATGACTGAAGTTTGTCGCCAAAGCGCAGGCTTCGCCACAAATCAAAAACATTCTCCTGGTGCGTGTAGTTCAGGCGCACCGTGCTGCGTTTCTGGTCCATCACGCCGGTCCCGGTGACCGTTGCCTGTAGCGTCAGCAGACCAAGACTATCGAGATTGATACGCGTCCACGACCGCGAGATCTCCATATAGCGTAACCAGTTAATTGCGGCACCCGCGGCAATATTGTCATCGGCGACGGCATCGGCGGTGTCTTTATCCAGCCTCAGGGTCATCGGGCCGGGGTTATGCAGCCAGCCGTCTTTGATTATCCATTTGCTGTCGTTCAACCACAGCGGCAGCGCACCGTCCACCGGGCCGGACATGGCGAACTGTTTCGGGTTGACCGCGCTGACCAGTTCGCTGGTTGAAATATGCTGCAAGCGCAGTAGCGCCGCATCGTGCTGCGGCATGCGTAGTTGCTGCATGGTCACCTTACCGCCAAGCACATCAACGCTGACATCGCTCAACTGTAATGGCGATGCTTCACTCCACGGCCAGGTGCCCTGCAGGTCGGCGGTGACATTACGCGCCGTCACCTGGTTGACAATCTCAGCAATACGCAACGACACCGGGCGACGCGTTCCCAACTGCCATACGCCCGCTTTCAGGCGGAATGGCAGCACAAAATCGACGCCGTTGACTTCGTTATCCGGCATCCACGCGCTGCCGTTGCGCAGCACGCCGTGACCACCGGCCTCAAAACCTTGCCCTACCGCCGCTGAAAATGCCACCTGGGCATACAGCGAACCGTCACGCAGCTTCATTTTCCAGTCAGGTGGCACCAGCGGCTGGAACACCGTCAGCGACTGCTTCGGCCACCATGCCTGCCCGCGCAGACGTTCGCCGTCCCAGCGGCCGTTAACGCGGATCGGGCCAATCTCCTGCGCCCTCAGGTCACCTTTAAACTGGAAGAAGGTCGGGTCGCGGCCGTCAACGCTGAAGTTCAGGGCCGAGGCGGGCAAAACGCTACCGCCGGTAAAGCGAGTCTCTTTGGCATCAAGCGCCAGCGCGCCGGTAAAGGAGGGATGTTGTTCGTCGCGGATCCAGTGAATCGGCTGCTGCAGCGTCAGGCGCGGCTGCTCGATGGTCATGGTGCCGTACTGCAGCTTGTCAAAACCGGTGGAGAGCGTGTTCAACACAATTGCGCTGTCTCGCCATTCGCCGGTGCCGGTTACGTCCCAGCGCGCCTGCATCGGCGTGAAGTGACCGTCCCCCCAGTAGCGCCACTGCCAGGTCCCTTTATCCGGCATGAAGTTGTCGGCCTTGCCATCCAGATGGAGGATAAAATCGCCGGTTTGCTGCTCATGGGCGCGAAGGATCGCCTGCAGACGGCCATCAATCCCCTGCGTGGAAATTTTGACCCCGGCCAATGGCCAGCGGACATCATCAATATTTAGAGCATCAATAACGCGACCGCGCGAACGCAGTAGTGAGCCAGGCTGGAAAACCAGCGTCGGTGCAGAGAGCGGTCCACTTAACTGCGCAGGAAGTTTGGCATAGAAAATCAGGTCGCCCTGCTTGGCCTCACCGACCAGATGTAACGGCATGTCGCTGTTATCCATACTCAGCGTTCCTGGCCCAACGTTCAGTACCGCTACGCCTTTACCGGCATCACCGGAGGTCAGTACGCTTAGGCGACCGGTAATCAGCGTTTTATCGATGCCCTGCTGCCAGTTATCCAGCTTCACGCCCACGCGCCCGCGAAGCGGAATGCCCGCCTGATACGGCCAGCTCCAGCGACCATCGCTGATAACTAGCTGCTGTTCGGTAATCTGCCACGGGAAATCGGCAATCGGGTCGTCTTCACCGCGCGCCATCATCACCAGTTGCCCCTGATTACCGTCCCAGTTCAGCTCCGCATCCACCAGCGACGGCACCTGCGGCACCTGGAACGTCGATTCAAGATGGCCCTTCACCGGCAGACCGTCCGGTACCAGCGGCATAGTAAATTCACCGAGTAGCTTCACCGGCGGTTCGCCTTCCAGCAGGCTGGCATGAAACTCGCTGACCGTCAGCGCCTGCCCGCGCAGGCGGGCGTGAAGGGTCACCTGGTCGCCTTCATACTCCAGCTCCTGATGCTGGGTGGTCAGCGAAACCTTGAGCTTGCCCTGCCACTTTTCCCACGGCGAGATGCTCAGCGAGTCGATGGACAGCCAGGTATTCGGCAACATCGACTGCCATTCCGCCAGCGTACGCGGCGCTCCCGGCACCGCATCGTTTTGTGGGAGCTTATTAAAGCAGACGGAGTTCAGGTTGACGGCGGTGGCATGCAGCTGCCAGCGACTAGGATGTGACAGCGTCACGTCTTTCAGCGTGGCGAGCTCGCAATCCCCTACCAGATAACGTAAATCAGGAACGCGTAAGGAGGTGCGGGTGAAGCGTGGGCTTTCGTTGAGCGCAATTCGGGTTCCCGCCGGCAGCCAGATGCCCACCAGCGTGGGCACCCAATATCCGAGCGTCATCACCAGCGTGAGCGGCAGGAGTATTAATACCAGGAGTAGCGCAATAACGGCTTTATATTTACCCTTCATGGGTGCAGTGATATCCAGATTAAGCAGGCAGTCATGCCGTGAACGCGCAGCGGGCGATCCAAAGAGGCATATTGTGTCATGTCAAACCTGTGAGTGAAAGCCGCCGTCATGGATTAATCATAGCGGCTACAAAATAAAACGTGAGGAATTTCAGTTGATTCTGATTGAGACAGTGATTTCTCCCCCGCTGATAATCCGCGTATACTGGTGATAGTTCTTTACGTAACTTTAGCCTTCAAAACATTTTTATATTTTGTAAGATTTTTTGAAACATGCTAAATTAACGCCAAAATCATTGGAGAAAAGTCTTATGAAAATCGCCGTTTACAGCACCAAGCAGTACGACAAAAAGTACCTGCAAAATGTTAATGAGACATATGGCTTTGAACTCGAATTTTTTGATTTCCTGCTGACGGAAAAAACCGCGAAAACCGCCCACGGCTGTGAAGCGGTCTGTATTTTCGTCAACGACGATGGCAGTCGCCCGGTTCTGGAAGAGCTGAAAAGAATCGGCGTGAAGTACATTGCGCTGCGCTGTGCGGGCTTTAATAACGTCGACCTCGATGCGGCAAAAGAGCTGGGTCTGCGCGTGGTTCGCGTTCCAGCCTATTCGCCAGAAGCCGTTGCGGAACATGCTATTGGCATGATGATGACGCTCAACCGTCGTATTCATCGTGCTTATCAGCGTACCCGTGATGCCAACTTCTCGCTGGAAGGCCTGACCGGCTTTACCATGTTTGGTAAAACCGCTGGGGTGATCGGCACCGGTAAAATCGGCGTTGCCGCCCTGCGGATTCTGAAAGGTTTTGGTATGCGCCTGCTGGCGTTTGACCCGTATCCAAGTGCGGCGGCGTTGGAGTTGGGCGTAGAGTACGTTGACCTACCGACGCTGTTCGCCGAGTCGGACGTTATTTCGCTGCACTGTCCGCTGACCGCGGATAACTATCATCTGCTCAACGCCAGCGCGTTTGAGAAGATGAAAGATGGCGTGATGATCGTCAACACCAGTCGCGGTGCGTTAATTGACTCCCAGGCAGCGATTGAAGCATTGAAGACGCAGAAAATTGGCGCGCTGGGGATGGACGTGTACGAGAACGAGCGCGATCTGTTCTTTGAAGATAAGTCTAACGACGTGATTCAGGACGATGTGTTCCGCCGCCTCTCCGCCTGTCACAACGTGCTGTTTACCGGCCACCAGGCGTTCCTGACTGCGGAAGCGCTGACCAGCATTTCGGAGACAACGCTGGAGAACCTGCGCTTGATCGATACTGGGGCTGATTGTCCTAACGCTATTGCTTGATGCGTTTTTCTTCCCCCACAAAGAACACACAGTTGTGGGGGAAGAACGGACTAGCGGTAGGCCGGATAAGGCGTTTACGCCGCCATCCGGCAATCTGCACGGATTTTGCCGGATGGCGCTTCGCTTATCCGGCCTACAACTAAGAATTTGACTAATAACGTCAGCCCTCCACCCGAGAAGCATTTTCCGCCAAGTCCAGAAACCCCCTCTCGCTGTACAGTTATCCCTCAGTAGTATTCACCTGATCAATATATCTATAAGAAGTCCTGTGCAATGAAGAAAGTGTTTTTATTGCTGGCCGCAGCCGCTCTGCTTTCAGGCTGCGTCTATAACAGCAAAATGTCGACCGGCGGCGATCAGCTACAGCATCACCGTTTCGTACTGGAAAGCGTGAATGGCAAGACCGTCAATAGCAATGGCGCTCCGCTCGAAGTGAGCTTTGGTGAGAAGCAGCCGCTATTAAATAACATTTATCTCTCCGGCGAGATGTGTAACCGCTTCTCCGGAACCGCAAAAATCCGCAACGGCGAACTAAAGGCCTCCGAACTGGCAATGACCCGTAAGCTCTGCAGCGACGCGCAGCTTAACCAGCTTGACGCGACGCTCAGCAACATGCTCCGCCAGGGTGCCCAGGTCGATTTAACTGAACATCAGCTGACGCTGGCAACCGCCGATCAAACGCTGACCTTCAAACTCGCCGACCTGGTGAGTTAACACTCAGTAGCTACCGCAGCTTCCTACCGCCAGAGATTGCTCGCTGCAACGCTTACCGTTTGGCAGCGCGCACATCCCAATGCTGGACCCGTCCAGCTGGCGGGCTGCAGAAAGCGTTCCGCCGATCATCGCGCAGTTTGCTTCGCCTGAGCTGGACATTGCCGCTCTCATCCCTGGCGTCACGTGCGCCGCCGTGGCCTGCTGGGCAGGTTCACTGCTACACGCGGATAATAAAAGCGCCGCACACCCGACAAAAAAAGCAGCTCGCATCACTTCCCTCCGAATCGCAAAAATAGGAACAAACCTATGCATCATAGGCAGCGCAGCCGCGCTCGTCGAGAGAGGAAGCGCGCATTTATGCACCTTAGAAACATTTTCTGGCAATTTTGTGGCTAAAAACATTCGCGTCATTGATATAGACGCCCACCAAGGACACAAAAGCAAAAATGATTCAGCGCGGGGTTTGCTAAACTTCATCTAACATCATCGACAAGAGCGATGTGTCTATTAAGGATTAATTTCCGGTCTTCGGTATGCCCGTGGGCCACTTTTCTGCGCAATGTAAGGTGTCATAACCAATGATCACAATTGACGGTAATGGTGCGGTCGCCTCAGTGGCGTTCCGAACCAGTGAAGTCATCGCCATTTACCCGATCACGCCGAGTTCAACCATGGCCGAGCAGGCTGATGCATGGGCGGGGAATGGGCTTAAAAATGTGTGGGGCGATGTCCCACGTGTGGTCGAAATGCAGTCTGAAGCCGGCGCCATTGCCGCCGTGCATGGCGCGTTGCAAACCGGTGCGCTGTCGACCTCTTTCACCTCATCGCAGGGTCTGCTGCTGATGATCCCAACGCTCTACAAACTGGCCGGTCAGCTGACCCCGTTTGTTCTGCACGTCGCTGCCCGTACCGTAGCGACCCACGCGCTGTCGATTTTCGGCGACCACTCCGACGTCATGGCTATCCGCCAGACCGGCTGCGCGATGCTGTGTGCCGGCAGCGTTCAGGAAGCGCAGGACTTTGCGCTGATTTCGCATATCGCCACGCTGAAAAGCCGCGTGCCGTTTATTCACTTCTTCGACGGCTTCCGCACCTCCCACGAAATCAACAAAATCGTACCGCTGTCGGATAACACCATTCGCGACCTGCTGCCGCAGGATGAAATCACCGCGCACCGCGCCCGCGCGCTGAACCCGGAACATCCGGTGATTCGCGGTACTTCCGCAAACCCGGACACCTACTTCCAGTCTCGCGAAGCGACTAACCCATGGTACAACGCGGTATACGACCACGTTGAGCAGGCGATGGCTGACTTCGCCGACGCCACCGGCCGTCACTACAAACCGTTCGAGTATTACGGTCATCCGCAGGCCGAACGCGTGATTGTCATCATGGGCTCCGCCATCGGTACCTGTGAAGAGGTGGTGGACGAATTGCTGACCCGCGGCGAGAAAGTCGGCGTGTTGAAAGTGCGTCTCTATCGTCCGTTCTCCGCTCAGCATTTACTGCAGGCGCTGCCGGAAAGCGCGCGTAGCGTTGCCGTACTCGATCGCACCAAAGAGCCTGGCGCCTTGGCCGAGCCGCTGTACCTTGACGTGATGACTGCGCTGGCGGAAGCGTTTAATCAGGGTGAGCGTGAAACCCTGCCGCGCGTGATTGGCGGCCGCTACGGCCTGTCGTCGAAAGAGTTTGGCCCGGACTGCGTGCTGGCTATCTTTAATGAACTCTCAGAAGCGAAACCAAAACCGCGCTTCACCGTCGGCATTTATGACGATGTCACCAACCTCTCCCTACCGCTGCCGGAAAATACGCTGCCGTCGCGCGCACGTCTGGAAGCGCTGTTCTACGGTCTTGGCAGTGACGGCAGCGTCTCGGCTACCAAGAACAACATTAAAATTATCGGTAACTCGACGCCCTGGTTTGCGCAGGGTTACTTCGTCTACGACTCCAAAAAAGCCGGCGGCCTGACGGTCTCTCACCTGCGCGTGAGCGACACACCCATTCGCTCCGCCTACCTGGTGGCGCAGGCCGATTTCGTTGGCTGCCACCAGCTGCAGTTTATCGATAAATACCAGATGGCCGAGCGCCTGAAGCCCGGCGGCATTTTCCTGCTCAACACCCCTTACAGCGCCGATGAAGTGTGGGGGCGTCTGCCGCAGGAAGTCCAGGCCGTACTGAACCAGAAAAAAGCGCGCTTCTACGTGATTAACGCGGCGAAAATCGCCCGTGAATGCGGGCTGGCCGCGCGTATTAACACCGTGATGCAGATGGCGTTCTTCCATCTGACGCAGATCCTGCCGGGCGATAGCGCGCTGATGGAACTGCAAAACGCTATCGCCAAAAGCTACAGCAGTAAAGGTCAGGATTTGGTTGAGCGTAACTGGCAGGCGCTGGCGCTGGCACGCGAGTCGCTGTTTGAAGTGCCGCTGCAGCAGGTTAACGCCACCAGCCCTAACCGCCCACCGGTGGTGTCCGACGCGGCCCCAGATTTCGTCAAAACCGTGACCGCCGCGATGCTCGCCGGGCTTGGCGATGCGCTGCCGGTCTCGGCGCTGCCGCCGGACGGTACCTGGCCTGTGGGTACTACCCGCTGGGAGAAACGCAACATTGCCGAAGAGATCCCTATCTGGAAAGAGGATCTCTGTACCCAGTGTAACCACTGCGTCGCCGCCTGCCCGCACTCGGCGATTCGTGCCAAAGTGGTCTCCCCGGAAGAGATGGAAAACGCGCCGGCCTCCCTGCACTCTCTGGACGTGAAGTCCCGCGATATGCGCGGTCAGAAATACGTTCTGCAGGTAGCGCCTGAGGACTGCACCGGCTGTAATCTGTGCGTGGAAGTGTGCCCTGCAAAAGATCGTCAGGATCCAAGCATTAAGGCCATCAATATGATATCCCGCCTGGAGCACGTTGAAGAAGAGAAAGTAAACTATGACTTCTTCCTCGACCTGCCGGAAATCGACCGCAGCAAGCTGGAGCGTATCGATATTCGTACCTCGCAGCTGATTACCCCGCTGTTTGAATACTCCGGTGCCTGCTCCGGCTGCGGCGAAACGCCGTATATCAAACTGCTGACCCAGCTGTACGGCGACCGCATGCTGATTGCCAACGCCACCGGCTGTTCTTCTATCTATGGCGGCAACCTGCCTTCCACGCCGTACACGACCGATGCCAACGGTCGCGGCCCCGCGTGGGCCAACTCGCTGTTTGAAGATAACGCCGAGTTTGGTCTGGGCTTCCGCTTAACGGTCGATCAGCATCGTCAGCGCGTGATGCGACTGCTGGACGGTTTTGCCGAACATATTCCGGCTGAGCTGAACGACGCGCTGCACGCTGATGCCACACCGGATGTCCGTCGCGAACAGGTCACACAGCTTCGCGGCGCGCTGAAAGGTGTCGAGGGTGCTGAGGAGCTGTTGACCGACGCCGATGCGCTGGTAGAGAAGTCTATCTGGCTGATTGGCGGCGACGGCTGGGCCTACGATATTGGCTTCGGTGGTCTGGATCACGTGATGAGCCTGACCGAGAACGTCAATATTCTGGTGCTGGATACCCAGTGTTACTCCAACACTGGCGGCCAGGCCTCCAAAGCGACCCCGCTTGGCGCGGTCACCAAGTTTGGCGAGCACGGCAAACGCAAAGCGCGTAAAGACCTGGGCGTCAGCATGATGATGTACGGTCATGTTTATGTGGCGCAGATTTCACTCGGCGCGCAGCTCAACCAGACGGTAAAAGCGATTCAGGAAGCCGAGTCTTATCCGGGCCCGTCGCTGATCATCGCCTACAGCCCTTGTGAAGAGCACGGCTACGATCTGGCGCTAAGCCACGATCAGATGCGTCAGCTTACCGCTACCGGCTTCTGGCCGCTGTTCCGCTTCGACCCGCGTCGCGCTGACGAAGGTAAAATCCCGCTGGCGTTGGATTCTCGTCCACCGTCAGACGCGTTGGCCGAAACGCTAATGAACGAGCAGCGCTTCCGTCGTCTGAACAGCCAGCAGCCGGAAGTGGCCGAGCAGCTGTGGAAAGACGCGGCAGAGGACCTGCAAAAGCGCTATGACTTCCTCGCGCAACTGGCCGGGAAGGCTGAGAAGACCACGCCGCAGGAATAACGTTTATAATCGACAGCCGCCTTCTTTATGAAGGCGGTTTTTTTTGCATGTAAAATAACGACTCATTTAGCCAGCACCGTTACATTTGTTTTTATGCACTCGATCACACTATTTAATCGAATATGTATAAAATACCTCACACCTATCCCTGACAATGTATCAGGAATAGTTTTATTACGGTGGGTCAGGATATTCTCTACGCACTAAACTCTCTTCTCCCCTACCCTAATTTTTCACCATTTATTTAAATCCACCCATCGTCACACGCAAATTTATCGCACGTTGAGTGCGCAAAAAAAGATGACTATTAATCATCCAGCCTACGGTTTAACGTCAATCACATCCACCCTAAGCCAATGAAAAGAAACCCATAAAAGAGAAATAAAAAAAGCCCGAATGAGGGTTCGGGCTTGTCACTTTATATGACGAAGAATGAAAATGGCACACGGCAACTTAAATACGTTGTGTGACAAAAAGGCATATAACGGAGATAGCTTAAGGCAGCGAATATTCTTTGTATAATTTTTATTTTATATATTTCGATCGCAATCATTCACAAAAATTATCATCATTTCATGAGAATTATATTCTTTAGATTTTACTTATGTTGTAACAAATGTTATTTACCATCTCAGATAGCTCTCCTTTAGCATTGCCTTACTTCCTCCATTTGAGTGGAAGTGCGCGAATAAAAATACTAAAGGAATAATTTCAATGAACAGAAAAGTACTGGCCCTCGTTATCCCTGCGCTGTTAGCAGCAGGCGCAGCTCATGCCGCAGAAGTTTATAATAAAGACGGCAACAAATTAGATATGTATGGCAAGGTAGATGGTCTGCATTACTTCTCTAGCGATTCCAAAAAAGACGGTGACCAGACTTACGTCCGCTTTGGCTTCAAAGGCGAAACTCAGATTAACGATATGCTGACTGGTTACGGCCAGTGGGAATATAACGTTCAGGCAAACTCTTCTGAAGGTGATGGTGCTAACAACTGGACCCGTCTGGCGTTTGCTGGCCTGAAATTCGGCGACTACGGTTCATTCGACTACGGTCGTAACTACGGCGTGTTGTACGACGTTGAAGGTTGGACCGATATGCTGCCAGAGTTTGGCGGCGATACCTATACCAATGCAGACAACTTCATGACTGGCCGTGCTAACGGTGTTGCGACTTACCGTAACAACGACTTCTTCGGTCTGGTTGATGGTCTGAATTTTGCTCTGCAGTATCAGGGCAAAAACGAAAGCAAAGGCACCGATGATGTTGGAACCAACAACCGCGGCAATGTCGGTGATAGTGATGTGCGCTACGATAATGGCGACGGTTTTGGTGTTTCTACCTCATACGATTTAGGTATGGGCGTAAGCGCTTCTGCTGCGTATGCAACTTCTGATCGTACTAACGATCAGATCGTTAACACGAATGCTAAAGGCGATAAAGCTGACGCATGGACTCTGGGACTGAAATACGACGCTAACAACATCTACCTGGCAACCATGTATGCTGAAACCAACAACATGACCCCGTATGGTAATGATGGCGTAGCAAACAAAACCCAGAACTTTGAAGTTACTGCACAGTACCAGTTCGACTTCGGCCTGCGTCCGGCAATTTCTTACCTGCAGTCCAAAGGTAAAGATTTGTACGGCACCGCTACTAACGCTAACGTTAGCTCCAACTCTGTTGGCGATAAAGATCTGGTTAAATACCTGGATCTGGGCGCAACCTACTATTTCAACAAAAATATGTCCACCTACGTTGATTACAAAATCAACCTGCTGGACGGCAACGATTCCTTCTACCAGGAAAACGGTATCTCTACCGACAACATCGTTGGCGTAGGCCTGGTTTACCAGTTCTAATGCAACAAAAAACCCGCTGCCAACAGCGGGTTTTCTTTTATCCACACCAGCCCTGCCTCACTGCACCGCACTTTCCCCGTGAATCTCACCCTTAAACCCGGTTTTGGCAATCGCCGCCAGCAGCCGTTGGTTATCGAAATTCTCCGGCACCACCACCTCCGCCTGACGCGTTTTCAGCGATGCTTTCGCCTTAATCACCCCATCGGTCGTCCGCAGCGCCTGGTTAATCGAAATCACGCACAGCGGGCAGTTCATCTCGCCGATATCAATAGTAACTAACTTATCGGCGGCCCAACCCAGCGGCGTAAAGAGCATCAACGCCAGGCATACTGCTTTTTTCATTCCATCCACTCCCAAATCCAGGGCAGAACATAAGGATAGGTGATAAGCGCCAGCACCAGCGGCACCGACAGCCAGTAGAGCCACACCAGCACCCGACGGCTCACCACGTTGACGCACACCGGCTTCGGCGACAAATGCAAACGCCAGAATCCGCGCGCCATCAGCCCTACGGCGACGACGATCATCGGGAACTGCAGCCAGGATGCGCCGGGAATACCCACCAGCCCCGCCGCCGAGATACCGAACAGCAGATACAGCAGCGGCCCAATGCAGCACAGCGTCGAGGCACCGGCAGCGACGATCGCCGCCAGTAGCGTCAGGACGCCGCCCTTAATGCTGTTCGACGCTGACATAATCGTAGCTAAACGCCGCAGGATCGTAGAAGTTCAGCGGGTCGCCATCAACTTCGGCGTACGGGTAGCCCAGGTTATTAACGTCACCCTGCTCTGCCGCTGGCGACAGCGCGAAGTCACGCGCATGGTTGAAGCCCACCCAATTCATCTCCCAGTTGCCGAACAGGTAGTCATTCACCGCCGTCACCGCCGGGTCGCCGTTCTCTTTTTTCTCGGTCAGACGCATTTTGGTGACGTCAGCCGGGTCGGCAGGCATCCAGCCGAAGCCGGCCAGCCAGAACATCGCGCGGCAGTGTTGGCCGCCGCTGACTTTTGCCACGCCCTGCGCATCGGCGCTGCCGAAGGCTTTTTTGGAGTAGCCATCAAGCTTGCGGCTCGCGCCCAGGCGAATACCGAACATTTCACGCGCCGGGATGCCGACCGCGCGGCACAGGGCCACAAACACCGAGTTGATATCGGTGCATTTGCCGCCCAGCTTACCGGTTTTCAGGATCTCACCCACGTCACCGGTACCACAGCCAATCACCGCATCGTCACGGTGCATATGCGTGCTTACCCAGTCATGAATCAGACGCGCCTGCTTCAGCGGCGCTTTTTCGCTGCCGATAATTTTCAGCGCAGTCTCTTTGACCAGACCATCAACGGGAATATGGGGCGTCGCCTGCAGGAACGGCTTGATTTCGTCAGGGATCACCGCGCCTTCCACCGGCAGCTGCCAGTCGGCGAGGCGATTGTCTTTCAGCACTTCCCAATCGCGAGTTTCAATCTCCATTTCGACCTTGATCTCCAGCGGGCCGCTGGAGGCAGGCCAGGTCACAAACAGGACTTTCGCCCCGTAACGGTTATTGGCATTCAGGGTCGCGCTTTGATAGTTGCCGCTAAAGGAGAGGTCAAGCAGCTGCTGGAAGGCGGTATCTTCCGGGATGGGGATCCACAAATTGACCTTGCCGGAAGAGCCCAGCGGAGCCTTAAGGCTGTAGGTCTGGGTCATCACAAAACGGCGATATTTGCCGGAAGATGAGACGGCAGGCTTCGCAACGGCTTCGGTTTTGGCAAAAACCGGGCTCACCAGCCCAAGGGTGGAGAGTGCCGCGGCACCTTTCAGAAAGTTACGCCTTTCCATTGTGTTTCCTTCATCACCAGAAAAAGCTGGCGCTTAACCCCGCACCTGCGGAGGTTGGCCGCTATTATGCGGCTACGCATTCATCACCACAATGAATAACAGGGCATTAAAGGCGCGAAATGCCAACCGGGCGCCGGACAACCAGGCTCTCGAGACCTATAATCTGGCATCGTGACAAAAATTACGGGTATAATCCCCGCCATTATTCATCCTATTCAGAAGCGAAAATGACAAAACTTACCTTACAAGAGCAGATGCTAAAAGCGGGATTAGTCTCCAGTAAAAAAGTGGCCAAGGTTCAGCGTACGGCGAAAAAATCGCGCGTTCAGGCTCGTGAGGCAAGAGAAGCGGTCGAAGAGAATAAAAAGGCGCAGATTGAGCGCGATAAACTGCTCAGCGAGCAGCAAAAGCAGGCCGTGTTATCCAAAGAGTATAAAGCGCAGGTTAAACAGCTGATTGAAATGAACCGCGTCATGCCGGGCCGAGGCGATATTAGCTTTAACTTCACCGACGGCAGCATCATCAAAAAAATCACCGTCGATAAACTGACGCAAAGCCAGCTAATTAACGGGCGTCTCGCCATCGCGCGTCTGGCAACCCAGAGCAACGGTGAGAGCGAATACGCGATTATCCCGGCGGTCGTGGCGGAAAAAATCGCTCAGCGCGATGCCAGCAGTATTGTTCTGCACAGCGTCCTAAGCCAGGAAGCGCAGGACGAAGACGATCCGTACGCTGATTTCAAAATCCCTGACGATCTGATGTGGTAAACATCACCTCGCCAACTTCTTACCAAAAGCCCTGACGGGCTTTTTTAATGTCTAAAACGGGCTAGCATGACGCGCGTTGACCGCTTCACCGCTAATGGGGTGAACAAAAGTCAGCTCGCTGGCGTGCAGCATCAGCCTGGGCACACCCTCGATGCCCGCCATCAATAGCCCGCCGTACAGATCGCAACCTAAAATCGGATGACCCAACTGCTGGCAGTGAATACGCAACTGATGCGTGCGCCCGGTTTCCGGCGTTAAGGTAACCCGCGTCAACGGCAATTGCGTTCCCTCTTTCCCCTGCTGGAAAAAACGCGCTTCAACCCGGTAATGTGACCGTGCCGGTTTTCCCTGCAGCGGGCAAATCGTCATGCGCGGAAACAGCGCCGGATCCTTAGCAATCGCCGCGTCAATAATCCCTTCGTCATATTCCAGATGACCGCATAGCAGCGCTGTGTACACCTTAGACACGCTACGCTGGCTAAACTGCTGACACAGCGCGGCGTTCATCTCTTTGTTGCGCGCCACCACCATTAGCCCGGAGGTGCCAAAATCAAGACGGTGGACCAGCGTACAGCCGGGAAAATCCTTAACCAGCCGATAGTGTACTGAATCGAGATTCTGCGGATTCTTACCCGATAGGCTCAGCAATCCGCTAGGCTTATTGATAAGTAACAAATGCGCATCTTCATAGAGGATCTCTATCTCGGCGGAACACGGTGGAGCGATAAAGGTATCAATAATCGTAGACATCAGGCGGCCAGCATTGCGAAGGAGGGAGGATCATAGCGAAATTCTCGCCCTCTGGCGATGCGGTGGCAACTTGTCTGCTAAGACTTTCCAATGGCTCGTCTAGGCATCTTTCCCGCAATACGTTATCTTACCCGCTCAAACCACACCGGGGCACATTCGTGAGCAGCAAGACTGATTTCAAGCTTTACGCGCTTTGCTACATGATGATCACCTATGCCCTCATGTTCGTCTTCGTGCTGGTCTTCATTGATTTTGCGATTGGTGACTCAACTGAAGATGTGTGGAGTGGACGAATGACGCTGGCTGACTATTTCCTCTCTCATGCCCTTCTCTTTCTCAGCATGGCCGGCGTTGGCGCGGCTGGCGGGTTTGTGCTGTGGTTTGTCAGCTATCGGAAATCCTGACTCGTTTTTCACTCCGTAAGCGCTCCATCTAAAAATAACCACTCTATTGACGAAGCTCAAAACATGACGCGTGTCACAGCGGTATTAATTCACACCGCAAATGTATCCCGTCTTGAAATGTGAAAGGAGGAGACGATGAAAACTTACGATCGTAACCGTAACGCTATCACTATCGGCAGCCGCGTCATGATTGCTAACAATGGCGCGACGGGCGTTATCCGGTCAATTCACGGTGAAGGTAAAACGGCTGAGCAAATTCGCCGTACAGACTCCGTTGAAATTGAGGGTTGCGATGGCGTCTATTGCCCGCTGGATTTGATCCGTCTTGGCTTCAACTAATACGCTATCGTATTGACGAAGACCATCGTCGAAAATAACAGCCTAAGGCCACGACTGTGGCCTTAATTATTTCTCTATCCTCTCAAGCAGTACCTTATCCGAACGCGCGGCTTTATCGGCCAGTTTTTGAAACTGCTGTGGGCTGTAGAAGGATTTGGGTGGCGGAAGCAACAGCATCTCTTTCCCCGGATAAATTTCAAGCGCACCCAGCTGTGAGAGTTGATACCCTTCAACCACGGCAGGAAAGGTTAACATCAGCGGCTGAGCGCTTTCATTGGCAACTGGCGTGGGTAAGCGGTTGATATTGAGGTTGTAGTTTCTTTTTAACACCAGAAATTTATCCGGCACTCTTCGTTTACTGTTCCACCAATCCCCATCCAGTTCGCGAAACTTCCGCTCAGTTTCAGTACGAGTCGCAATATCCAGGCTCAGTAGCGCCTCTTTCAGCGCCGACGTCATCGCCGCATTATAGTCATCGACGGTTCCGGCTTTACCTTGCAGAATCAATGCAACCGCAATGCGTGCACCGAGCAGATTAGAATAGAGATCTTCCGGCGAAAAGGCGGAAATCTCCTCCGAAAAACCGGGCACAGACTGGAATCCGTACCACTGTGCAATTTCATGCCACTGCGCCAACTCAAAGGCTAGACGTCCGGCGAGCCAGGCCGCAAGCGTATAGCGCGCACTCAACCCGGCCGGAGGGGGAAAGGCGTTTAACTGTATGCGCCTGACGCCCAGTTCATTGCTGTAAAAATAACGCCAGCGCTGGCCTAACTTTGGGTGGATTTTGGAGAAAAGAAAGAAGGTATTATCCGCCGTATCGCGAACGTGGGCGATGTCGATAAAACCGCCTCGATGGGTATAGACCAGCCCGTTCTCTTCTTTGCTCAACCCGATAATATTTTTAACCGCGCCGAAGGCTTTATCGTTGTATTGATGGTCTCCCAGTGTATCCAGCGCGAGCACATTACCAATCTGATAGAAGGGAATCGGTACGCCAATCGCACGTACGTGCAGGTCGTGCCCGAACGCACAGCACGGGCGCAGCGATTCCGGTGCGTGAAGCTGCGCCACTACGGGGGAGACTTGACTGGCCTGTTTTAGCGATAATAACCCGTCGTTTGCCTGTGCGTCCGCCATAACAACGAGCAGCAACAATAGCCATTTACCCATTCAAAATGCCTCTGCAACCTGAAAATAGAAGCCTGCGCTCTCTCTGCCAAAGCCAAGATCAAGCCTGATATTCATCGCCGGTTTAACCTCGAACCGATACCCTATACCAGCAGTAGGAAGCAGCGGATGATGGCTTAAATCACCGGCATCATTTCCCAACGCCCCGGCCCCTAGCCAAAGTACGTAGCCGTGTCGCCAGTTGAGTTTGCGCCGATATTCCACCTGCCCGCTCACCACATCTTTATCGCGATATCGCCCCTGGTAGTAGCCGCGTAATCGCCGGTCATCACCCGCCATCGACAGCTTATCCCACGGTACCTCGCCGCGCGTAAAACGGCCCCAGAGATCGAACGCTAATACGGTTTTCTCATTGAGAAGATGGTAATAATCGTACTGAAGTTCTGTCGCCGTGAAGTGGGTACCTGAGCCCAGGGCCGGATCATAGACGGTATATTCCATCTTAAAAAATTGCCCATGTTCAGGGCGCGTCACCACGTCGCGAGAATCGTAGTTCACCGCCACCGACGCCCCGGAAGAAAGCGGCGAAGGATCGGCCTGCCAGAGGGAAAAAACGTCTCCAGGATGGGCATTTTCTACGCTCGCCTGCATGGATGAAAAGTCCCAGCCAGCGCCTACATAGAGATTATCGACCACCTCACGAAGTAACACCGGATGCAGGCTGACAGAATTATTGGTGTAGCTCTGCTCACCGCCCTGTGCGGCATCGTAGCCTATCCCCCAAAAACTGGTGGGCACTTTGGCAATTGAGCCATCAGCAAACAGTCGCCAGCGATCGTCGGTGAAAAAGGTGTAATTATTTAGGCCAACGCCTAATGCCCCGCTCGAACTGACGAACCCGGTGAAAGACAGCGATGAGTTTTGCGTCGTGCCATCGGACGGGTCAACGCGGTAAATCCCCGCCACGGCCATCCCCAGCCCCAGTTTTAATTCAGGCGTATAGAAAGGGCCAGGCAGCACGCTCCAGTTAATTCCTTTCGCCGGATCGTATTGATTGTCTGCTCCTAGCTTTGTCAGCAGGTTATCCACTGGTTTTCTATCGAGAGAAATCGCCCCCGATTGACAACTCAGCAGCATAAGCCCCGTCAGAATAAGAGGTCTGGTTATCATCAGAAGCGGTATTCGCCAGCAATAAAGAAGCTGTTCCGCTCGTTAAAGCCAATTTCCGTCAGGAAATTAAAGTGCGGCGTAATTTCATACTGGCTACCCACCAGTACATTCCAGGGTGACGTCAGACGCTGTTTCACATCAAAGCGCCCTTCACCGTTTTGATTGACCGCATCAATTAAGGGCTGCAGTGCCGCGGGCATACTCAGGTCTGAAAGGCTCCCTTTGAACTCCTGCTGAACGTCCTGATACATGCTTCCTAACCAGACGCTCAGATGCGATGGCCCCACAGGTCCCTGGAGATTAAAGCGATATCCGATGCGTGGTGAGACGGTTAATGCCGAAATTTTTCCGTCAAGAATATCGAAATCCGTCCGCGTATAGTTGGTGTCCACCAGCGCAAACCAATTTTCATATCCCCCAGCCAGCGTGACGCCGGTACCAAAGGTTGTACCTTTAAAATCAAGTTTGAAATCAATATTCTGAAGATCGCCGCTTTGATAAAGCTGATGCACGGCCCCGGCTATCAGCCGGTCAACGCCTGTATAACGCGTGGGATCCGCATCAACGGATACGTTGGAGACGGACGATCCCCGGGAGTGCCCGACTAATCCGTACACATTCAGAAAGGGGAAAACCCACATATCGAGACGCACCGTTTCTGATTTGCTTTTTTCTCGTGTATGCCCGGCATCAATATTAAACATGTCCGTTGGAATAGGATGATTTCCCAGCGCCAGCCCTGAAAAACTGATGCTATCAACATCGATATTCTGGCGCATATTCATATAGTTAATGTTGATACCAAAGGGCAATGGAATGGAATAGCCACGCGCTCTGGCCTCGTCCCCCCAGATAGGAAAGGTATGGTCATCACCGTCAGCTGCTGTTACCGCGCCTGATATCAACAGCAATGGCAAAACAGTATGCTTCCATCTCATTATTAAGCGCCTCACCTTTCCTGCAGCTCGCTTATAACCCTGAGCCTACGTTGAAATAAACCGCCTGTTCGTTATCGCTAAACGCGATATCGACCCCGGTGCGTAACCCATACTCACGGGCAATCAAATAGCGAAATCCTGTACCCCAGGCGACCTCTGCACTGTGAAACAGATCGGATGAGGTATCTACAGCGCTCCCGGCACCAATAAAGCCCTGAATGATCCAGCGCGGCGTAGCCTGCCAGGCTAGCTGCGTTTGGACCGTGGCAACATCATTTCCCTGATAGCGATAACGGGAGATCCCTCTTAGCGCGATATAGGGCCGTGCCATCGGCGGCAGGTGGTTATCCTGATGGGAAAGGCTTTGATAATTTCCAGCGAGAGCCAGCGTCCAGGAAGGATTAAGCGGCAGGAACGTCTTACCGTCCAGGGTCAGCAAATCGTATTGGTAATCCCCGCCTAATACACTGCCATAGACCTGGTATTCCCCCGAAAGAGAGACGCCGCGACCGGGCCAAAAGAGATTATCCGTGGTGTCATATTCCGCAACGATACCGAAAGCCGAGGAGGTGCTGCTTTCTCCCAGCACACGCTTCCAGATGCTGTCGATAACGGGGTTATTTTTGGCGGAGATATCCATTTTGGCCCAAAACTGCGAGGCGCCGAGGAATACAGGCGTATCACCAAGGCGAAAGAGCAACTTTTGCATGCCGCCGTAGCCTTTGGTTTCGGTATTTATCGCCTTGTTGTGACCAAAGCCAATCACATCACCGGTATAAATATCCAGATTAATATCCGCATACCCCCCCGCCACCAGATAACGAATATGGTCGTCCTGCCAGGTATGGCGATGCCCGCCCCCCACAAACCAGGTGCCATTTTGGGTTCCACCGCCGCCAAAAGCGCTGATAGGCGGAGGAATAAAGCGTCCATCCTCACGTTTACCTTTGCCATGCAAAAAAAGGCCAAACAACCCGCCGCCGTATCCCACGGCGGGCTCCGTAATGACTACGGGGATGGGTAAAAAACCATATTGGTTATCCTGCAGGTAGCGACTCATATCCAGCATGCCATCTTCAGGATCAAACAGGCTGTCGGCTTGCACTTTCCAGCAAAGCAATGGCATCAGCAGGATTAACCACCGCAATGACCACGCACATTCTCCAGCCCTAGTTCTGATCATGGCTATCACCCAGATACATATATTTTTATTATTGAGCGTAAGGCTTAAACACCGTAGGTTCATTTGAGCTTAGTCCAGTCTTAAACGAATTCAAGACGTGGCGGCATTGGTGTTTAGACTATAATTTCAGACTGGAATTAAACATTGCGAGCCGTAGACAATGAAGGTAATGACCGACAGTAAGAAAATTTTAGATATCGTTAACTCATGGGGCTACATCTGGTTTCTTAGCCTTAATGTGATTTTTTGTCTGTGGACACTGGCCAGCAATGTCACTCACTCATCCCACTACCTTAACAGCACCATCATCAACAAGTTGTGTTTTATTACCATCATCATTTCGTTGCTCGGATTTTACTTGAGAAGGCATATCAAAAAGAAATTTCAGCCATTAACCTTATCCCTTCTCGTGCTAGTTTTAGGTTTGCTATGGGGCGGAATGTTTTATTTTATGATTCAGAACTACAATACGCCTGCAACCTCCCTCGCCTTGCTCATCACCCTTTTATTACCGGCAACCATTTCGTTCTATATATCAGGCAGAATATTGATTCTTTTTTGTACGCCCATTGTATTTTCGATGTTCTTTAGTGAACTGACATCTTTTGAAAAATTTAATCTGCTGCAAGTCTCTGGGACCATTATCATTTTCGCAGTGGTAGTAAGCGCCCGGTATATTCTTCTGGAATGGTATACCCGCACCCAAAACAGCGAATACGCCAAAAGCATGCTGATTAAAAAGCTTACGCGGCTGGCTCATCGCGATTCGCTGACGGGTTTGCTGAACAAAGGCAGCCTGAACACGCACTTCGAAGAGAATATCCAGTTGTTGAGGAAGCCGGGCGAGAAGCTATTTATGATCATCATGGATATCGATTTTTTCAAACAGTATAACGATTTCTATGGCCATGTCGCCGGTGATGAATGCCTGGTGAAGACCGCAAAATGCCTATCCCAGTCGCTCCGAAAATCAACGGATACCGCGTTCCGTTTTGGCGGTGAAGAATTTATCGTGCTCAGTCGCTGCAACCACATTCAGGAAGCCGTTATGATTGCGGAGAGAATTCGCCAGACTATCAGTGATGCAAAGATTCCGCATCAAGGTTCCCAGCACTCTTCCTGGCTTAGCGCGAGTTTCGGCGTTGCCCAGTGGAGAACGGGCAGTACTCTGGAAAAACTGGCTGAAGATGCCGATAAAGAACTCTATAAAGCCAAACAAGCTGGGCGAAACCAGGTGTCATCAGCCAGGGATTAGCTTGGTTTCAACGCCTGGTATTAGAGTAATTTAAATAACAGGCGAATAGGCTTCAGCTGGGTCAGATGCAACCAAAGATTATGCAGGTTAACAATGCCTGCCTGGGCTAAAATAGCCAGCGTAATCATTAGCGTTGAGGCGGTAATAATCAGCATTAAGCGATTGATATTTTTCTGGATCCTGAGTTGCTGTTTATCCTTTCTTGCACCCGACTCCCACGCGACGATCGTAGAAATCGCCTGACCTTGAATAAGGTACTTGCCCTCTTCAAATTTGACGTCGCCAGTAATCACCAGCGATTGCAGCAGTAGCAAAATCTTACGTCTAAAGTCTTCATTTTTTATATGGTGATACCAAAGCGTGCCGTACAGCAAGTCACTCACTTCATTACCGGTCACACCGGTATGCGTCTTCTCAGGCGATTGGCGTACATACTCGTTCACCAGCATTTTCATCAGCGTGATACGATCAAGCCCGGTCATTTCCCTGTTATGCGTAAACTGCACCAACAGGTTATTTTTAGTACGGGTAAACAGGTTCTTAAAATAGGCGATACGCGTAAAATAGTTAATCGCAAAAAGGGCAATAGAGTCGAACCGGAGTGGGCCGTACTTTTTCCAATGAATGATTTCAACATTCATCTTCTCAATCTCGCTAATCGCTATATTCAATCTTGTAGCATATGCATGTTGCTCGGCATTCCATCTTTCAAGCACGACGCTTTTACCAATCAGCTTGACCAGCTGATATTTCTCTTGCTTTACGTCTGAAAAATAAACGCCGTAGTAGTTGTAGACCTCACCATCTTTCAAACTTCCAGCGGTAAGTAAGGGGAGAAAATAGCCCCACAGTTTAGTTTTGAATTTTGAAACTAACGATTCAATAAACATATTTGTTCTCAACAGCGCTCATATCATAGCAAAGATTGAATTGGTTAAAAATCGTACCATTCAGCTCATGCAGCGTTAAGCAGAAAACAATTTAATTCTAAACTTCCTTAATAGGCAGTGAAGTTTATTTATAAATCAAAAATCATCACCGTATAGAGTCGTGATTATGATATTAAGTTGGGTTCTATACATAAAGAGGAAAAGGTAATGAGAACCCTTCATACACTCATACTGTCGGGGACGTTAACCCCGTGTGAACAAGTTTCACGAAAGATATTGATGAAAATTGAAATGCTGCAGGTGCCAATAATAAAATGCAAAGTAACAGATAGATCGCAGAATCAAAGCAACATGCATTGCCTTCAACACAGAAACAAATACACCATCAAGCAGCTCCAGTGTTACCTAAAGAAAGAGTTCCTTAATAGCATTGATATTGAAGCAATTTTTGATTCTGAAAGCACAACACACAAAGTGTACAGTTTATTATCGAAATTAGATAAAATTCAGTCGGTTAACAGCTACTATCTGCAAGAAGCCAATATGAGCGGATTACAAAATCTTAGTAGCGCATTGAACTCTCTGTTATGTGATTAAAAAAAGCCCTTCTTATCCGAAGATAAGAAGGGCTTTTTTAGCGCCGAATTACTGTTTGTCAGTAATCTCAACCACCACATGACGGTCTGGCGCCAGGCAGTTAATCAGCTGTTGGCCAGACTGCCCATCACAGCTCGCACCGGTCACTGAATCACTGACACCATGCCCTTCGGCGGTAATGTTGCCCGCAGGCATCCCCAAAGCGACTAGCTCATCGGCAACAGCCTGCGCACGCTGGGCGGAAAGTTGCTGGTTATAATTGGCAGCACCGGTACGGTCGCTATAGCCAATAACCACCGTCGTTTTTTCGTTCGCTGGCTGCATTCCAGGGTTGTGATAGAGCTGGGCAATAGCCGCTTTACCTTCAGCCGTTAATGCCGCGGAATCATAACCAAACATCACGTCGGATTTTAAGTTAAAACGCTGGGCCTGCGGTGCGGCAACAACGGCGGCAGTTGGTGTGGCGACAACCGCAGCATCATCGTGCTGACCAAAACGGTACGAGAGACCCGCCGTGACAGAGTGGACATCGCTTGACACGCCAATCTGGTTTTCATTACCCACATTGCTCACCCACTGATATTCCAGACGGCCAGCCCAGTTCTTATTAAAGGCATATTCTGTACCGACGGCGACCACAGGACGCACACCGGTATCAAAACGATTGTGGCCTTTAATATCAGACTCGGCGCGATAGCCCATCGCCCCTGCGCGGCCATACAGATCCCAGCTATCCGTCAGGCCATAGCTGGCTTTTAATGACAACTGCAGACCCTGGCTTTTCATCTGAGAACCCGATGCGCCATTTCGGCCATTAAACTGCATATTACCTAAATAATCATAGCCACCTTCAACGGCCAGCCAAGGGTTAATCTGGTAGCCCGTAAATACGCCGCCGCCCACATTATCGCTATTCTTGCCTACATCGCCGAACTTATTTCCGTCGGCATTGGTCTGCTGACTGGTGCTGGTATCCGAATAGTGTGACCAGCCAAACTTACCGCCGGTGTACCAGGTTCCAGCATCTGCTGCCGCGAAAGCGGTAGTCGCCGTCAGTGCATTTGCAATAATGAGTGTAATAAGCGCCTTTTTCATAATCATCCTATTATAGCGTTGCCATTTGTCAGTGAGTGACTTAAGAAGTGGCGCTACAATAGTTTTTTTAGCGTGTGCTGATAATCGATAACTTGTTTATTTCTGGATAAATCGGATAACCTGAATTCTGGACACCATCGCAGTTTCGGTACGGGAAGCGGTTATTCAGCTTAAAATTGGTAGCTATAATTGACGCTCGCAAACCATAGTCACGGGTGGTTGTATCTACCGCCAAATGCCGCTGATTTAACCTGTGAAGACTGCATATGCAGGTATTCCACCGCCACCCCTATATTGCTGGCAGGCGTAATCTGATATTGCGCTCCGGTGGCAAAACGCCACTCGTCGCCGGTCGGCAGGGAAAGCGCGACGTCGCTTTGTGATTTGTACGGCGTGCTGTCAAACGCTACGCCAGCGTTAACTCGCCACTGCTCATCCGGGCGATACTGAACCCCTAATGCCGTATGCCACGTATCCTTCAGTCGGTTGGTTTTATCAGTGGATTGTCCGTTAACTGAAATCTGCGGACTGCCAAACTGGCTCCAGTCTTGCCAGCCAAGGTCGCCCATTACCGACCACTGTTTATTAACATCGTGAACCAGGCTCATCATTATCTGCTGGGGCGCACGAATCTGCGCGGCAATCGGCAGGATGTACTCAACGTTTGGCACATTAGGGAAACGCGCTTTACCATCAATATTAAAGTGATAATCCGTTTTACTCGTCCAGGTAATACCTGCCCGTGTTTGCGCGGTTAAATCCATCAACAAACCCAGGCGGTAATTCATCGCCCAATCATGGTCGTTTTGTTTTTCGTCATTGCCATCGACGTTTCGCGTCAGTGAAAGTACTCCGTAGTTCAGTCCGGTTGCCGCACCAATTGAAACCTTATCACTTAATTTCCAGGCAATACCGGGGCTGAGCGTCATCGCTACCATGGTACTTTTCTTAATCAGACGATCCCCTGCCCAATTGCCAAAATCAATCCCGAGCCCATAGTTGCCGTACAAACCCAGGCCAGCTGAAACCGTATCGCTTAAACGTTGGGTATAAAACATGCTCGCGTTGGGAAAAAGCT
Source organism: Kluyvera sp. 142486 (assembly GCF_046569695.1). Taxonomy (NCBI): domain Bacteria; kingdom Pseudomonadati; phylum Pseudomonadota; class Gammaproteobacteria; order Enterobacterales; family Enterobacteriaceae; genus Kluyvera; species Kluyvera sp. 142486. The sequence goes on from NZ_JBKHUI010000001.1 coordinate 381,673, forward strand.
TCATGATATTACCCGGGCTTTGACGTCCCGCCGTTTCATCATCCAGCGTATAGGGGATATTTCCCCCATTGCCTGCAGCCCGCCGGTTACCATGTGCTCCGGTAAACGCGTCATGCCTGCTGGGTTGGTCAATAGCGTTGACGCATCCTGAGCGTGTGCCGCCTGTCCCGCGCCTGCCAATGCAGTATCTTCGGTACCAATATCATAGAAATAGAGTGCACTTGCATGGCTGTACGTTGTAAAAAAACAGACCTGTGATAATAATTGTTTTTTTATTCATTTGGTTACCTTGCAACAGAAAACGTGGATTATCTTTGGTTCTAAGAGAACCTGAATCACGTCATTTAAAGCATAGAAATATCGCCACGCTAAGACAAAATAATAATTATTAAATCTAAGCCATATCATAGCGATAGAGAATGAACGCTGTCTTCACTTGTTTTATCCAGTATTAAATATTAAAAACGAACGTTATCTATTTTTACTATGGTTTATTTAATAAAAACAACGGTAAAAGATAAGCAAAGAATCCGTTTTATATTTAAATGCGCCTGACGGTATGTTTGGTCATAGCATCAACGATGCTTTCCCTGCACGGCAAGGTGATGGTCACAATATTCAGCGCTGCTGCAATGGTGAAAAGGTAACCATGTGCTCAGGTTTAACCTGCACGGTAGCTGAAGCAACGTTAGCCAACTAAGCCGGATAATTCCGATAACGTCCCGGTGACGTGCGGAATACCCACGCAGTCGTTAATGATAAAAGCTTCCTTAGGTGGTTTTTTTGCCGCTATCATTCGCTATATCCCTTCGAACGTCCCCTATCTGGCTCAGGATAATATCTCTTCCACGTTGAAATAATCTGTTAACTTAATGACTTGTTATCAATGACGTTCCCTGTAAACTGATTATTCAGGTCGTCTGGTAAATGGATATTTGCATCGCATCATTGTGGTCGCGATTAAACCGCTGACCGCCTGCCTTTTAATTAAAAAAAATAAAAATTCATGTGGTTTAATGTTACAAATGAAAACAAAATCGACAGAAAAGCAAAATAAAGACTCATTTATTACATCTCGTTACATAATACTCTGCTTGGGTATTCTGTTTTGCCTTGCTGTTTTACTGGTGCGAGTGGCGGATCTGCAATTTTTAAATCACCCGATGCTGGCGCGCGAGGCCGATCAACGTTCACTGCGCACCGTGGTGCTGCCAACAAACCGTGGAACGCTTGTAGACCGGAACGGTGAAGCACTGGCGATGAGCGTACCTTCGCGCGATGTGGTGGTCGATCCGGTTAAAGTGGTTGAGGATAGCCCTAATTTCCGCGACCCCAAATGGCAATACCTTGCGGCGGCGTTAAATACCACGCCAGACCAAATTGCGAGCAAAATTTATCAGAACGCACACCGCCACTTTCTTTTTCTCGGGCGCAAAGTTGAACTCGGTATCGCCAAGGATGTTGCTGACCTTCATATAAAAGGCATCAGCGAAATTTACGACGACAGCCGCTTCTATCCAATGGGCGAAGCCTCCGCCCCCTTAATTGGCATTGTCGGCGCAGATAATACCGGCCTGAACGGGGTTGAAAAAGGCTACGACAATATTCTGCAGGGTGAACCGGGAAAAGAAATTTACCGTAAGGATGCCAATGGCGGCATTATCAGCGTATTAAATTACGATGCGCCAAAACAGGCACCGACGGTGCAGCTCAGTATCGATAAGTTCGATCAGTACACCCTTTATAGCAAACTGCGCGATGGCGTTCTGTTGAATAAGGCCGATTCCGGCGCGGCGGTGCTGGTTAAAATTGATACTGGCGAAATCCTCGCGATGGCCTCTTATCCTTCCTATAACCCGAATAACTTTGATAACGCCACCCAGACGCAGATGCGCGATGTGGCGATCAACGACAGCTTTGAACCGGGTTCCACGGTGAAGCCGCTGGTGATTATTGAAGGGCTGGAGCGCAATATCATCCAGCCTAATACGCTGCTGAACACCACGCCTTATCGCGTGAACGGGCATTTGATCCGTGACGTTGGCCACTGGCCGCAGCTCACGCCAACCGGTATTTTACAAAAATCGAGCGATATCGGCGTGTCCCATATTGCCCTCGCGATGCCGGCGCAGGCGCTGGTCGATACCTATCAGGCGTTTGGCCTCGGTAAACCAACCGACCTCGGCCTGAGCGGCGAAAGCGTGGGCTACTTCCCGCTCCACCGCCGGCAGTGGGCGGACATTGAACGCGCCACCTTCTCATTTGGCTATGGCCTTCGCGTTACGCCGCTGCAAATTGCCCGTGAGTACGCCACGATGGGTTCCTATGGCGTCTATCGACCGTTGTCGATAACCAAAGTCACACCGCCGGTCATGGGCCAGCAGGTTGCCGATCCGAACATTGTCAAAACAGTGGTTCATATGATGGAGAGCGACGTTCTGCCCGGCGGTAGCGGCGTGAGAGCTGCCGTGCCAGGTTATCGCCTGGCAACCAAAACCGGGACAGCAGAGAAGCTGGGCGACAGCGGTAAATATGATGGCGGCTACGTGAACTACACCGCGGGCGTCGCGCCGGTCAGCCATCCTGAAGTGGCGCTGGTGGTGGTGGTAAACAACCCAACCGCAGGCACCCACTTTGGTGGCTCAGTGGCAGCACCGATCTTTGGCAATATCATGGGGCCAGTGCTAAAGAATATGAATATCGCGCCGGATGCGCTGTTGCAGTAATGAGGCAGGAAACGGTATGGCTCCCCGGAATGGGAAGCCATACCGTCCGGTTAGACTAGACGACGGCGGTGGTTAAGCGTGAAGAGCAGCATAAACGCCCCTGCTCATCGAAAATTTCAATCTGCCAGACCTGATGGCGACGACCGGCGTGCAGCGCTTTGCACACGCCGCGTACGCGCCCGTTGCGGGCAGAGCGAATATGGTTGGCGTTAACTTCCAGCCCCACCACCCGGTCTTCCCCTTCGGTACACAGATAGCCCGCCACCGAACCCAGCGTTTCCGCCAGCACCACTGAGGCGCCGCCGTGAAGCAGCCCAAACGGCTGATGCGTACGGTGATCCACCGGCATCGTCGCTGCGATCGAATCGTCATCGATATGATCAAACTGAATATCCAGCAGCCCCACCATATTGCCTTCACCCATCGCATTGAGGGCTTCGAGCGTTGTTTGTCGTTTCCAGATCATCCTATCATCTCCAGCAGCGCCTGCAGCGGATGGCGCACTCCATTACCTTCCACACGTTTCACCTGGCTTCGGCACGAATATCCGGTCGCCAGACAGCGATTACGGGGAAGCCTTTGCATCGCCTGATGCCAGGAAAGCTCGTAAATGCCCAACGAATTAGCGTGGTTTTTCACTTCATGCCCATAAGTTCCAGCCATACCGCAGCAGCCAACGCTGACGTTCTCAAGCTTCGCACCGAAATGGGCAAAGATCGTCGCCCACTGTTTTGGTGCCGTCGGCAGCGCCGTTACCTCAGTGCAGTGACCAAACAGATACCAGGGTTCACCGGACAGCAGCGTATTTTCTTTGCGCTCCAGCACCTGCGGTAGCCATTCGTGCACCAGCATGACGTTGAAGTCACCGCGCTTATCGCCAAGCACCTGCTTGTACTCATCGCGATAGCAGAGCACTAGCGCGGGGTCGACCCCGACCATCGGCATATCCAATTCCGCCACGCGGTTGAGATAATCAGCGGTTTTTTGCGCCGTCTTCGTAAAGCGGCTAACGAAACCTTTAATATGCTGCGCCTTGCCGTTCGGCGAAAACGGCAGCAGCACCGGCTGGAAGCCCAATTTCTCAACCAGACGAACAAAGTCCGCCACCACCTGCGCATCGTAGTAGCTGGTGAACGGATCCTGCACCACCAGCACGGTCAGTGCTTTTTGCTCAGGCGCCAGCGACTCCAGTTGCTCAAGCGTCATATTTGCCGAACGGTGGGTCACCATCTGCTTTTGCAGCGACGGCACGGAAAGCAGCGGCAAATCGATCATACCGATATGTTTTTCCGACAGCTTGCGTACCAGCGGCTGGCTCATAAAGAAGTTGAAGGTTTTCGGCGCTCGCGCCATCAGCGGCGCGTAGCTTTCGACCGTTGCCACCAGGTGATCGCGCACCGGGCGCAGATAGCGAGTGTGGTAGAGCTGCAGGAAGCGAGAGCGGAACTCCGGCACATCAATTTTAATCGGGCACTGGGTGGAACAGGCTTTACAGGCCAGGCAGCCGGACATCGCCTCTTTCACTTCATGCGAGAAATCATACTCCCCTTTGTGGGCATGCCAGCTATTGCGAGTACGTTCGATCATCGACCGCAGGCTTGCGCGTTTCTCCGGCAGCTCTTTTTCCAGCAGCAGCGGGTCTACGCCACGATCCGCCAGCAAGCGCAGCCATTCACGCACCAGCGTTGCGCGGCCTTTCGGCGAATGCATACGGTTGTTGGTGATCTTCATCGACGGACACATCGGGCTTTTGGCGTCAAAGTTGAAGCACAAACCGTTGCCGTTGCACTCCATCGCTCCGCGCCACGCCGAACGAACGGTCACGGGGATTTGGCGATCGTAGGTGCCGCGTTTTACCGCATCCACCTTCATCATTGGCGCATCCACGCCTTCCGGCGGGCAGATTTTCCCAGGGTTCAGACGGTTGTCCGGGTCAAAGGCGGCTTTCACTTTGCGCAGCTCGGCGTAAAGCTGTTCACCAAAGAATGCCGGGCTGTATTCCGCGCGGAAGCCTTTGCCGTGTTCGCCCCATAGCAGGCCGCCGTATTTAGCGGTCAGCGCCACCACATCGTCGGAGATCTTTTTCATTAAGATCTCCTGCTGCGGGTCGCACATATCCAGCGCCGGGCGCACGTGCAGCACGCCAGCGTCGACGTGACCAAACATGCCGTAGCTCAGGCCATGGCTATCGAGCAGCGCACGGAATTCAACAATATAGTCCGCCAGATGTTCCGGCGGCACGCAGGTATCTTCCGCAAACGGAATCGGCTTAGCGGCCCCTTTGGCGTTGCCGAGCAGGCCGACTGCTTTTTTACGCATCGCGTAGATACGCTCGATACCGTCCAGCTCGTTGCAGCGCTGCCAGCCGATAACGCCCCCTTCCTGCTGGGCAATCAGCTCGTCCAGCCGCTGGCATAGCGCCGACACCTGACCTTCAATCAGCGCTTCGTCGTCGCCCGCGAACTCGACGATATTCAGCCCCAGCATCTCTTTGTCCGGCACGTCGGTAATCAGTTCATTCACCGAGTGCCAGACAATATCTTCCCGCGCCAGGTTTAGCACCTTAGAGTCTACCGTTTCGACGGACAGCGCGCGCGCTTCGACCATGAACGGCGCGTTACGCAGCGCAGAATCAAAGGAGTCATATTTGATGTTTACCAGCCGGCGTACCTTCGGCAGCGGCGTGATATCCAGCCGCGCTTCAGTGATAAAGGCCAGCGTGCCTTCTGAACCCGTCAACACGCGCGTCAGGTCAAACTCGGTCATCTCGTCATTAAAGACGTGGCGCAGGTCGTAGCCCGTGAGGAAGCGGTTCAGTTTCGGGAATTTGTCGATAATCAGCTGACGGTTTTCCCGGCAGCGTTCATAAACGGTTCGGTAGATACGCCCCGCCGCCGACTGCTCTTTCGCCAGCGTTTCGGCCAGCGCCACCGGCACCGGCTGGGTGTCGAGAATATCGCCGCCCAACAGCACGGCGCGAACGCCAAGTACATGGTCAGACGTTTTACCGTACACCAGCGACCCCTGCCCGGAGGCATCGGTATTAATCATCCCTCCCAGCGTCGCGCGGTTACTGGTCGACAGCTCAGGGGCGAAAAAATAACCATGAGGTTTTAAATACTGGTTAAGCTGATCTTTAATGACCCCCGCTTCAACGCGCACCCAACCCTCTTCCGGGTTGATCTCAATGATGCGGTTCATGTAGCGAGACATGTCAATAATGATGCCCTGATTCAGCGCCTGGCCGTTGGTGCCAGTACCGCCGCCGCGCGGAGTGAAAATCAGGGACTGGAAGCGCTCTTCTGCCGCTAAACGGGACAGAAGCGCAACGTCTGCGGTCGAACGTGGGAAGATCACCGCGTCGGGAAGAAGCTGGTAGATACTGTTATCGGTCGCCATCGTCAGCCTGTCGGCATAGCGGGTGGCGGTGTCGCCGGTAAAGCCTTGTTGCTCCAGTGCTTGCAAATAATTCAGCACCAGCTGAACTACGCCAGGTGCCTGGGAAATCTGTGGGATCATTACTTGTGACCCTTTCTGAATGTTGTGTTGTACGCACAAAATCTTGCCGGTCTACGCGTGGCGCCAAGCGGCAAAGATGATGTGTAGAGAGTAATTAATCGTTTGCGTGGTGCAGTTATTCTTTTATCACATTTTTTTCTTATACGCCCGGTAGATTTTGTCGCAGAATCAGCGCCGGGAATTTATTGATATTATTATCAATGAACGGATTTACGCTGCGTCAACACGCTGACAAGCAACTGAAGGTAAAACTCATTTATGAACACGAATCCTCGGCCTCGTGATATTCCACAAATACTGCTATCCGTGCTGTTTTTGGCACTGATGATCATCGCCTGTTTATGGATAGTTCAGCCGTTTATTCTGGGCTTCGCCTGGGCATCAACTATCGTTATTGCCACCTGGCCGGTGCTGCTCTGGTTCCAGCGCAAACTTTTTGGCCGCCGTTCTTTGGCCGTACTGGTCATGACGCTGCTGCTTTTTTTACTGTTCGTTATCCCCATCGCGCTGCTCGTTAACAGCCTGGTTGACGGCTCCACGCCGCTGGTACACGCCATTACCAGCGGCACGCTGAGCTTGCCCGATCTGGCCTGGTTGAACAGCATTCCTTTTGTTGGCGCCAAACTCTACAGCGGCTGGCATAGCCTGCTGGATATGGGCGGCAGCGCGCTGATGGCGAAGGTTCGCCCATATATCGGCACCACGACCACCTGGTTTGTCGGCCAGGCCGCGCACGTCGGGCGTTTCCTGATGCACAGCACCTTGATGCTGCTGTTCAGCGCCCTGCTGTACTGGCAAGGTGAAAAGGTGGCATTTGGTATGCGCTACTTCGCGACCCGTCTGGCGGCGAAACGCGGCGATGCGGCGGTGCTGCTGGCAGGCCAGGCGATTCGCGCCGTTGCGCTGGGCGTGGTCGTCACCGCGCTGACGCAGGCGGTGCTTGGCGGTATTGGCCTCGGCATCTCTGGCGTGCCGTACGCTACGCTGCTGACCGTGGTGATGATCTTCTCCTGCCTGGTGCAGTTGGGGCCGTTGATCGTGCTGGTTCCGTGCATTATCTGGCTCTACTGGACGGGTGACACCACCTGGGGCACGGTGTTGCTGGTATGGAGCGTCGTGGTCGGGACGATGGATAACGTGATTCGCCCGATGCTTATCCGCATGGGTGCTGACCTGCCGATGATTCTGATCCTCTCCGGCGTTATCGGCGGCCTGGTCGCCTTCGGCATGATTGGCCTGTTCATTGGCCCGGTGCTGTTAGCCGTCTCCTGGCGCCTGTTTGATGCCTGGCTGCACGAAGTGCCGCCGCCGTCACGAGATCCGGATCAGGTTCTGGAAGAGCTGACTGAGCTTGAGCAGAATAACTATCCGAAACCGTAATATAAAAAAAGGCGGGGCAACCCGCCTGTTTACTTAAGCAAAATTCACTTTTCCCCCGCCCCACCCAGCGCCTTTCCTTTGCTTTCTGCGACATGCTACGGAAATTATTCACATTTCTTTAACTATTGAGACGAATCTGATCGACGCTAAAACCGGGCATGGCCTAGTATAAGTTCCAAGGTACTAGATCAACCCCTTGATTTATATATCCCCTGAGAGAAACACCGAATTGCTGTGTGTAGTCTTTGCCCAACTCCCACGTTGGGCTTTTTTTTTGCCTGCCATCTGGCAACATCCCGGAGTCAGCGCCCTACGCCGCCTCCGGGTATAAGGGGAAATTACCGTACTTCACAGCGGCTCATCATGCGCCAGTCAAACGGCAGGACGCGAGTTTCCCCCATCACCTGCACCGTTGCTCGCCCATGAATCTGCGCACACGAACTGCCCACCTGTAGTTCAAACTCGCCGGGCTCGACAATGCGCTGACCGTCGTAGCGAGTGAAGTTCAGCATATCGACCGGAACGGTAAAGGTCAGCGTGGCCTGTTCATTCGATGACAACGTCACCCGCTGGAAGGCTTTTAACTCCTGCAATGGACGCACCATTGAAGCAACCTTATCCCGCACGTACAACTGAACCACTTCACTGCCGCGGTGCTCGCCGCTATTTTTAACCGTGATGCTAAGGGTAATTTCACCGTCGATAGCGACCTGATTTTGCAGTAACTGCGGCGTGCCGTAGCTAAATTCTCCCCAGCCTTTACCATAGCCAAACGGGTAGAGCGCGCCGAAGTGGAAGGCGAACGGCGTGCCGCCGCTTTTCAGCTTGTGGTTATAGTAGAACGGCATTGCCCCCGCGCTTTTCGGCACGCTGACTACCAGACGCCCCTGCGGTTCGGCGCGGCCGGTTAGGATATCAGCAATCGCCCAACCGCCTTCTTGCCCTGGCGCCCATGCCAGCATGAGAGCAGCGACTTTAGACTCCAGCCCCTGAAGGTTGTAAGGCCGGCCACCGGTCATCACCACCACGACCGGTTTACCGGTATCCACCAGCGCTTGTAAAAGCTGTTGCTGTACGCCCGGCAGGTTCAGACTGTCGGTATCCGAACCTTCTCCAACCGTGCCGCTCTGGAATAGCCCAGCCAGGTCACCCACGCAGGCCACCACCACATCGCTCGCCTGCGCCGCGCGCACCGCCTCGGGGATCAGACTCAGGTCATGTGAGACCGGCGAAGACTGCATCGGTTTACCTGAGCTATCACCTGGGAAGACCGGCGCACCGGCCATGCGCTGCTCAATGATGTGGCAGCCTTTGGCATAGCGGACATGGTCGTCCCCCAGATAATGGCGCAGCGCCGCCAGCGGCGTAGTGACCTGTGAGGTTTTCTCCATCATGTCGCTGATGATCAGATGTACCGGGAAACTGTAGCCGCTCAGCAGCGCCAGCGGGTCGTCAGCCGTTGGCCCCACCACCGCCAGCTTCGGTTTACCGGTGAGCGGCAGCGCCTGACGATTTTCCAGCAGCGTGATAGAACGCGTAGCGACTTCGCGCGCAACTTGCCGGGTGGCATCGGACTGCAACGAAATCGCATTTTCATCGGTATACGGATGCTCAAACAGGCCGAGACGGAACTTCTCGGTCAGAGTACGCGCCACAATCTCGTCGATTTTCTCGGGCGTAATCAACCCACGAGCAACCGCCTCCGCCAGATGACGCGCACAGTCGTCTTTTGGCAGTTCAACGTCCAGCCCGGCGTTGAACGCCAGCGCCGCCGATTCTGCCGCATCCTGCGCCACCCCGTGATGCTGATGCAGCAGGCTCACGCCGCCGTAGTCCGCCACCACGATGCCATCAAACCCCCAGCGCTCACGCAGGACTGTTGTCAGTAGGAAGCTGTCGCTGTGGCCCGGCTGATTATCAATATCGTGGTAGGCCGGCATCACTGAACCTGCGTTGGCCTGCTTCACCGCCATTTCAAACGGCAGCAGGAAAGTATCGTTCAGTTCACGAAAGCCCAGATGCACCGGCGCATGGTTACGCGCCCCTTCGCTAAACGAGTGGCCAACGTAATGCTTCAGCGTCGCCAGCACGTCTCGCTTTTCGCCCTGCAGGCCCTCCACGTAGGCGCAGGCCATCACCCCCACCAGCCACGGGTCTTCACCGAAGGTCTCCTCCGTACGCCCCCAGCGCACGTCGCGGGAGACATCCAGCACCGGGGCCAGCCCCTGCTTGCAGCCGGTAGAGCGAGCCTCTTCGCCAATTTGCTGCGCGGCGCGCTTAACCAACTCCGCATCCCAGGTTGAGCCATAGTTCAACGAGGATGGGAACAGCGTCGCGTCTTTGCACAGCAGCCCAACCAGACACTCTTCGTGGAACAGCGCGGGGATGCCGAGCCGCGTCTCTTCCATCATCATTTTTTGCAGGCGGTTAGCTGCGCGTACACCGGTTTTGGCGTCCACAATATGGGTGCCCAGTGGGCGGGTGATTTGCCCGACACCCAGTTTTAAACGTTCACTGAGAGACGTCTGCTCGCTGACGCCAGCAAACTCATCGCTCATATCCGTTCTCTCACGATGATTGCCGTCTTCCGATAGCACCAGCCACCAGGCATGCATCTGGGCATATTTTTCTTCGGGGGTCATACGCGCCAGTAAATCTGTTACGCGTTCCTGAATCGGGCGCTGAGGGTCTTTATAAATCGGGGTCATAGCCGGTCTCCTGAGTCGCTGATAAGTACCCGAAATCATTGGCTAATGATGAAGGGTAAGCACACGGTGTTAACATTTGCGAATCAGTATTCAGAAGTGATGCGTGAGGAACAATTGTAGAAATTGCCTGCAGATTTATGATTTTTGGTTTTCTTTCCGGAGTGTGATCCCCCGCAACCCTATAGGCAAAAAAATCCCGGGTCGATGCCCGGGATTTCTCTGCGCAATAGCGTTATTTTTTCAGTTCAGCCAGGCTCAGCCAGGTCTGAACGACGGTGTCCGGGTTCAGCGACAGGCTGTCGATCCCCTCTTCCATCAGCCAGGCGGCAAAGTCTTCGTGGTCAGAAGGACCCTGACCGCAAATACCGACGTATTTCCCCTGCTTCTTCGCGGCGCGAATCGCCATCGACAGCAGCGCTTTCACCGCGTCGTTGCGTTCGTCGAACAGCGCAGAAACAACGCCGGAGTCACGGTCAAGACCCAGCGCCAGCTGCGTCATGTCGTTTGAGCCAATGGAGAAACCATCGAAGTGCTCCAGGAACTGGTCTGCCAACAGGGCGTTAGACGGGATCTCGCACATCATGATGATTTTGAGCCCGTTTTCACCGCGTTTCAGCCCCTGGCGCGCCAGTTCGTCCACCACTGCTTTCGCCTGCTCCACGGTACGCACGAACGGCACCATGATCTCAACGTTAGTCAGCCCCATGTCGTTACGCACGCGTTTCACCGCATCGCACTCAAGCGCGAAGCAGTCGCGGAAGCTATCGGAAACGTAGCGACCAGCGCCGCGGAAGCCCAGCATCGGGTTCTCTTCTTCCGGCTCGTAACGCTCGCCGCCCACCAGGTTGGCGTATTCGTTCGATTTGAAATCAGAGAGACGGACAATGACGCGTTTCGGGTAGAACGCCGCGCCCAGCGTCGCGATCCCTTCTGTCAGACGGCCAACGTAAAACTCTTTCGGCGAGTCGAAGCCTTTCATCATCTCGCGGATTTCGTTTTGCAACTTAGGCTCCTGGTCATCAAACTCCAGTAGCGCACGCGGGTGCACGCCAATCATACGGTTGATGATGAACTCCAGGCGCGCAAGACCGACGCCCTCGTTCGGCAGGCAGGCAAAGTCGAACGCACGGTCAGGGTTACCGACGTTCATCATAATTTTCAGCGGCAGATCCGGCATAGTGTCGACGCTGGAGCTTTTCACGCTGAAGTCCAGCAGGTCAGCGTAGACGTAGCCGGTGTCGCCTTCGGCGCAGGAGACGGTAACTTTCTCGTCATCCTTCATGCGCTCGGTAGCATCACCGCAGCCCACCACCGCTGGAATCCCCAGTTCACGGGCGATGATCGCCGCATGACAGGTACGGCCGCCGCGGTTGGTGACAATCGCCGCCGCTTTTTTCATGATCGGTTCCCAGTCCGGGTCGGTCATGTCGGTCACCAGCACATCGCCTGGCTGGATACGGTTCATTTCGCTGATGTCGTGGATGACCTTCACCGGGCCTGCACCGATGCGGTGACCGATGGCACGGCCTTCAGAGACAATGCGCCCCTGGGAGTGCAGCGTGTAACGTTCCATCACCTGTCCACGGGAACGCACGGTTTCCGGGCGAGCCTGGACGATAAACAGTTTGCCGGTGTGACCGTCTTTTGCCCACTCGATGTCCATTGGACGACCATAGTGTTTTTCGATCTGTACGGCCTGCTTCGCCAGTTCCTGCACTTCATCGTTGGTCAGCGAGAAGATGTCGCCCTGCTGCTGCGGCACGTCTTCAATACGCACCTGCTTGCCGTGCTCCTGCGTTGGCGCATAAACCATGCGGATCTTTTTCGAACCCATGGTACGGCGCACAATCGCCGGGCGGCCAGCGGCCAGCGTCGGTTTATGGACATAGAATTCGTCCGGGTTGACCGCGCCCTGTACGACCATCTCACCTAAGCCCCACGCGGAGGTGATAAACACCACCTGGTCAAAGCCGGATTCAGTATCGATGGAGAACATCACGCCAGAAGACGCGAGGTCTGAACGCACCATCAGCTGGACGCCCGCAGAGAGCGCGACGCCGCGGTGATCGTAACCCTGGTGTACGCGGTAGGAGATGGCACGGTCGTTGAACAGTGACGCAAATACATGCTTTACCGCCACCAGCACCGCTTCATAACCCTGGACGTTGAGGAAGGTTTCCTGCTGGCCGGCGAATGACGCATCCGGCATATCTTCCGCGGTGGCAGAAGAGCGCACGGCGAAAGAAGCATTGGCGTTATCGGCAGCCAGCTGGTTGTAGGCCTCATGAATAGCCTGTTCCAGTTCACTCTGGAAAGGTGTATCGATGATCCACTGGCGGATCTGCGCGCCGGCTTTCGCCAGAGCGGTAACGTCGTCAATATCAGTGTTATCCAACAGTTGATAGATCTGCTGGTTCACACCGCTCTGGTCGAGAAACTGATTAAACGCATCGGCAGTGGTGGCAAATCCGTTAGGGACAGAAACCCCCATTCCGGACAGATTCGTAATCATTTCACCCAAGGAGGCATTTTTGCCTCCAACTCTGTCTACATCATTCATGCCGAGTTGGTTGTACCAAAGCACCAGCGGTGACGAGCCATTGTTGGACATCGAGACAATCCTTTTTTGATTAAAGAAGCAGTGATAAGTAACGACTGACTACTTAAATTATCCTCGCATATTTAAACGGCTGAAAAAAACGGTGAATCGTGTAAGCAAATTATTTTTTTACTTTTTCAGATTGATTCCAGGTTATTCATAACCTACTGATTCAGCTGAAAAGGCACAGCAACCAGCGGTCTATTGGTAGCTTTTGGAAATTGAAACGACCATTTCATTAAAAATAAAAATACCGTTTCATTTTTAAATTTAAGACAAATACCACAGGCTTGTGTTTAAATTTAATTTACCCTTTCAGGCAATTAATGGGAGTCAAGCAATATGGATAACGCAGTCGACAGGCAGGTATTTTATATTTCTGACGGTACCGCCATCACGGCGGAAGTGCTCGGCCACGCGGTGATGTCGCAGTTTCCGGTGGCGATTAACAGCATCACCCTGCCGTTTATCGAAAGCGAGAGTCGCGCCAGGGCGGTAAAGGAGCAGATTGATGCTATCTATCTGCAAACCAGTGTTCGCCCGCTGGTCTTCTATTCCATTGTTATCCCCGAAATTCGTCATATTATTCTGCAATGTGAAGGTTTTTGTCAGGATATCGTCCAGGCGCTGGTGGCCCCATTGCAGGAAGAACTGAAGCTCGATCCGACACCGATTGCCCACCGCACCCACGGCTTAACGCCAGGTAACCTGACCAAGTACGACGCCCGTATTGCCGCCATTGATTACACGCTGGCGCACGACGACGGTATCTCACTGCGCAATCTCGACCAGGCGCAGGTTATTCTGCTTGGCGTATCGCGCTGCGGAAAAACCCCGACCAGCCTATACCTGGCGATGCAGTTTGGTATTCGCGCCGCCAACTACCCGTTTATTGCCGATGATATGGATAACCTCGTGCTTCCCGCGTCGCTCAAACCGCTGCAGCATAAACTCTTCGGGCTGACCATCAACCCGGAACGTCTGGCGGCCATCCGCGAAGAGCGCCGGGAAAATAGCCGTTATGCGTCGATGCGGCAGTGTCGGATGGAAGTCGCTGAGGTTGAGGCTCTGTACCGCAGGCATCAGATCCCGTGGCTGAACAGCACCAACTATTCGGTTGAAGAAATCGCTACTAAAATCATGGACATCATGGGATTAAGCCGCAGAATGTACTAATACACTAGTACAATGCATCGAATTTGTTTATCATAGCAGTGTGATTGAGCGCACATTACGTGTCACCCTTGAATTTAGCGGGGATTGGTTTATCGTGATGTGCATCACTTCCCAGCACCTTGACTGGCGAAGCAACAAATTTCTGAGATATCCATGAATAAGACCGATGAACTGCGTACCGCTCGCATTGAGAGCTTGATTACGCCTGCTGAACTTGCTCAGCGCCACCCTGTATCAGCGGACGTTGCCGCTCACGTTACCGCTTCACGCCGTCGCATTGAAAAAATCCTTAACGGCGAAGATCGTCGTCTGCTGGCGATTGTCGGCCCTTGTTCCATTCACGACCTCGATGCGGCGATGGATTACGCTCGCCGTTTACAGGTGCTGCGTGAAAAACATCAGGGCGAACTCGAAATCGTGATGCGCACCTATTTTGAAAAGCCGCGCACCGTGGTTGGCTGGAAAGGACTGATCTCCGATCCAGACCTGAACGGCAGCTACCGTGTGAATCATGGCATTGAGCAGGCGCGCAAACTGCTGCTGCAGGTGAACACCCTCGGCGTCCCGACGGCGACCGAATTCCTCGATATGGTGACCGGTCAGTTTATCGCCGATCTCATCAGTTGGGGCGCTATCGGTGCTCGTACTACGGAAAGTCAGATCCACCGCGAGATGGCTTCTGCGCTCTCCTGCCCGGTCGGCTTTAAAAACGGCACCGACGGCAACACGCGGATCGCGGTGGATGCCATTCGCGCCTCCCGCGCCAGCCACATGTTCCTGTCGCCGGACAAAAATGGCCAGATGACCATTTACCAGACCAGCGGCAACCCATACGGCCATATCATCATACGCGGCGGCAAAAAGCCGAACTACCACGCCGACGATATTGCAGCAGCCTGCGATACGCTGCATGAATTCGACCTGCCGGAGCATCTGGTGGTCGACTTCAGCCACGGCAACTGCCAGAAACAGCACCGCCGCCAGTTGGAAGTGTGCGATGACATTTGTCAGCAGATCCGCAACGGCTCCTCGGCGATTGCCGGTATCATGGCGGAAAGCTTCCTGCGCGAAGGCACACAGAAGATCGTTGCCGACCAACCATTAACCTACGGCCAGTCGATTACCGACCCTTGTCTGAGCTGGGAAGACACGGAACTGCTGCTGGAAAAACTGGCTGCAGCCGTCGCCACTCGCCTGTAGTATCCCCTGCCCGCTGCATCGTAGCGGGCAATAAATCCCTTATCACACAAATTGATAAATAACGCTTGCGGTTAACATAACGATTACTGATAATGGTTATCATTGTTACATTGATTTTCATTATGAAAAATGTCGCTAATGGATACGTGCGCAACAGTGGAACCACAAAAGGATAATTCTCCTCGTCCTCTCCCCAACGACCGTCGGATTGACAGCGTAGCGCTGTTAGGCAAGGAAGGTCGGATCATCATCGAACATGGCGAACAGCAATATTTACTGCGCCAGACTCAGGCGGGAAAACTCATTTTGACGAAATAGCTGCGCCGCCATAGGCAGCGCAGCGTATTGATTAACTTGAACAGCTCACTTCCAGCCGCTTACCCCAATCCGGTGGACGGCGGCTATAGTCATCATCGCGGTCGCTCCATGGATCGCGAAGCGCTTCATGCAGACGGTGTAACTCCTGATAATCGCCCTTTTCAGCCTGTTCAATGGCACGCTGCGCCAGCCAGTTACGCAGGACAACGGTAGGATTCGCCTGCTTCATCGCCCGTTGGCGCAGGGCATCATCAACCTGCTCCTGCTGCAAGCGCGTGCGGTACTGCGTAAACCACGTATCAAAAGCAGCACGATCGATAAACTCATCGCGCAGCGGCGAAGCGGCGCTGTGCTGCTCGGTATGGCTCAGCATGCGGAAGGTTCGCGTATAGTCGCTGCCCTCGCGTTCCATCAGCGCATACAGCCCGTTTAGCAGATCATTGTCGCCGCTCTCTTCGCTGAAAAGTCCAAGCTTCTGACGCATCCGCTGACCGTATTCCCGGAACAGCACAGACTGATAACTATCCAGCGCCGCGTTGAGCGTATCCACGTCAATCAGCGGCGACAGCGCCTGCGCCAGGCACTGCAGGTTCCACAGACCAACTGCTGGTTGATTATCAAAGCGATAGCGTCCCTGGTGATCAGAGTGGTTACAGATGTACCCCGGCTGATAATCATCAAGGAAACCGAACGGCCCGTAGTCCAGCGTCAGGCCGAGGATCGACATATTATCAGTGTTCATTACCCCATGGGCGAAGCCGACCGTTTGCCAGCGGGCAATCATGCGGGCAGTTAGGGCAACAACATCCTTGAACCACAGACCATAACCATCCGGCTCGTCCTGCAAATGCGGCCAGTGGTGGCGAACGGTGTATTCCGCCAACTGGCGAACGCGATCCATCTCCCGGCGATAGTAGAAATGCTCGAAGTGACCAAAACGAATATGGCTTTCGGCGATACGCATCAGCATCGCGCCAGACTCTACGGTTTCACGATAAACCGGCGTGTCGCTGGTGACGATCGCCAGCGCACGGGTGCCCGCGATCCCCAGATAGTGCATCGCTTCAGAGGCCAGGCTTTCCCGCAGCGTGGAACGTAATACCGCGCGCCCATCGCCCATTCGCGAATAGGGCGTCAGCCCGGCGCCTTTCAGGTGCCAGTCAACCGTTTTACCGTTTTCCAGCTGTTGCTCACCGAGCAGGATCCCGCGACCGTCGCCTAGCTGACCGGCCCAGACGCCAAACTGGTGTCCGCTGTAGACCTGCGCCAGCGGCGACATGCCTGGCAACAGCGTTTCACCACCCCAGACACCGGCCCCATGTTCAGGGGCAAACAGCGAGTCAGGAACAGCGAGTTCGTGCGCCAGCGGCGCGTTATGCCAGATGAGACGGGCATTGGTTAACGGCGTCGGCTGTAGTGCACTGTAAAATCCCGGCAGCTCATCGCGCCAGCGAGTGTTAAATGACAGGTTCATGGTTCCTCCTGCCCGTAGTGTATTGGGTTACGGTACGTTAAACACCCGAGGAAACGCAGGGTTATTGTTGCACTAATGTTATTAATGAAGATTCCGATACTACCGGCCACAACGTGCCGAGCATCCCGCTAAATCCATAAGGAATAACGCGCTGGCGGATATTTTCATCATCAATACCTGACACCATAATCCCCTGACAGTAAGGCTGAATCTGAGTCACAATGGCGCGCATAAACGGCTCAAAAGAGAGTGATTTCAGCTGACGCTGCACAAAACTCTTATCCAGCACAATGCGTTTGAATAGCCCGGCAAAAACGGCTTTCGTGGAGGCATTTCCTGCGCCAAAGTCGCTGAGCGCGAGCGGAAAACGTTGGCTCAAGCGGGTGAGCGGATGGTTTTCATCAATATCATTGAGACCTGGATACTGCTCACTAACGGCCAATTCAAGAAAAGGCAAACGCTGAACGCTGGCAGCCAGTTCGTCGTCGCTGAGTAGTGCCTCAACCACGCCCGGCGGAATCATTATCCATGCCGTTAAATTATGCTGCATAAAGAACAGCTGACAGGTGGTCAGTAAGGCCAGTTTTTCCTGAAACAACGTTATTTCTTGTTGTTGGGTAAGACGGGGTAACACCAAGCTTGTGGGAATTCGGACGTGGTTATTAAGGCCAGTAAACTGACACACCACTTTCAGACCAACAAGTTGCTCCTCGCTATTACGGGCGGGAAGAAAATACAACTGAGAAGTATATGTATTATCCAGCGATACAATCATTGCGACTGCCCTTCACTTAAAGCCATGTCCGGGTTCCTGACGTCACAAAGCAAAAAACCTGCGGTGATGGAGACGGTATCTATTCCTTTCATCGGTTCCTTTTTATTTCATCAATCCGTCACTGGATCGTAATGATTGTAATCGAAAGTAATGGAATAACACAATCAACCTTAAGTTCTATGATCTTGCCTAACAAAATTAAGAAAATAGCAGGCTACTTATTATAAATTTCACAATCTATTAAAAGAAAAGGAGGCATTTCGCCTCCTTTTCTTTTTGATTAAATTCGCCTGGCTTGCCAGAAATTCTTTCGCCAGTAGACGTTATCCAGTGAGGACCGCGTCACACCCTGGCTGGTCGAAGCATGAATAAACTGGTTATCGGTATCGTAAATACCAACGTGTAGCCCGCTTTCGCCAGCCCCGGTTTTGAAAAAGACCAGGTCACCGGGTAACAGATCGCCTTTGTCTATCTCGGTACCAATCTTCGCCTGCTGCCGCGTTTCTCTCGGCAACTGCATTTCAAACTTATCGCGGAAAGTCATCAGCACAAACGCCGAGCAGTCGACGCCGCGGCGGGTCATGCCGCCGTAACGGTAAGGCGTACCGTGCCAGTTCTGGAGCTGGTCATTTAGACCGGCAATCACGGCAATAGAGTCCGAAAGCCGGGGATTAGGCGGCGGCGCACGGTGGCTGCTACACCCTGCTAAAATGAATGCCACAAGAAAAAGAGTCCAGAAACGCATATCCAGCGCATCCTCTGTTTTTTTAATCAGCTAACAAATTATATCGATTCACGATCGGCTGGCAAGCAATGCCTCTAACGGCAAGAAGAGTATGGATTAATTTTCGCCGTCATTGTCATAAATGAGCATTTGGTGACCAGCTATTTCCAGTTTCTGAAAAGTCATATTATAAGCGACGGCTAAATAATCAGCCTGCAATACGCTTTCAGTATCGCCGCTGGCAATCATTCGCCCTTCACATAATAACCACGTGCGGCCAGCATGGCGCAGCGTATAGTTAAGATCGTGGCTACTCATCACTACGGCTACGCCCGCAGCACACAACTCCACCAGTAGCTTATCCAGCGCCGCCTGCTGAGCGACATCGAGGCTGTTCATCGGTTCATCCAGTAATAATAACTGACCGTCCGGGTTGGCTGCGGGATGAATCTGTAAAATCACGGCTGCCAGCCGTACGCGCTGCCATTCACCGCCGGAGAGTTGGCTGACGTTACGACCCAGCTTATTGCTTAGCCCCAGCGCCTTCGCCACGTAAGCAGACAAGGGAGCGTCCTGAGTAGTTGATTGATGCAGCATCAGAAACTGCCAGACGGGCATGGCGAACGGTGCAGACTGGTGTTGAGAAAGATAGGCACGATGACGTGCCAGCTGGACGGTCGACCAGTCATCCAACGACTGACCGTTGAGCGTTATCCCCCCTTCCCCCCGGCTGAGCCCGGCCATTCTCGTCAGCAACGTGCTTTTCCCGGCACCGTTTGGCCCCACCAGATGCACCATTTCACCGCGCTTAACGTCGGCGGTAATACCCTCGAGCCTGCCGTTTTCACTGACGTTCTGAAGCTGCATCAAGGACATCATGACTGCGCGAGAGCCTGCTTAATGGCTGAGGTCAGGATCGGATCGTCAGGCGTCATATCAGGCGAGAAACGGTTAATCACCTCTCCATTGCGACCAATTAAGAACTTCTCAAAATTCCACAGGATATCGCCCGGCTGCGCGGGCGCACGGCCTTTGCTCGCCATACGCTCGTAGAAACCGCTGCCTTCAGGCGCAACAGCGTCTGGCGCAGCACGCGTCAGCAGGCTATACAGCGGATGGCGCTGCTCGCCGTTCACCTCAACTTTGCTAAACAGCGGGAAGGTCACGCCGTAAGTGGTGCTGCAGAAGGTTTTGATCTCATCTTCGCTGCCCGGCTCCTGGCCCAAGAATTGATTACATGGGAAGCCCAGCACGGTAAAGCCTTCACCCTGCAAAGACTCCTGAAGCGCTTCCAGCTGCTCATACTGCGGCGTCAGGCCACATTTCGAAGCCACATTAACGATCAGCAGCACCTTGCCCTTATAACCTTCCAGGGTGGTTTTTTCACCATCAATGGTGGTCACGGGGGTATTCAGAACATTGGTTTGCATAGCATCCTCTTTTCAGCGTGTTTAGGGTCTTATCGCCCGGCCTTTAATAATAGCCAGAGACGCGGGCGCGACACCAAGGCTTTTTAATCAGGATGTTGATTCAGTATTTGCCCGATTTAAGCAGCAGCCAGATAAACACCGGCGCACCCAGGGTTGCCGTGACGACGCCAATCGGCAACTCGGCAGCGGACAGCGCCAACCGCGCCACGATATCGGCAAACAGCAGCGTGCTGGCCCCCGCCAGCGCGCTGGCGGGCAGCAGTACCCGATGGTCAGTCAGGCCACACAGGCGCAACATATGCGGCACCACTAGTCCAATAAAGCCGATTGCCCCCGCTAGCGCTACGCTGACACCCACCAGCCAGCCGGTCGCCATCACCAGTAGTTTACGCCACAGCGCAATGGGCACCCCAAGCTGGCGCGCGGAGGTTTCACCCAGCGCCAACAGGTTTAGCGGCTGCGATTGCCAACAAAGCCAGATTATCACCGGAACCAGCGCCCCCATCAGCCAGAGTTGCTGCCAGTCAACGCCGCCAAAACCGCCCATCATCCAGTACATCAGCTGACGCAGATCGAACGAAGTTGAGAAATAGACGGCCCAGGTCATCAGTGCGCTACAGATAATCCCCAGCGCGACTCCGGCTAGCAGCAGACGGCTGGTCGATAAATGTCGACGAGCGAAGCGCATCAGAATTGTGGTGATGGTTAGCGCACCAACGATAGCCGCAAGCCCTGGTCCCCAGGCCGGTAGCAGCCCTTGTCCTAGCATCACCGCGGCAATCAGCCCTACGCCTGCCCCGTTTGAAACCCCAAGCAGACCCGGCTCAGCTAGCGGGTTCTCAAACAGCGCCTGCATCACGGTACCGGACAAAGCCAGCGCCGCCCCCACCAGCACAACAGCCAGCGTACGCGGCAGGCGGATTTGCCAGATAAAGAGCTGCCCTTTCGCCGTGAACCACTCATCTGGTGCAATCCATTGGTCACCGGCGCACAGGCCGATAACCAGCATCAAAAGGAGAAGAAGCGACAGTGCGATGAGCCAGCGGCGGTGAAGCCGCTGCAGTTGGGATGCATAAACCAGCATAGTTATCCGTAAGCTCGTAGAGAAGCGTTTGATTTTACGGTGGTTCAGCCACCAGGAAAAGAAAAAGGCCGCATGCGCGGCCTTTTTAGTTAGTTCAGATTACTCTTCTTTGGGTGTTGCGTTTTCGACCCGGCTTTTTAACTTCTGTCCTGGTCTGAAGGTCACCACACGCCGGGCTGTAATGGGAATATCTTCACCCGTTTTAGGGTTACGTCCCGGGCGTTGGTTTTTGTCACGCAAATCAAAGTTACCAAAACCGGAGAGTTTTACCTGCTCACCGTTTTCAAGAGCGCGACGGATCTCTTCGAAAAACAGCTCCACCAGTTCTTTGGCATCCCGCTTGCTAAGCCCAAGCTTATCAAACAGATATTCTGACATTTCAGCTTTTGTAAGCGCCATAGGTTCAATCCCTCAATGATGCCTGGAATCGCTCTTTTAATGCCTCTACACATTTGGCGACGGTAGCGGCAATCTCCTCTTCTTCGAGTGTACGGCTGGTATCTTGTAGGATCAGGCTGATAGCAAGGCTCTTATAGCCTTCCGCAACACCCTTACCACGGTACACGTCAAATAAGTTTACGCCAACTACCTGATTTACGCCAACTTTCTTACATTCGTTTAAAATATCCGCTGCTGGCACATTTTCAGCAACCACAACCGCGATGTCGCGACGGTTTGCCGGGAAGCGTGAAACGTCACGAGCCTGAGGAACCACGCGGTCTGCGAGCTTGTTCCACTCCAGTTCGAACACCAGAGTACGGCCGTTCAGATCCAGCTTACGTTCCAGTTCCGGGTGAATAACACCAATGAAACCAACACGTTCACCTTTCAGATAAATCGCCGCGGACTGGCCTGGATGAAGGGCTGGGTTTGCTTCTGCCTTGAACTGAATTTCAGATAATTTACCGGTCAGGTCGAGAACAGACTCCAGATCGCCCTTCAGATCATAGAAATCAACGGTCTCTTTTGCCAGGTTCCAGTGCTCATCGTAGCGGTTACCGCAGATAACGCCACCCAGCATCACGTCCTGACGGATACCCAACGGAGCCTGAGTGTCCGGCACAAAGCGCAGACCGGTTTCGAAGATACGTACTCGGCTCTGCTGACGGTTCTGGTTATAAACCACGGTAGACAGCAGGCCGGTCCACAGGGACAGACGCATTGCCGACATTTCGCTGGAAATTGGGTTTGGCAGAATCAGCGCTTCTTCACCTGGGTGAACCAGTTGCTGGACCTTCGGATCCACGAAGCTATAGGTAATCACTTCCTGATAGCCTTTGTCGTTAAGCATGGTTTTCACCCGCTTCAGCGACAGGTTAGCTTCTTTATGGCTGCCCATCACCAGACCAGCCTGTACCGGCTCGTTCGGGATGCTGTTGTAGCCGTAAATACGCGCCACTTCTTCGATCAGGTCTTCTTCAATCTCCATATCGAAGCGCCAGGTCGGAGCAACGGCCTGCCATTCGTCATTACCCACGGTCACTTCGCAGCCCAGACGGGTCAGAATATCGGTCACCAGCTCATCGGCAATATGATGACCAATCAGACGATCCAGCTTGCTGCGGCGCAGGGTGATGGTCGCGCGCTTAGGCAGCGTGGAATCGTTAGTGACATCGATGATTGGACCCGCTTCACCACCGCAGATCTCGAGGAGCAGGCCGGTAGCGCGTTCAATCGCTTTGTACTGCAGTACCGGGTCAACGCCACGCTCGTAACGGTGAGACGCATCGGTGTGCAGGCCATGACGACGAGCGCGGCCGGTGATAGACAGCGGGCTGAAGAATGCGGATTCCAGCAGCACGTTTTGCGTTTCATCGTTCACGCCAGAGTGCTCGCCGCCAAAGATACCGGCCATCGCCAGCGCTTTGTTATGGTCGGCAATCACCAGAGTATCGGCGTTCAGCTTCGCTTCGGTACCATCCAGCAGTACCAGGGTTTCACCCTCTTTCGCCATACGCACAACGATGCCGCCTTCAATGCGATCTTTATCGAACGCATGCATTGGCTGACCCAGTTCGAGCAGGACGTAGTTGGTGATATCGACAACCGCATCGATGGAACGGATACCGCAGCGACGCAGTTTTTCTTTCATCCACAGCGGCGTTGGCGCTTTAACGTTAATGCCTTTGACTACGCGGCCGAGGTAGCGTGGGCACGCGTCGGCAGCGTCGACCTGGATCGGCAGCACGTCAGCAATCGTTGCAGCAACGGCTTTGATTTCCGGCTCGTTCAGCGGCAGCTTGTTCAGCACGGCAACGTCGCGAGCAACGCCGATAATGCCTAAGCAGTCGGCACGGTTCGGCGTCACGCTGATTTCAATGGTGTTGTCATCAAGCTTCAGGTATTCACGGATATCGGTACCCAGCGGCGCATCGGCCGGCAGTTCGATAATACCACTATGGTCGTCGGAAATGCCCAGCTCAGAGAACGAGCACAGCATCCCTTCAGACGGCTCACCGCGCAGCTTAGCGGCTTTAATTTTGAAGTCACCTGGCAGTACGGCACCGATGGTCGCCACGGCAACCTTAAGGCCCTGACGGCAGTTTGGCGCACCGCAGACGATATCCAGCAGACGTTCGCCGCCTACGTTCACTTTCGTCACGCGCAGTTTGTCTGCGTTCGGGTGCTGGCCGCACTCAACCACTTCACCGACAACTACGCCGTTGAAGCTGCCGGCAACGGCTTCAACGCCGTCCACTTCCAGGCCAGCCATGGTGATTTGGCCCGACAGCGCTTCGCTATCAATTGCCGGATTCACCCATTCGCGTAACCACAGTTCACTGAATTTCATTGTTTTTTCCTGCCCTTATTTAAACTGTTTGAGGAAACGCAGATCGTTTTCGAAGAATGCACGTAAGTCGGTGACGCCGTAACGCAGCATGGTCAGACGCTCCATGCCCATGCCGAAGGCGAAGCCGGAGTAAACTTCCGGATCGATACCAACGTTGCGCAGTACGTTCGGGTGCACCATACCGCAGCCCAGCACTTCCAGCCATTTACCGTTTTTACCCATCACATCGACTTCAGCGGAAGGTTCGGTGAACGGGAAGTAGGACGGGCGGAAACGAATCTGCAGATCTTCTTCAAAGAAGTTACGCAGGAAGTCGTGAATCGTGCCCTTCAGATTGGTGAAGCTGATGTTCTTATCAACAATCAGGCCTTCCATCTGATGGAACATTGGGGTGTGCGTCTGATCGTAATCGTTACGATATACGCGGCCCGGCGCGATAATACGGATTGGCGGTTCCTGATCCTTCATGGTGCGGATCTGTACGCCGGAGGTCTGCGTACGCAGCAGACGGGTAGCATCAAACCAGAAAGTGTCGTGGTCAGCGCGTGCCGGGTGGTGCGCGGGGATATTCAGCGCATCGAAGTTATGGTAGTCATCTTCGATTTCCGGCCCCGTCGCAACGGTAAAGCCGAGCTCACCGAAGAAACTTTCAATACGGTCGATAGTGCGGGTCACCGGGTGTAAACCACCGTTTTCAATGCGACGGCCCGGCAGGGAGATATCGATGGTTTCTGCGGCCAGACGGGCATTCAACACGGCGTTTTCAAGGTCGGCTTTACGCGCGTTCAGTGCCTGTTGCACCTGCTCTTTTGCTTCGTTGATGACGGCACCCGCTGCTGGACGCTCTTCTGGCGGCAGTTCACGCAGTGTGGTCATCTGAAGGGTCAGGTGCCCTTTCTTACCCAGATATTCGACGCGGACATTGTCTAACGCGGCAACATCTGAAGCCTGGTTAATGGCTGCCTTGGCACTGGCAACCAGCTCTGCGAGATGTGACATGGTTTTCCTCATTATGTCGGTGCAGACACCGGTTTGGTGGACTTAATCTCGAATTCAGATACAAAAAAAGCCTCCATCCGGAGGCTTATTGGCGCTGATTTTTCGTTTCTTCTTTCACGCGCAAGCCTCCTGAGTTCAGGTGCTAAAGTAAAAGAAGAAGCGGAAAATAGCAGCATTCATGCTTGCGTTACCTTGTGTGATAAAAAGCGCAGAGTCTTTATTGAAAGGTCTACGGTAATAAAAGTCAATGCATTGATACGCTTAAAATGAAAAGAGGGAGACTAGCTCCCTCTTCCAACTGGCTTACGCCAGTGCTGCTTTCGCTTTTTCGACCAGAGCGGTAAACGCTACTTTGTCGAATACTGCGATGTCAGCCAGGATCTTACGGTCGATTTCAACAGAGGCTTTTTTCAGGCCGTTGATGAATTTGCTGTAAGAAATACCGTTCTGACGTGCTGCTGCATTGATACGTGCAATCCACAGCTGACGGAACTGACGTTTACGTTGACGACGGTCACGGTAAGCGTACTGACCAGCTTTGATAACAGCCTGGAAGGCAACGCGGTATACGCGAGAACGCGCACCGTAGTAGCCTTTAGCTTGTTTCAGAATTTTTTTGTGACGTGCACGAGCAATTACACCACGTTTTACGCGAGCCATGTGAGCTCTCCTGTATCTATATTCTTAGTAAAAAAAATTAAACGTTAACGGCTTATGCGTACGGCAGGCACGCGATAACCAGACCCAGATCGCCTTTAGACACGAGGCCTTTTGGACGCAGGTGACGTTTACGTTTAGTAGATTTTTTGGTCAGAATATGACGCAGGTTTGCGTGCTTACGCTTAAATCCACCACCACCGGTTTTTTTGAAGCGCTTAGCAGCACCGCGTACGGTCTTAATTTTTGGCATCTTAATAACTTCCACTTCGCATTGTTAATAAACGAAACGTAGGCGAACAATATCAGTGAAGCCCTAAGGCTCCACTGTCATTGCTACTTGAAGGCCTTACTGTTTCTTCTTAGGAGCGAGCACCATGATCATCTGGCGGCCTTCGATCTTCGTAGGGAAGGATTCGACTACTGCCAGTTCACTCAGATCGTCACGGACGCGGTTAAGCACTTCCATACCGATCTGCTGGTGGGCCATTTCACGACCGCGGAAACGCAGTGTGATCTTAGCCTTATCGCCATCTTCGAGAAAGCGAACCAGGCTGCGGAGTTTTACCTGGTAATCGCCATCATCGGTCCCAGGACGGAATTTGATTTCCTTAACCTGGATAACTTTTTGCTTTTTCTTCTGTTCCTTAGAAGACTTGCTTTTTTCATAAAGGAACTTGCCGTAGTCCATGATACGACAAACTGGCGGTTCGGCGTTAGGGCTGATTTCAACTAAATCTACTCCGGCTTCTTCAGCCTTTTCGATAGCTTCTCTCAGACTCACAATACCCAAAGCTTCGCCTTCCAGACCTGTCAAGCGAACTTCCAGGGCGCGAATCTCGCCATTGATACGATTCGGACGTGCCGTTTGAACTCGTTTTCCGCCTTTAATACCTTATTCCTCCAGTTGTTGAAGACTGCGGCTGCGAATCTCTTGTTGCAGCTTCTCAATCACTTCACTTACGTCCAGGCTGCCCAGGTCTTTACCACGGCGGGTGCGAACGGCAACTTTGCCAGCTTCCACCTCTTTGTCACCGCAGACCAACATATAAGGGACACGACGTAAAGTGTGCTCGCGGATTTTAAAGCCAATCTTCTCATTTCTCAAGTCCGCTTTTACACGAATGCCTGCATTTTGTAGTTTGCGGGTCAATTCGTTAACGTATTCAGACTGAGAATCAGTGATATTCATCACCACAACCTGCACAGGGGCAAGCCATGTTGGGAAGAAACCAGCGAACTCTTCGGTCAGGATACCAATGAAGCGCTCCAGAGACCCCAGAATTGCGCGGTGAATCATCACCGGTACCTGACGCTCGTTGTTTTCGCCTACATAAGAGGCGCTCAGACGAGACGGCAGAGAGAAGTCCAGCTGTACAGTACCGCACTGCCATGCACGATCGAGGCAGTCATACAGGGTAAACTCAATTTTCGGACCGTAGAATGCGCCTTCACCCAGTTGATATTCAAACGGGATGTTGTTTTCTTCCAGCGCAACCGCCAGATCCGCTTCAGCACGGTCCCACATTTCATCGCTACCGATACGTTTTTCCGGACGCGTTGAAAGTTTGACCACGATTTTTTCGAAACCGAAAGTGCTGTACATATCATAGACTAAACGAATGCATGCGTTCACTTCATCACGCACCTGCTCTTCCGTACAGAAGATATGGGCGTCATCCTGAGTGAAGCCGCGTACACGCATTAAGCCATGCAGTGCACCTGACGGTTCATTACGGTGGCAGCTACCGAACTCCGCCATACGCAGCGGCAGGTCGCGGTAGGATTTCAGACCCTGGTTGAAGATCTGAACGTGGCCAGGGCAGTTCATTGGCTTGATGCAGTATTCACGGTTCTCTGAAGAGGTGGTGAACATCGCATCTTTGTAGTTGTCCCAGTGGCCGGTTTTTTCCCACAGCACACGGTCCATCATGAACGGGCCTTTCACTTCCTGGTACTGGTACTCTTTCAGCTTGGAGCGAACGAAAGTTTCCAGTTCACGGAAGATAGTCCAGCCATCGTTATGCCAGAACACCATACCCGGCGCTTCTTCCTGCATATGATACAGGTCAAGCTGCTTACCAATTTTACGGTGATCGCGTTTTGACGCTTCTTCCAGACGCTGCAGATAAGCATTGAGGGCTTTTTTGTCCGTCCATGCAGTACCGTAGATACGCTGCAGCATCTTATTGTTGCTGTCGCCGCGCCAGTAAGCACCGGCGGTTTTCATCAGCTTGAAGTAGTGACAGAAACGCATATTCGGCACGTGCGGACCACGGCACATGTCGACGTATTCTTCGTGATGATACAAGCCTGGCTTGTCATCGTGCGCGATGTTTTCATCCAGGATGGAAACTTTATAGTTTTCACCACGTTTGACGAAAGTTTCGCGGGCTTCATGCCAGCTCACTTTCTTCTTGATGACATCGTAGTTTTTCTCGGCGAGCTCGTGCATACGTTTTTCGAGCGCGTCGATGTCTTCCTGGGTCAGCGTATGGTCAAGATCAACGTCATAATAGAAGCCGTTATCAATCACCGGGCCGATAGCCATTTTTGTATTTGGCCAAAGCTGTTTGATCGCATGACCAAGCAGGTGGGCACAGGAGTGACGAATGATTTCCAGACCGTCTTCATCTTTTGCGGTGATGAGAGACAGGGTGGCATCGTTTTCAATCAGATCGGAAGCGTCAACCAGTTCACCGTTTACGCGCCCAGCGATGGTAGCTTTTGCCAGGCCAGGACCGATGTCCAGAGCAACATCCATTGGGCTAACAGCGTGGTCGTAATGGCGTTGGCTGCCATCAGGAAGAGTAATTACAGGCATTTAATGTCCTTATTTGCAGTGGTGCCCCACACGAAAGAGCACATACAAAACTATATGATTAAATTTATCAACAGGTTATGGATTGATTTCTGCTTCACTCTGCAAAAAATGAGGAGCGTGTACAAATTGTGTACCCTGCTCCGCCTGCATCCGCCTGCCGATAACACCGTGGGTTAGTTTACACATCATCAGGACATGATAAAAGCCGCAATTACCCTGCGTGGTACACACTGCTATCTTTACCAACAATTCTGATACACTACGTTTAATCTTAAAGACATAGAGATAGAAAATGCCTTCACATCGATTTGCGAAAAAACACTGGAAGATGGTACTGGTACTGATCGCTATCTGCGGCGCAATGCTTCTGCTCCGATGGGCGGCGATGATCTGGGGATAATGACGAGGACGTTGTGATTAATAACGTGAGGCATTGAAGCAAATTTAACATTCAAGCCAGCACACTAAAATATATACATAAAATGCTGTTAACGCAGATTAATTGACAATATGTGCGACTAAATCTGATGCAGATTTACATGTAAAATACAAAAACTGATATTTGAATTTAAAATAAATAGCAGCAAGAAAAACCGGTACTACTCTACCCGGTTTTCTCTGCCGGTATTGATAACTGAACGAAAATCAAATTATTACAGCACAGAAATATTAGGACCAACCGCCCGCAACCAGAGTGTGTACGTTAAATGCGTCATCCATAGACTGACCGGTAGACTGTGAGCCTGGCGCCATGTTAGAGCCTGCTTCAACGTCGTGCGCATTGGAGATACCGATGTGCTGTGCGGTTGTAGTGTTTGTAGAACTGGCAGGTTGAGTTACTGGTTCGGCAGCAAATACGCCGAAAGAGAGTGCTGACAGCAAAATAGCTGCAGATGCGATTTTGATATTTTTCATAATGTTTATTCTCTGACTTGATTAAGACTTTAGAACGCTAAGGCATCATTCTGCCCTTGAACATAGTCTAGATCCAGATCACACTTTTGCCTAGTCAAAATATTTAGCTATTCGTGTCAAATTTACTGAATATATGTCAGAAAGGTCGAATATGGAGATATTATGAAGAACTTGTATTTTTAATAAAATAAAACAGCGGTTGTTTTTAATAATAACACAAAACGATAAATTGAAAATACAGGCCGGGGATTCCCCAGCCTGTAAATGATTACATCGTGTAACCCAGGGTCAGCGATGTACGGCGGTCGGTATGATTCGGCGCCGTTGCTGGTGGCTCAGAGTTCCAGGTCACGTTGTAGGCCACTTTCAAACCAAAGTGTGCGTTAATAGCAACGTTTAGCGCGGTTTCTGAGTTCACGGTGGTATCTTCAGCCCCAAGGACGGAAACGCCCTGAGTGAATTTAGCCGTGTCGGTCATCTGCCAGGCGTAGGTAGCGGAAGCATAGCCCAGTGGCTGGGTTTCCGTATTGCCATCGGTATATTCGTCATAGCGAACACCAGGACCGAATTCAAAACGGAAGCTGTGGATTGGCCCGTTCAGGAACTGACGACCATAACCTGCCGTAAACACATCGCGCTCATGGTAACCATTATAGCGATCGGTTAACCAGCTAGCCTGACCAAACAGGTAGTCTTCGTGTGTCATGTTGTAACGGCTACGACCACCGACGGAGTATTTCTCGGAAGAACGTTCATCATTTGCAGAGGTGTTGCTGGCTGCGCCCCATAAGGACCATGCCGTCTCGCTACCGTACCATGTGAGCGTGGAATCTGCGGTTGCTGACGTACTTTTAGTGTTGCCAGCCTGCGAGAGATAGCCCGCATTGACGTTGCCTTCAAAAGGCTTCTTAGCGGTAGTTGGGTCATCCATGACAGTAAAAACGGTATCACTGGCGGTTGCATACATAGACGCAAACACGCCCCCCAGCAGCACAACCGCTACCGGTACTGTCTTCAAAAGCTTCATTTATTAAAGGTCCGTACAACAAAATAGGAGACGATTTCGTCCCGGAAAACTTTCGCGAGGATCAACGATGGAGTGGTCCGTAGAAAGGCAACAAATTATAAAAAGGCACGTATAACATAGCAATCTATTCTTCTTTCATTTTTTGAATAAGAGCCCTCTCAAAGCACGTTTTATTTCATAATAAAAAACGACGACTTCTTTACACTTTTCTATAAAAATCAGTCCGTTGTTACTTTCCTTATTGGTGAACCAGTGCCAGACTTAAAACCAATTGTGTTCAGAGCCGTCTGCTGGCTCATAAAGGGAGGTTATCGCTATGGTCCAGATCTACACGCTGACGCTCGCCCCTTCTCTCGACAGCGCCACCCAAACGCCACAAATTTATCCGGAAGGTAAATTGCGCTGCAGTTCCCCTGTGTTTGAACCTGGCGGCGGCGGTATCAACGTTGCCCGCGCAATTACCTTTCTCGGAGGCCGTGCTACCGCTATCTTCCCGTCTGGTGGTGCCACCGGCGAGCACCTGATCGCCCTGCTCCAGCAGGAAAATGTTCCCGTTGAAAATATCAATGCGCACGAATGGACCCGCCAGAACCTTCACGTTCACGTCAATGCCAGCGGCGAGCAGTATCGCTTTGTCATGCCCGGCGCAACGCTCAACAACGATGAACTGCAACAAATTCAGCAAAAGGTTCTGCAAATTGCACCTGGCTCTCTGCTGGTTATCAGCGGCAGTCTACCGCCCGGCGTTTCCCTGGAGCAGTTCACGGCGCTCATTAAAGCGGCTCAACACCATGGATTGCGCTGCGTTATCGACAGCTCTGGTGATGCACTTACCGCCGCGTTAGCCATTGGCCAAATCGAGCTGGTTAAACCGAATCAGAAAGAGTTGAGCGCACTGGTCCAGCGTGAGCTTGTCCAGCCTGATGACGTCCGCAATGCCGCGCAGGAGATTGTCCGCAGCGGTAGGGCGCGTCGAGTGGTAGTGTCATTAGGGGCCCAGGGGGCGCTGGCAGTGGATGAACAAAACTGCGTGCAGGTTGTTCCCCCGCCAATTAAAAGCCAGAGCACCGTGGGGGCCGGTGATAGCATGGTCGGCGCGATGACCCTGAAACTTGCTGAGCACGCGAGTCTTGAAGAGATGGTCCGCTTCGGGGTCGCCGCTGGCAGCGCAGCCACGATCAACCAAGGCACACGCCTGTGCTCACAGGAAAATACCCAAAAAATTTACGATTACCTGCAACAGCACTAAATGTACAAAAATCGGACTCGCGGAACCCGCCACGAGTCGCGAAATTGTCGTTATCGGCTATGCTAACAAAACTCCATTGTTAACAATGGCGTGCATCGCGATGGTTGAACCAACTATTACCGCGGGTGAGCCACCATGCGTTTGTCGCAGAGGGCATACGACCTTGCCTCTGCTTTCTACACTCTTTTTACCCGTTGTGCGGTCTAGCTCGTATTTTTACCCGGTCTTTATGCGCTAACCTTATGATATGGCAGAAAACATGGGGAGAGACATCATGTGGCAAGCGATCAGTAACCTGTTAGGCGAGCAACTTGGAAGTGGCGAAATCGATCAGCGAACTGAACTGCCCGGTGGAGAGATCCATGCCGCATGGCATATGCGCTATGCAGGTCGAGATTTTTTCGTCAAATGCGATGAACGAGAATTACTGCCCATTTTTACTGCGGAGGCCGATCAGCTTGAACTGCTCTCTCGCAGCAAAACCGTGGCCGTCCCTGAAGTTTTCGTTGTCGGCACCGATCGTGACTATAGCTTCCTGGTCATGGAATATCTCCCACCGCGTCCGCTGGATGCGCATAATGCTTTCTTGCTGGGGCAACAGTTGGCCCGCTTGCACGAATGGAGCGATCAACCTCAGTTTGGCCTCGACTTCGACAACGACCTGTCTACCACCCCGCAACCCAATGCCTGGCAACGGCGATGGTCCACCTTTTTCGCCGAACAGCGTATTGGCTGGCAGTTGGAATTAGCAGCAGAGAAAGGAATGGAGTTTGGTGATATTGATGCGATAGTCGACCACGTTCAACAGCGCCTGAGTTCCCACCAACCGCAGCCTTCTTTACTACACGGTGATTTGTGGTCAAACAACTGCGCGCTGGGGCCAAACGGGCCGTATATTTTCGACCCCGCCTGTTATTGGGGAGACCGCGAGTGCGACCTTGCCATGTTACCGCTCCATCCTGACCAACCGCCGCAAATCTACGATGGCTATCAGTCCGTCTCACCGCTGCCGGCCGATTTCCTTGAACGCCAACCGGTGTATCAGCTGTATACCCTCATTAACCGGGCCATTCTGTTTGGTGGGCAGCATCTGGTTATCGCGCAAAAGGCGCTGGATAACGTCCTTGCCGTATAACGACAAAGCCCCCTTTCGGGGGCTTTGCTTTAGTTCATCTGTACGCCCTTCAGGCGGAACTCAATATTCATAATCAGCCCCGTTCCCGGCTTACCGGATTCGTAGCGCCATTTACGCATCGCCGTTTTCACGTCACGTTCAAACATGTTAGATGGCTGAGCGGAGAGAATTTCTACGTTTTCAACGCGGCCATCGGCGGTCACGTCAAACTTCACCCGCACTTTACCTTCAATACGTAATGCCTGCGCACGCGTTGGGTAACCCGGTTGCGGACGATTCAGCGCACGTGGTCCCGTTGGCGTATTCACCGAAGGCGCACTTGCCCCTGGCAGATTGTTAGCAACGGATCGCGCTGGTGGCGCATCGTTGTTCACCGTAGAAAGCGGACGCTGTTCAACAGGCTTAACTTCCGGTTTCGGCTGCTCAACCTTTTTCACCGGCTTCGGTTTAGGTTTCGGCTTAGGCTTCGGTTTATGAATAACGACCGGGGCCTGCGGTACTTCCGGGATCGGTTCCGGCTCTGGCTCGGGTTCAGGCTCGACGACCGGTTGCGGCTGAACCACCGCCTGTGGCGGCTCTAAATCGGCAGGCGCGACCATGGTAATGGTAATCGGCTGAGCGGGTGCGGGCAGTTCAATAACCTGATGTACCGAGGTATAAAGCAGACCAGCGACGACGGCACCGTGAATACCAACAGAGAGTAACGTCGGCCACGGGAAGCGGCGAGGTAAATCAAGGGTCATTGCAGTCATAGTCGTTACAGTTGAAAAATGAGACCCCGATTTTAAATGCAAATGACAATCATATTCAATAAGACATCTTATCTTCGATCAATTTTTTCCCCTTCCTGCCTAAAAAAAACCCGCCAAAACACAACTTTTCACGCTGCTAAAACTTTGCGTTGCAGTCGCTGACGCTTTCCCTTACCGTAATTCGCAAATTATTTAAACAGGAGTTCCGCCCGTGCTTTACGTCATCTATGCCCAGGATATCGCCGACTCTCTTGAAAAACGTCTTTCTGTGCGCCCTGCCCATCTCGCTCGCCTGCAGCTTTTGCACGACGAAGGCCGCCTGCTGACCGCAGGCCCAATGCCTGCCGTTGATAGCAACGATCCGGGTGCCGCTGGTTTCAGCGGTTCGACGGTTATTGCAGAATTTGAATCACTGGAAGCTGCACAGTCATGGGCGCAGGACGACCCGTACGTTGCCGCGGGTGTATATCAGCAGGTTTCAGTAAAACCTTATAAGAAAGTATTCTAATAAAAGCAGGCTGGCACCTGCTTATAAAACTGAGGGCACCCTGACGGTGCCCTTTTTATATCATCAGAGATCGTAGATGGCGAACAGCAGGCAATTGCGCTGCCGACCGACAAGGCACTTTCTGATGGAGTGGATACGCATATTGCGGCGAGACTGAGCTTCCAGCCAACGCGACTTGCGACGGCTCGCCTGTCTCAGCATCCGCCAGCGTCCCACTTCCGGTCTACTACGCTTCATTTCTAACGCTCTTTCAAAAAAAGACGGACCATTATAGCCCCTCGCTTAGTGCTGACCAGCGCTTTCTCATGGTGTTTTTATTTGCCAGATGCCTCCTGATGCGTAAACTCTTAACAACTGGCATTCAAAAGGATTTTCGATATATGACAACCGTCTACACCGTAGTGAGTTGGATGGCAATTTTGGGGTATTGGTTGTTGATAGCCGGGGTAACGCTACGTATTTTAATGAAGCGCCGCGCCGTGCCCTCAGCGATGGCCTGGTTGCTGATTATCTATATCCTGCCGCTGGTTGGGATTATCGCCTACCTCTCATTAGGGGAACTCCATCTCGGCAAACGCCGTGCCGAACGTGCCCGCGCGATGTGGCCGTCGACGGCAAAGTGGCTTAACGATCTCAAAGCCTGCAAACATATTTTTGCCGAAGACAACAGCCAGGTCGCCTCTTCACTGTTCAAACTGTGCGAACGCCGCCAGGGCATTGCTGGCCTTAAGGGCAATCAGCTACAGCTGTTAACAGAATCCGATGATGTGATGCAGGCCATCATCCGCGATATTCAACTCGCACGGCATAATATCGAGATGGTCTTCTATATCTGGCAGCCCGGCGGCATGGCCGATCAGGTGGCCGAGTCGCTGATGGCCGCAGCCCGACGCGGCGTGCACTGCCGCCTGATGCTCGACTCAGCCGGCAGCGTGGCGTTTTTCCGTAGCCCGTGGGCAGCGATGATGCGCAATGCTGGCATTGAGGTGGTGGAAGCCCTCAAAGTTAACCTGATGCGTGTTTTCCTACGCCGTATGGACTTACGCCAGCATCGCAAAATGATCATGATTGATAACTATATTGCCTACACCGGCAGTATGAATATGGTCGACCCGCGCTTCTTTAAACAGGATTCTGGCGTCGGTCAGTGGATTGATCTGATGGCGCGTATGGAAGGCCCTATCGCCACCGGCATGGGAATTGTCTACTCCTGTGACTGGGAGATAGAAACCGGCAAGCGTATTTTGCCCCCAGCCCCAGACCTCAACATAATGCCGTTTGAAGAGGCCAGCGGGCACACCATCCAGACCATCGCCTCAGGCCCGGGTTTCCCGGAAGATTTGATTCATCAGGCATTGCTGACGGCGGCGTACTCTGCTCGTGAGTATCTGATCATGACCACCCCCTACTTCGTCCCGAGCGAAGACCTGCTGCATGCCATCTGCACTGCGGCTCAGCGTGGGGTTGATGTCAGCATTATTCTGCCGCGTAAGAACGATTCTGTGCTGGTAGGTTGGGCAAGCCGTGCCTTCTTTACCGAATTGCTGGCAGCAGGGGTTAAAATTTATCAGTTCGAAGGTGGCCTGCTGCACACTAAAAGCGTGCTAGTCGATGGGGAACTGAGCCTGGTCGGTACCGTCAACCTTGATATGCGCAGCCTGTGGCTCAATTTCGAGATCACGCTGGTGATTGATGATGCCGGATTCGGCGCCGATTTAGCCTCCGTGCAGGACGACTACATTTCCCGATCCCGGTTACTGGATGCGCGGTTATGGGTTAAACGTCCCTTCTGGCACCGCATTGCTGAACGTCTGTTTTACTTCTTCAGTCCGTTGCTGTAAAACGTGCCCAACAGAACTCAACAGGTAGCCATCATGGATATGGATTTAAATAATCGTCTTACCGAAGACGAAACGCTCGAGCAGGCTTACGACATTTTCCTCGAGCTGGCGGTTGATAATCTCGACCCCGCCGATGTCCTTCTGTTTAACCTGCAGTTTGAAGAGCGCGGCGGTGCCGAACTTTTCGATCCAGCGGAAGACTGGCAGGAACACGTTGATTACGACCTGAACCCGGACTTCTTTGCGGAAGTAGTGATCGGCCTGGCGGACACCGACGGCGGCGAACTGAACGATATCTTTGCGCGCGTTCTGCTGTGCCGCGAAAAAGATCACAAGCTCTGCCATATTCTGTGGCGCGAATAAGTTAAATGTTGATCAAAGGGCAGCGTAACGCTGCCCTTTTTTATGCCCCAAGCTCACGGGGAAGCGCCGTCCCACATCCATTGCAGTAACGCGCCTTCGGATCGTGGTCGCGCTGTTTGCAATGCGGACACACACGTTCATGGCGGCGCTTTTGAAATTCGCTGGTCATCTGTGCGGTAATAATCCCGGTTGGGATAGCAATGACAGAGTAGCCGATTAAGATAAGAACCGAGGCCACCATTCTACCTGGTGCGGTATGCGGCGTAATATCGCCATAGCCGACTGTCGTCACCGTTACAATCGCCCAATACACAGAGGTACTCAGCGTGGTAAAGCCGTTAACCGGCCCTTCTATACCATACATCAGCGCACCCGCAACGACCATGACAATACCGATAAAGGCATAGAACAGAATCAGCTGATGCCGCGAATTAACGATAGCGCTCCACAAGCTGTTCAGCGCAGGCATCAGGCGCAGCAGTTTCAGAATACGCAATACGCGGATCACGCGCATCGCTCGCCATGCAAATAGATATTCCACACCGATCTCAGGCCACAGTAAAATAACGTACAGCGGCAGAATCGTCGCGAGATCGATAAATCCCCAGAAGCTAAAAACGTAACGCGCCGGCTTTGGCCAGCAGAAGACCCGCAGAAGATATTCCAGGGTAAACATAAGGGTAAATCCGACTTCCAGCAGCACGAATGCATGCCATTCGTCGAAGGTCAGATGGTAGGTTGTGCCAATCCCTGATTCGATAAAAATAACAATAACGCTTAATAGCGCAAACAGTCCGCACAGCGCTTCAAACCGCCGGCCGGTGCGCGTACGTTGATCGAATAAGAAATGATAAAGACGATGGCGCAAAGCGCTAATAGCCACCACGTTATCTCCTCGTCAAAATAAAAGGGCTGGCAACTTGCCAGCCCTGACGATTATAACGGGTCAACCTTGAGACAGGAAACCGCGTGGCGGAAACTCCCTTCCAGAAGTGGACGCGTTTTCGCACATTCTGGCCCCGCCAGCGGGCAGCGCGTACGGAATACGCAGCCTGACGGCGGGTTAATCGGTGACGGCAGTTCACCTTCCAGCAGTTGGATAGTTTTGTTCTGCTCCAGATCCGGGTCAGGAACCGGCACCGCGGAC
The DNA here is from genome assembly GCF_046569695.1 of Kluyvera sp. 142486. Lineage (NCBI taxonomy): Bacteria > Pseudomonadati > Pseudomonadota > Gammaproteobacteria > Enterobacterales > Enterobacteriaceae > Kluyvera > Kluyvera sp. 142486. Next base: position 418,994 of record NZ_JBKHUI010000001.1, read on the forward strand.
ATTAGCGCTTTGGTATATGGATGAAGTGGATTGTTGTACACCTCATCATAGGTACCGAGCTCCACCGCATGCCCCAGATACATCACCAGTACGCGGTCGGAGATATGCTTCACCACCGCCAGATCGTGGGCGATGAAGATAAGCGACAGTCCCATCTCACGTTGCAGTTGCTGCAGCAGGTTCACCACCTGCGCCTGGATTGATACGTCCAGCGCCGACACCGGTTCATCACAGATGATCAGCTTTGGTTCGAGGATCAGCGCGCGGGCAATACCGATACGCTGGCACTGACCTCCGGAAAACTCATGCGGATAACGGTTGACGAGGTTTGGCAGCAGACCTACCTTCATCATCATGGTTTTCACTTTATCGCGCACTTCCTGACGCGGCATTTTCGGATAGTAGGTTCGCAGCGGCTCGGCGATGATTTCACCAATGGTCATACGCGGGTTCAGCGAAGCCAGCGGATCCTGGAAAATCATCTGAATATCGCTGCGCACGGCGCGCCACTCATCCGGTTTCATCCCCAGCAGATCTTTGCCAAGCCAGGCCACTTTGCCTTCCGTTGCCTTCACCAGCCCGATAATGGCACGCGCGAAAGTTGACTTCCCACAGCCTGACTCGCCTACCACACCCAGGGTTTCACCTTCATACAGACGCAGGGTTACGCCGTCGACTGCTTTCAGCGTTTTTGGCGGCTGCCAGAACCACTGTTTCCCATCTTTGATCTCGAAATGAACCTTTAAGTCCGCGATTTCGAGCAACACTTTTCTTTCGTCAGTCACGGCGCTCATACCAGTTCCCCCACGTTTCTAAAGCAGGCACGTAAACGGCCCGGCGCAAACTCTTCCAGCGGCGGCGCGCTATTGCATGCCTCCATCGCATGTGGACAGCGAGGCTGGAACGGGCAACCGGTCGGCAGACGCAGCAGGTTCGGTGGGTTACCAGGGATTGTCAGCAGCGACTCGCCCTCGGTATCAAGACGGGGAACGGCATTCAGCAGGCCTATGGAGTATGGATGCGCCGGATGATAGAACACATCACGCGCCTTACCGTATTCCATGGTTCGCCCGGCGTACATCACCAGCACCTTATCGCAGATCCCGGCAACAACGCCCAGATCGTGGGTGATCATGATAATCGCCGTATTGAACTCGCGCTTCAGCTCGTTCAACAGGGTCATAATTTGTGCCTGAACGGTCACATCCAGTGCGGTGGTTGGTTCATCGGCAATCAGCAATTTTGGCCGGCACAGCAGCGCCATGGCGATCATCACGCGCTGACGCATGCCGCCGGAGAACTCGTGCGGATACATCTTCATGCGCTTACGCGCTTCCGGCATTTTGACCGCGTCCAGCATTCTAACCGACTCTTCAAACGCTTCGGCCTTACCCATGCCTTTATGGAGCATCAGGACTTCCATTAACTGCTCGCCAACGCGCATATACGGGTTCAGCGAGGTCATTGGGTCCTGGAAAATCATCGAAATCTGCTCGGCGCGCAGCTTGTTCAGCTGATGCTCGGGCAGGTTAAGGATCTCATTGCCGTTAAACAGCGCCGAACCACCAATGCGCCCGTTGCTGGCCAGCAACCCCATCAGCGCAAATGCGGTCTGCGATTTACCGGAACCGGACTCGCCAACGATGCCCAGCGTTTCACCCGCACGCAGGCTGAAGTTGAGGTCGTTCACGGCGGTCACGTCGCCGTCCGGGGTTTTAAAGGTGACGCGCAGGTCTTTAACGCTAAGCAACCGCTCAGATGCCGTTGCCGTTTCAATTGTGCTCATGGCAACTCTCCTTAACGGTCTTTCGGGTCGAGGGCATCACGCAGGCCATCGCCGATAAAGTTAAAACAGAACAGGGTCACAACCAGGAATCCAGCCGGGAACAGCAAAAGCCACGGCGACACTTCCATTGAGTTTGCCCCATCGCTTAACAATGCGCCCCAGCTACTCAGCGGTTCCTGGGTACCCAGGCCGAGGAAGCTCAGGAAGGATTCAAACAGGATCATGCTCGGTACCAGCAGCGAGGCGTAAACCACTACCACGCCCAGCACGTTCGGCACGATATGGCGAACCACAATGTTGACGGTCGATACACCACCTACCTGTGCCGCTTCAATGAACTCTTTGCGCTTCAGACTGAGGGTCTGACCACGCACGATACGCGCCATATCCAGCCATGACACCATCCCGATAGCCACGAAGATCAGCAGGATGTTTTGCCCAAAGAAGGTCACCAGCAGAATAACGAAAAACATGAACGGGAAGGAGTTGAGGATTTCCAGCAGACGCATCATCACCGAGTCGACTCTACCGCCCAGATAACCGGACAGAGAGCCATACAATGTGCCCACAATCACGGCCACCAGCGCAGCAGCGATCCCGACCATCAGGGAGATTCGCCCACCGATAGCCACGCGCACCAGCAGGTCACGCCCGGAGGAATCGGTGCCGAAGTAGTGCCCGGAGGCCATATCTGGCGCATTGGACATCATGCCCCAATCGGTGTCGAAGTAGGAGAACTGCGACAACATGGGTGCCAGCGTCACGAACAGTGCAATTACAACGAGCACAACCAGGCTGGCAACCGCCGCGCGGTTGTGCATGAAGCGCCGACGCGCATCCTGCCAGAGGCTACGCCCTTCAACTTCCAGCTTCTCACTGAAGTTTTCCAGCGCCTCGCTGTTTTTTTTACTTAACATCATGGCGAACTCCAGCCTTAGTAACGGATTTTCGGGTCAATCACGGCGTAGAGCACGTCTACCACCGCGTTAAACAGGATCGTCAGTGCACCAACCAGAATGGTCAGGCTCAACACCAGGGAGTAATCGCGGTTAAGCGCCCCGTTAACGAACAGCTGTCCAATCCCTGGTAAACCGTAGATTGTCTCGATAACCATCGAACCGGTAATAATACCGACGAAGGCTGGCCCCATATAAGAAAGCACCGGCAACAGCGCAGGTTTTAACGCGTGACGGAAAATAATCCGCCGCATCGGTAACCCTTTCGCCCGTGCGGTACGGATGAAGTTGGAGTGTAAAACCTCAATCATCGAGCCGCGGGTGATACGCGCAATGCTGGCAATATAGGCCAGAGAGAGCGCCACCATTGGCAGGATCATGAATTGAATCGCCCCGCCGTTCCAGCCACCGCCGGGCAGCCAATGCAGCGTGATCGCGAATATCATCACTAGCAGCGGTGCGACAACAAAGCTCGGTATGACCACCCCGGTCATTGCCACCCCCATTACCGCGTAATCCCATTTGGTGTTTTGATTCAGCGCAGCCAGCACTCCCGCCGACACACCGAGAATGACAGCCAGCAGAAACGCCGCGGCGCCAAGCTTGGCCGATACCGGCAGGCTGCTCGCCACCAGGTCGTTCACCGTATAATCTTTGTATTTAAACGATGGCCCAAAATCGCCATGAGCGAGCTGTTTCAGATAGTTAAAATACTGAGTGGTAATAGGATCGTTCAGATGATATTTCGCTTCGATATTTGCCATCACTTCTGGCGGCAACGTACGCTCACCCGTAAAAGGGCTTCCCGGCGCAAGGCGCATCATAAAGAACGAAATAGTGATAAGAATAAATAGCGTCGGAATCGCTTCCAGACAACGACGGAGAATAAATTTCAACATTGCCCATACCTTTTGGCTGTGCCTGTAATAATGCAGTAACGCGAGACACCGTGGGTCAAGCAAGGCCTGACCCACGTATTGCCATTAGTGCTTAATAATATACATGTTTCTTGTATAGGTGTTGTCCAGCGGATCTTTGCCGGTATAACCACCGACCCACGGTTTCACCAGGCGGGCGTTTACATAGTAATAAACCGGTACAATCGCGCTGTCTTTATCGAGTTGCTGCTCTGCTTTGCTATACAGCGCGGTACGCTGCGCTTCATCGGTCGCTTTCAGCGTTTCAGCCATGATGCTATCGAATGCCGGGCTCTTATAGTGCGCGGTATTCATTGAACTGTTAGACAACATGGTATTCAGGAAAGAGGTCGGTTCGTTATAGTCCGCACACCAGCCTGCACGTGCGATATCGAACGTCCCCTGGTGACGGGAATCCAGGAAGGTTTTCCACTCCTGGTTAACCAATTTCACATCCACGCCAATGTTCTTTTTCCACAATGACGCGGCAGCAATCGCCAGCTTCTTGTGCAGATCTGACGTGTTGTACAGAAGATTAATGGTCAGCGGTTTATCCGCAGTGTAGCCCGCTTCGGCCAGCAATTTCTTCGCTTCTTCGTTACGTTTAGCCTGCGTCCAACCAAACCATTCTGGTGGCGTCAGTTTTGCGCCATCGGTATAAGGCGGCGTGTAGCCATAAGCTGGCATATCGCCCTGCGCTTTAACCTTATTAACAATAATATCGCGATCGATACCCAGCTTCAGTGCGGTACGAACGCGCGCATCGGTAAACGGTGCTTTCTGGTTGTTAATTTCGTAATAATAGGTACAGAGATACGGGTCGACATGAACTTCGCTCGGGATCTCTTTTTTCAGCTTCTGGAATAGTTCAATCGGCATATTGTTATAGGTCATGTCGATTTCGCCACTACGGTAGCGGTTTACATCAGTCACTTCAGAAGAGATTGGCAGGAAGGTAACCTGATCGATAACCGTTTTGGCGTTATTCCAATAGGTTGGGCTGCGTTCAAGGACGATACGCTCGTTCACCACCCAATCTTTTAATTTATAGGCGCCGTTGGTGACGATATTCGCTGGTTGAGTCCATTTTTCGCCATATTTTTCGATTGCCGCTTTTGGTACCGGCGAAGTCGACGGGTGCACCAGCAGTTTGAAGAAATAAGGAACCGGCTCACTTAAGGTCACTTCTAAGGTGTGGTCGTCAACGGCTTTTACGCCGAGATCGGTAATTGGTTTTTTACCTTCGAGGATCTCATCAATACCGGCGACATGGCCATACTGCAGGTAGCTTGCATAGGGAGATGCGGTTTTCGGATCAACCGAACGCTGCCAGCTGTATACGAAATCTTGTGCGGTGACTGGGGTACCATCTGACCATTTGGCATCTTTACGCAGATGGAAGGTCCAGACTTTAAAATCTTTATTATCCCAGGACTCTGCAACACCCGGTGCCGGATGGCCGTCCAGGTCGCTAACGAGTAATCCTTCGAACAGATCGCGGCTAATATTGGATTCTGGAACGCCTTCGATCTTATGTGGATCAAGCGACTGCACTTCGGAGCCGTTATTACGCACCAGCGTTTGCTTTTCTGCCAACTGTACGCCTGCAGGAACATCTGCAGCCATAACATTTCCCGCGATCAGTGCGGATAGAATGCCTGCCGCAACCAGGCTTTTTTTTGTGATGATGGACATTGTGTTGATACTCCGTTCATTATTATTACTGACTCACGCCAGCCTGTTTAGTCCCCTTTCGGGTTCCCGTACAGCGCAGGAGATTTTTGCGTCTGCCGGGTCGTTTTACTGCTGCTATCACCGACTTTTTTATTACGGTTGCTCTTATTGGCAACCTGACGTCGATTCATTAAAAGCTTCCCCCCTGTCGGGAAACCTTTCTTATCCGTTAATAACCGCTTACAACCAGAAACAGTTATCGTTTACAAAATTTTATCTTGCGAATAACTCAGGCCGGAAAGTACCAAATGCCTATCACTGCCGCCAATATAATTTGCAAATTTGTTAAGCAATTCTCTTTTGCTCAACATACTGCGCGTTATCCGCTAGCGTAGCCGCAAAATCAACCTATCTGAAATCAATATTTTTCAATTAGATAGATAAAAACTAATGCCCTGCGCAAGTGCGCTCTGCAAAGGTGTGCGTTTTTTGTACGAAAATTTAACAGTTGCTTATTTTTTAGCACATAACTCTGCATTGAAACTGAAATTACTAATATCATTTCAATTATCTAACAGCAAGCGCCAGAGTATGGTGTGAGAGAAATAACATGTGAGTTGCTGAGAAAGCAGACAGGGCGTGAGAGTATCCGATTGATTAAAATCAATTTTTTAAAGCATTCAAATTAATTATATATGGCTTGCAACAAAAGTTTAAGAATATGTTTTTCCGATAGTCACGGCGGTAATCGCGACTACAACGCCACTACCGCCGCAGCATAATTAACCGACCAGACCGGGAAAGATAGATTTGATGCCGGTCACAATAAACTCAATGCCCAGCGCCATCAACAGTAGCCCCATAATACGCGTCACCACGTTGATCCCCGTCTGCCCCAGCATACGAACTAACCACGGCGAGATACGGAAAATCCCCCAACAGCAGTAAGCAAACAGCGCGATGGACAGCGAAAAGCCGAGTAAATAAGGAAGAGAGTGGAAGCGCGTGCCCCACACGATGGTCGAACTTATCGCCCCCGGCCCGGCCATCAACGGCAGAGCCAGCGGTACCACGCCAAGGCTTTCGCGCACCGAGGTTTCCGATTTCTCCTGCTTATTCTGTTTGTCCTCTCCTAGCTTGCCGCTGATCATCGACATAGCGATGCTCACTACCAGAATCCCACCGGCGATACGGAAGGAATCAATGGAGATCCCGAACAGCTGCAGAATAAGGTCGCCAAGGAATAAAGACGTCAGCAGGATGATGGCGACGGAAAGGCTCGCCGTCAGATTGGTTTTATTTCGCACCATCGCCGTCTGATTGCTCGTCAGACTGATGAAAACAGGAATCAGCCCAACCGGATTGACCAGCGCAAACAGGCCGATAAAGAACTTAAAGAAGATAGGAAAATCAAACAGCGTTTGAATCACGTTAACCCCAGAGCATCATTAAAAGTTAGTAGTTGACGAACGGCAAACCATAATTTGCGCTGACAATACCCTGTTTAGGCCTTAGGTTCATCTGAATTATCCATAAAACCGGGTACAAAACAGAGTGTTACCGAGTTGTATAAAATATGCTAATGTTAAGCCCACAACTACTCACGATTGATTAACGGCATTTATAATTTGCTAAAAGCGCCCTGCTGAAAGGTGTCAGCTTGGCTTAAACTTGATTTAGATCATGCAAATCGTACTCAGAAGTGGGTAATCTGCTTACACCGAAAGGGAAACGCCTTAATAAAAACAGCGTATCCTGGCCGGTGAGCTCCTTGGCTAAATCGAAGCTCTTTTAGTAAATCAGTGAATCAGTTCGTGGATAACACCTTGTTTCCTTAACTTTTTCGCCAGCTGCAGGCGATTTGTCTATACTGACTTGTCGAGCAGATGATTCACTAAAAAAGTTTAACATTATCAGGAGAGCATTATGGCTGTTACTAATGTCGCTGAACTTAACGCACTCGTAGAGCGCGTAAAAAAAGCCCAGCGTGAATATGCCAGTTTCACTCAAGAGCAAGTTGACAAAATCTTCCGCGCCGCCGCTCTGGCCGCTGCAGATGCTCGAATCCCTCTCGCAAAAATGGCCGTTGCCGAATCCGGCATGGGTATTGTTGAAGACAAAGTGATCAAAAACCACTTCGCTTCTGAGTATATCTACAACGCCTATAAAGATGAAAAAACCTGTGGTGTTCTGTCTGAAGACGACACTTTCGGTACCATCACCATTGCTGAACCAATCGGCATCATCTGCGGTATCGTACCGACCACTAACCCAACTTCTACCGCTATCTTCAAATCGCTGATCAGCCTGAAGACGCGTAACGCCATCATCTTCTCTCCGCACCCACGTGCTAAAGATGCAACCAACAAAGCAGCAGATATCGTTCTGCAGGCTGCAATCGCTGCTGGCGCACCGAAAGACCTGATCGGCTGGATTGACCAACCGTCTGTAGAACTGTCTAACGCACTGATGCACCACCCGGATATCAACCTGATCCTCGCGACCGGTGGTCCAGGCATGGTTAAAGCGGCATACAGCTCCGGTAAACCAGCTATCGGCGTAGGTGCAGGTAACACTCCTGTTGTTATCGACGAAACCGCTGATATCAAACGTGCTGTGGCATCTGTTCTGATGTCTAAAACCTTCGATAACGGCGTAATCTGTGCTTCTGAACAGTCCGTTGTTGTTGTTGACTCCGTTTACGATGCCGTTCGCGAACGTTTCGCAAGCCACGGCGGCTACATGCTGCAGGGCAAAGAGCTGAAAGCCGTTCAGGACATCATCCTGAAAAATGGCGCGCTGAACGCCGCTATCGTTGGTCAGCCAGCATACAAAATTGCTGAACTGGCGGGCTTCACCGTACCGACAACCACTAAGATCCTGATTGGTGAAGTGAAAGTTGTTGATGAGAGTGAGCCGTTTGCACACGAAAAACTGTCTCCAACTCTGGCGATGTATCGTGCAAAAGACTTCAACGATGCTGTTGAGAAAGCTGAAAAACTGGTTGCGATGGGCGGTATCGGTCATACCTCTTGCCTGTACACCGACCAGGACAACCAGCCAGAACGCGTTGCCCACTTCGGTCAGATGATGAAAACCGCGCGTATCCTGATCAACACCCCTGCTTCCCAGGGTGGTATCGGTGACCTCTACAACTTCAAACTCGCACCTTCCCTGACTCTGGGTTGTGGTTCATGGGGTGGTAACTCCATCTCGGAAAACGTTGGTCCTAAGCACCTGATCAACAAGAAAACCGTTGCTAAGCGAGCTGAAAACATGTTGTGGCACAAACTTCCGAAATCTATCTACTTCCGTCGTGGCTCACTGCCAATCGCGTTAGATGAGCTGATTACCGATGGCCACAAACGCGCGCTGATCGTGACCGACCGCTTCTTGTTCAACAACGGCTACGCAGACCAGATCACTTCTGTACTGAAAGCAGCTGGCGTTGAAACTGACGTGTTCTTCGAAGTTGAAGCTGACCCGACTCTGACCATCGTACGTAAAGGTGCAGAGCTGGCGAACTCCTTCAAACCAGACGTGATCATCGCGCTGGGCGGCGGTTCCCCGATGGACGCAGCAAAAATCATGTGGGTCATGTACGAACACCCAGAAACTCACTTCGAAGAACTGGCGCTGCGCTTTATGGACATCCGTAAACGTATCTACAAGTTCCCGAAAATGGGCGTGAAAGCGAAAATGGTTGCTATCACCACCACTTCCGGTACCGGTTCTGAAGTGACGCCGTTTGCGGTAGTAACCGACGACGCAACTGGCCAGAAATACCCACTGGCTGACTACGCGCTGACTCCAGACATGGCGATTGTTGATGCCAACCTGGTTATGGATATGCCGAAGTCCCTGTGTGCTTTCGGTGGTCTGGATGCGGTGACTCACGCCCTGGAAGCTTACGTTTCCGTGCTGGCTTCCGAGTTCTCCGACGGTCAGGCTCTGCAGGCTCTGAAACTGCTGAAAGAAAACCTGCCAGCGTCCTACCACGAAGGTTCTAAGAACCCGGTAGCACGTGAGCGCGTTCACAGTGCAGCCACCATTGCAGGTATCGCGTTTGCGAACGCCTTCCTGGGTGTATGTCACTCCATGGCGCACAAACTGGGCTCTCAGTTCCACATTCCTCACGGTCTGGCGAACGCCCTGCTGATCAGCAACGTTATTCGTTATAACGCGAACGACAACCCAACTAAACAGACTGCATTCAGCCAGTACGACCGTCCGCAAGCACGTCGTCGCTACGCTGAAATCGCTGACCATCTGGGTCTGTCTGCGCCGGGCGACCGTACCGCAGCGAAAATCGAAAAACTGCTGGGCTGGCTGGAAGAGATCAAAGCTGAACTGGGTATTCCTAAGTCTATCCGCGAAGCTGGTGTACAGGAAGCTGACTTCCTGGCACACGTTGACAAACTGTCTGAAGATGCGTTTGATGACCAGTGCACCGGTGCTAACCCGCGTTACCCACTGATTTCTGAACTGAAACAGATCCTGATGGATACTTACTACGGCCGTAACTTCGTAGAAGGCACTGTAGAAGAGAAGAAAGAAGCTGCTCCAGCTAAAGCAGAGAAAAAAGCGAAGAAATAATCCGCTAATTTCTGGCTGAAAAGCAAAATGAACAAGCCCCATCATTGATGGGGCTATTTTATGTCTGATAAACGGTAAAAACGAAAGATGCGCTCACTGCCCGTCGCTAGAACGGCAGGAAACGCATCAGGAAGGGATTAACAGGAACGGCGGGTAAGACGGTGTTGATCCTGGATAACGGCCAGTGAGCCCTCTTCCAGCGCTTCTTTGTAATGCTTACGGCAAACGGAGACATAGCGCTCGTTACCGCCAATCACCACCTGCTCACCTTCGTTGTAGGGACGCCCTTCTTGATCGAGGCGCAGCACCATGCTGGCCTTACGCCCGCAGAAGCAAATCGTTTTTAATTCGACCAGCTTATCAGAGAGCGCCAGCAGGTACTGACTGCCGCTAAACAGCTCACCACGGAAATCGGTTCTTAGGCCATAGCACAATACTGGAATATCCAGATTATCCACCACGTCAGAGAGCGCGTAGACCTGCTCACGCGTCAGGAACTGGCACTCATCCACCAGCACGCAATTAACCGCCTCACGAGCGTTCTCAGCGTGAATTTCATCAAACAACTTGCTGTTCTGATTAAACAGCTTTGCAGGTGATGAGAGGCCGATACGCGAGCTAACCTTACCCGCACCAAAGCGATCGTCTATTTCAGCGGTATAAACGATGGTGCGCATCCCCCGCTCCTGGTAATTGTACGACGACTGTAAAAGTGCCGTCGATTTGCCCGCATTCATTGCTGAGTAGTAGAAATAAAGTTGTGCCATTGGCTGAGGAGTCCTAATCGATGCGTTTTTTAAACGGAGCGCAGTGTACCATATTAACCCCCAGGCTTCCTGTGTCATCCAGACGTTATGTATACCTCAACATAGAGAGAAACACAGCGTACTGGCATACGCGATGCTGACTGGAAATATTAGACAATACCCCAACGCCCTCTTGCATAATGTCTCGACACACACCCGTAACATCATCATTCAATTGAACTATTTAATCGTTTGCCTCACTGCACGCGCGTAGGGGTAATGATCACAGGGTAAAAAAATAGCTAGCTAGATTAATAGTTGAAAAGATTAATGAGTTCAGCAGAGAAAATGTGATCCACCACAATTTGTGTAGCGGAGTCCTTACCATTGTTATCTGCAAATTAAACGTAATCTCTCGAAAATAACATCGTCATAACTATGGACATAACCCCGTAGTCCTGTATGCCGTCAAGCACAATAGCCATTCTCGGCCATTGAACTTACTTACCGTGCGTATACAATTTATCGCCGCATGCTATCAATCAAATAGATGAAAGATGGTTAAGAAACAGAGCAACAGAAAGCCTGGAGGGCACAAAGCAGTAAGGGTCCATCTCTTTTATCTACGATAAAACCCTGTTCAGCAAAGGATGCACTCTGACTAATACATAAGGTTGATATTTATCCATACGGAGTATATTTATGCGGGTAAACCGTCCCACACCCCGCGTGTAATCACGTGTTGCCCTTCAACAATAAGCGCAGCGCGGCAGTGGATGTTCGTCAGCAATTTAACTTATACATATTAAATATCGCACCAAATAACAGGTTATTTTGAATTCCTTACATTCTTCCCTATTGCACAACTGATTTTATCGCTCTATTATTACCTCAACAAACCACCCCACAATATAAGTTTGAGAATACTACAATGAGCGAAGCACTTAAAATTTTGAACAACATCCGTACTCTTCGTGCGCAGGCAAGAGAATGCACCCTTGAAACGCTTGAAGAAATGCTGGAAAAATTAGAAGTTGTTGTTAACGAACGTCGTGAAGAAGAAAATGCGGCAGCTGCTGAAGTTGAAGAGCGCACTCGTAAACTGCAACAATATCGCGAAATGCTGATTGCTGACGGTATTGACCCGAACGAACTGCTGAATAGCATGGCTGCTGCTAAAGTTGGCACTAAAGCTAAACGTGCTGCTCGTCCGGCTAAATATAGCTACGTAGACGAAAACGGCGAAACTAAAACCTGGACTGGCCAGGGCCGTACTCCAGCAGTTATCAAAAAAGCAATGGAAGAACAGGGTAAATCCCTGGACGATTTCCTGATCTAAGGTTAATCCATCCTGCTTCGTAAAAATCCCGCTTCGGCGGGATTTTTTATATCTGAAAAACACCGTCGATGATAACAAGCAGGTACAATGACGCTCGTTTTTTATCCATTTGTGTTATTTAGATATAAAAAAGCCGGGTTTCCCCGGCTTTAGCAACATTCGTTAAATTACTTTGCAACGCCCAGCGTGTCTTGCAGCCAGGCTTTGAAATCTTCGCCCAGCGTATTGTGGCGAATACCGTATTCAACAAACGCCTGCATATAACCGAGTTTATTCCCGCAATCGTGGCTTTTGCCTTTCATGTGATACGCTTCAACCGTTTCTTTTTCGATCAGCATATCAATAGCATCGGTTAACTGAATTTCGTCACCGGCACCAGGAGGGGTTTTTGCCAGCAGCGGCCAGATTTCAGCGCTCAGGACATAACGACCTACAACGGCCAGGTTAGACGGCGCAACGTCAGCTTTTGGTTTCTCAACCACGCCAACCATCGGAACACTATCGCCTGGGTTCAGAGCGGCACCTTTACAGTCAACCACGCCGTACGCCGTCACGTCTGCTACCGGCTCAACCATGATCTGACTTGCGCCAGTTTCATCGAAACGCTCAATCATGTCAGCAAGGTTGTCACGGCTCAGATCGGATTCATATTCATCCAGAATCACGTCTGGCAGAATAACCGCAACGGGTTCATCACCCACGACCGGGTGAGCACACAGCACCGCATGGCCCAGGCCTTTCGCCAGCCCCTGACGCACCTGCATGATGGTCACGTGTGGTGGACAGATAGACTGCACCTCTTCCAGAAGCTGACGTTTTACGCGCTTCTCCAGCATGGCTTCAAGCTCGAAGCTGGTGTCAAAGTGGTTTTCAATGGAATTCTTGGAAGAATGGGTAACCAGTACAATTTCAGTGATACCAGCTGCAATACACTCGTTCACAACATACTGAATTAAAGGCTTATCCACCAACGGCAGCATTTCTTTAGGAATTGCTTTCGTTGCTGGCAGCATCCTTGTACCTAATCCCGCCACCGGGATTACAGCCTTTCTTACTTTCGAATTTAGGGCAGCCATTCAAATCTCCTGAACTGTTCAAACTTTGAACTTGCTCGTTAATTAATAACGCAATAAGTATATCATCACAGCCACATGAGGCTGCTCCGAAAAGGATGCGTTAACCTCGAATTAAGATTAATACTCGAAGAAGTCGAGCTGTAGGAGGGAACGCCGCTCATAAACTCAGGTTACAGATTGAAACACTGTCACAAAAGTAATGAACCTGACCAACGCACCAGCACGCTGAAACATGACGAGTATATCCACATCAATTTGCCAGATAGTATCACTACGGCAGATAAGCTGTTAAAGCTATCCCTGTAAAAAAATGCGTTTGCTCATTCCGCAGACAACATTAAGCGTAAACGACCGCCATTACCCCAAATCTGACACTGCCATGAAGTGCAGCGTTGACTTATTTGATTGAGATAGGCCGTTCCTAACGTCCCCAAAGGAACGCCATTGCTTATTTGTATTTGATGTTCACCGGTATTTAAGGTTCCATTCAATCCGGCCGACACGAGGATAAGATTTTTTAATCCGCTATGATAATAGCCAACCAATAGCGGGAACTGACCTGGAAGATTTGCCTGGCGAAGAAGTTGGTTGACCTGTTTTAACAAACTGCCCAATTCCGGCAGTCGTTGCCCCTGGTGGGAAAGCTGCTCCTGAAGCAGGCCATTAAAAAGCACGCGAAGTAATAACGCCGCTAGCACGCCATTATCCCCTGCCCGGGTGACATCCAGGCAATAAAAAGCCAAGTCGTGTTCGGATAGCGGCGCAATATCGAGCACCAACCCCGGTGCGTCCACCGCCATTAATTGGCGATAATTTATACGACAGCGTGAAATAACCTGCTGTACCGGCGGCTGCAACTCCTGTAAGAGCTTAGCCGCGGCAGCAGGATTGTTAACCAACGCGTCCCAGTCTTCAAATAACCGCTCTTCTTCTTCCACCCGGGAATTAAACATATTGGGATAAAGACAGGCCAGCACCGTCTCACGCAGCCGGTTAAGGTCTTTCACCGGTTTTAATAAGACGTCCTGTACGCCAAGGCGTAGCGCTTTGGCAATATCGGCCATATTTTCAGTGGCGGAAATAATCAGGATAGGGATCTGCTCGCCGGCGTTACGTACGTGCTCCACCAGCTGCAGCCCATTCATGCGGGGCATTGCGAGATCGCAGATCATCAGGTCAGGTTTTTGCAGCGCCATCTGCGCCAGAGCGTCAACGCCGTCCTGCGCCACCAGCGTTTTCGCGCCCAGTGACGAAAGCCATGAGTCCATAAGTGAGCGGAAAACGGGTTCGTCTTCGACTATCAAAATCTGTTTTCCCGCCAACGGCTGCGTCATGATGTCTCCCCTGCCCGACGATAATTAAATAGTGGCATGCTATTGTGATAATCGCCTGTCAGAATATGCTGAAGTAGTCGAAAAAAATGCCTTAAGTCGAACTCTGTACCAAAGGCAAAAGCTCATCTGTCTTTTTTTCAACCGCCTGTTGACCCGCGGCTATTGCAGATGAGGCTCGATGAAAATCCAGTGTCGAGATCTGGGGGCAAAACGGCTGTAATAAAATATCCGGCGGGTCACCCGCCATGCGGTTTCGCTTAAGCCTGTTTTCCAGCACCTGGATTGAGGTCGTCATGATTTCCATCGCCGTCGGCGCTACCACCGAACGACGTGCTGCGGCGCGGCCGAGCCGGGCACGAAGACGCTCATGCCATGATAGCTCATCTGCTGATTCATTCATCTCTTCATCGGGCTGAATATGGACGGACAGGAGATCCTGCTGCATAAGATGTGCGTCATGTTGCAAATCGACCGCTATCACAATATCGGCACCCAGAGCACGAGTCAGCGAAACGGGAACCGGGTTAACCACCGCGCCGTCAACTAGCCAGTAGCCATTATGTAGCACTGGCGCCATCAACCCTGGGATACTGCAGGATGCGCGCACCGCCATATGCAGGTCGCCTTCGGTAAACCACAGCTCACGTCCGGTACTCAGATTAGTCGCTACGGCCGCAAAACGCCTCTCGCACTGTTCATTCACTTCGTTAGGCATAATCTGCCGATACTGATTAAACACCCGCTCGCCGCGCAAAAGCCCGCCGCGCCGCCAGGAGAGATCCATCAGGCGCAATACGTCCCAGTAGCTGAATGAACAGACCCACTCCTCCAGTTGAGGAAGCCGGTTGCTGGCATATGCCGCCCCGACTAGTGAACCGATGGAACACCCCGCGACAATATCAATCTCGATGCCCATCTTCTGTAGCGCTTTAATGACCCCAATATGTGACCAGCCTCGCGCAGCTCCTGAGCCTAATGCCAGGCCAATTTTAATTTTTCTCATTGCGACCGATGAACATCCTCTTACTGATAGCGTGGCATCATTGCCAGCGCTCGGTTAACATAGTGCTATCGGGCGTTAAAACGCCGTTAATTATCGATTCAGGAGTTGTCTTTGTCTGAACTGTGCCCTTGTGGCAGCGCTCTCGAGTATAGCTTATGTTGCCAGCGTTATCTGTCCGGTAACGAATGTGCCGCCGAGCCGTCACTGCTGATGCGCTCACGCTACACCGCCTTTGTTAAGCGGGATGCCGATTACCTGGTGAAAACCTGGCACCCTTCCTGTCAGGCTGTAACCTTTCGTGACGATATCCAGAACGGATTTGGTCAGACCGAATGGCTGGGGCTAACCGTCTTCGCGACTGAACCAGGCCGTTCACCTGATGAAGGCTTTGTCAGCTTCGTGGCCCGTTTTAGAGAAAATAACAAGAATGGCGCCATCATTGAGCGTTCACGATTCTTAAATGAAAACGGCCGGTGGTACTATATTGATGGCACCCGTCCATTAATTGGCAGAAATGACCCCTGCCCCTGTGGCTCAGGGAAAAAATTTAAAAAATGCTGCGGGCAATAAGCCCGGAACAGCTTCGCAAACATCATCAACAGGATTTACCCGGCAATGCATTCCATTCAACGTAAAGTTCTTCGCACCATCTGTCCTGACCAAAAAGGGCTTATCGCGCGCATCACCAATATCTGCTACAAGCACGAGCTCAATATCGTGCAGAACAACGAGTTCGTCGATCACCGCACCGGCCGGTTCTTTATGCGTACCGAGCTGGAAGGGATCTTCAATGATTCCACCCTGCTAGCAGACTTAGACAGCGCGCTGCCGGAAGGCTCCGTTCGCGAATTAAATCCAGCCGGTCGCCGTCGTATCGTGATTCTGGTGACCAAAGAGGCTCACTGCCTTGGCGACCTGCTGATGAAGGCCAACTATGGCGGCCTGGACGTCGATATTGCCGCCGTTATTGGCAATCACGACACGCTGCGTTCTCTGGTTGAGCGTTTCGGTATTCCATTCGAGCTGGTCAGCCATGAAGGGCTGGCGCGTGAAGAGCACGACAAGCTGATGGCCGATGCCATTGAAGCGCACCAGCCGGACTACGTAGTGCTGGCGAAATATATGCGCGTGTTGACCCCTGAATTCGTTTCTCGCTTCCCGAACAAGATTATCAATATCCACCACTCGTTCCTGCCGGCGTTTATCGGCGCGCGTCCGTACCATCAGGCCTACGAGCGCGGCGTGAAGATTGTTGGCGCTACGGCGCACTACGTGAACGATAATCTGGACGAAGGCCCGATCATTATGCAGGACGTGATTCACGTCGATCACACCTACACGGCAGAAGATATGATGCGTGCTGGCCGCGACGTGGAGAAAAACGTTCTCAGCCGTGCGCTGTACCAGGTATTAGCGCAGCGCGTCTTCGTTTACGGTAACCGAACGATTATTCTTTAATCGCTAGTGAAATGAATTGATTAGCTTTAATCCGTTACGGACAAAAAGCACGCAAACAGTTCACTTTCGGTAAACGAATGCTTTACAGCGGCGCGTCATTTGATATGATGCGCCCCGCTTCCCCAGAAGGAAGCAGGCCAGTAAAACCAAGCTTTACCCCGTGGTGGGGTTCCCGAGCGGCCAAAGGGAGCAGACTGTAAATCTGCCGTCATCGACTTCGAAGGTTCGAATCCTTCCCCCACCACCATCTCCAAGCTTTACCTACAATTTGAATTGCCCCTGGTGGGGTTCCCGAGCGGCCAAAGGGAGCAGACTGTAAATCTGCCGTCATCGACTTCGAAGGTTCGAATCCTTCCCCCACCACCATCACTTCCTGAAAGCACTCGATTAAATTAAAGCGCTAAAAACCTATATTCTGCCCAAACAGGGAAGGATGAGAAACTTCGACAAAGGTTCGATTCGAGCGCCAGCGAGAAAGCGTTGCCGCAGGCAACGACCCGAAGGGCGAGGCGCAGCCGAGTAATCCTTCCCCCACCACCATCACTTCCTGAAAGCACTCGATTAAATTAAAGCGCTAAAAACCTATATTCTGCCCAAACAGGGAAGGATGAGAAGCTTCGACAAAGGTTCGATTCGAGCGCCAGCGAGAAAGCGTTGCCGCAGGCAATGACCCGAAGGGCGAGGCGCAGCCGAGTAATCCTTCTCCCACCACCATCTTCTCCCGGTAGTAACTCCTCTAATTAAATATCCAAATCTGCCTTAATTATCTCTTTTGGTTTTCTCATTCTATTTTGCCTCTCTGCCATATATGTCCCGGCGGCGCTGCGCTTGGCCGGGCTACATGAACATTAACGCATTTGTAGCCCGGCCAAGCGCAGCGCCGCCGGGGAACTGGCCGCACAAACAAAAAACCCCGCCGAAGCGGGGTTTAGAGCATCATAGAACCGTATTAATGACGCGCACGAACAATCTGATACTTGCGGGTCAGATACTCCACCGGCACGCTCCAGATGTGCACCAGGCGCGAGAATGGGAACAGCAGGAACAGCGTCATCCCCAGTACCAGGTGCATACGGTAGATAAACGCCACGCCGTCCAGGTGTGCGGAAGCGCCACCGTGGAAAGTCACCACGGACTGCGCCCAACCCACCAGTTTCATCATCTCGCTACCGTCCATATGCTGCGCAGAGAACGGAATGGTCAGCAGGCCCAGCGCGCACTGGATAACCAGCACGGACAGCACCAGAATATCGGCACCTGTCGTCGTGGCACGCACGCGCGGGCTGAACAGACGGCGTTTAAGTAGCAGCACGCCGCCGACCAGACACATCAAGCCAGCCGCGCCACCGCCAATCATCGCCATTTTCTGTTTCACTTCCAGCGGTAACCACGATTCATACACCCAGTGCGGAGTCAGCATCCCCAGGAAGTGACCGGCGAACACGCCCAGAATCCCAAGGTGGAACAGGTTCGACGCCAGGTTCATCCCTTTGCGATCCAGCATCTGGCTTGAAGCGGCGCGCCAGGTGTACTGGCCGTAGTCATAGCGCAGCCAGCTGCCAATCAGGAAGACAGAACCCGCAATGTACGGATAAATGTCAAAGAAGAACATATTCAGGAAGTGCATTATTGCTGTCCTCCGTTAGAGATATTCAAATATTGCGGGGCCACGGCTCCGGCAAAACGACGCTGGTGATTGGTAATTTCCGAATCACCGCAGCCCTGGTCGGCAAAGAATTTTACCTGCTCTTCTTCCCATACCGCGTCCAGCGCCTGTGGCGTATCATCACGGGCTTCGTCCGCAATTTTTTCCGCCACTTTCGCTTCATCCACCGCGCTGTTCGCCAGCTTCAGCAGTTGTTCAAACAGCACTGCATAACGGCTCTCACGCTGCTGCAGGCGCGCGCAGAGCAGCGCCAGAATCGGCGCGATGTCCTGCAGACCACCAATCGCTTCGCTCTCTGGCAGCTGCGCCAGGTACTCCAGATACAGCGGCAGGTGATCCGGCAGCTCGCGGCTGTCGAGGACCAGACCATGCTGCTCGTACTGGTTCAGCAAATCGACCATCGCCTGCCCGCGGTCGCGGGATTCGCCATGCACGTGTTCGAACAGCAGCAGCGACGTCGCGCGGCCACGGTCAAACAGTTCGCTGTAGGCGGCCTGAGCATCCAGCAGATCCTGCGCGGTTAAATCGCGCAGGAAGACGCCCAGGGCCTGAGCATCTGCGGGTTCCAGTTTTTCTGATTCAGACAGAACGTCAAAGAGTTCGCCTTGATGCTGCCATAAGGCAGCATCCGGGTACTCAAGGAGACGAGAAATCACCACGAGTTCAATCATGCGTGCGGCTCCGTTTTGCTGCTCACATCCACAGAGTCAATACGACGGCTGTTAAACAGGTTGAACTTAGTGTCCGAACCGTGGCAGCCATCGCCGAAGCTAAAGCCACAACCGTTTTTCTCTGGGAACGCTTCGCGCGCTTGTTCACGGTGACTGCTTGGCACCACGAAACGATCTTCGTAGTTGGCAATCGCCAGGTAACGATACATTTCCTGCGCCTGCGCTTCGGTCAGACCGACCTCTTCCAGCGCACGAGTATCGATAACACCATCGACGGTTTCCGTACGTTTGAAGTGACGCATTGCCAGCATACGTTTCAGCGCCAGCAGCACCGGCTGGGTGTCGCCTGCGGTCAGCAGATTTGCCAGGTACTGAACCGGGATACGCAGACTTTCTACGTCCGGCAGGATACCGTTACTGCCCAGTTCACCCGCATCGGCTGCGGACTGAATTGGTGACAATGGCGGCACGTACCAGACCATCGGCAGAGTGCGGTATTCCGGGTGCAGCGGCAGCGCCAGCTTCCAGTCCATCGCCATTTTATAAACCGGCGATTTCTGCGCCGCGTCAATCACGCTCAGCGGAATACCGTCTTTCTGCGCCTGCTCAATCACTTTCGGATCGTTCGGATCAAGGAACACGTCCAACTGACGCTGGTACAGATCTTTCTCGTTCTCGGTGCTCGCTGCAGTTTCAATCGCATCCGCGTCATACAGCAGCACGCCGAGGTAGCGAATACGGCCTACGCAGGTCTCTGAACACACAGTCGGCTGACCCGCTTCGATGCGCGGGTAGCAGAAGATGCATTTTTCAGACTTGCCGCTCTTCCAGTTGAAGTAGATTTTTTTGTACGGGCAACCGGTGATGCACATACGCCAGCCACGGCATTTATCCTGATCGATCAGTACGATGCCGTCTTCTTCACACTTGTAGATAGCACCGCTCGGGCAGGTTGCCACGCACGCCGGGTTGAGGCAGTGCTCGCACAGGCGCGGCAGGTACATCATGAAGGTGTTTTCAAACTGGCCGTACATCGCCTTCTGCATGTTCTCGAAGTTCTTGTCTTTCGACAGCTTCTCAAACTCACCGCCGAGGTCGTCTTCCCAGTTCGGACCCTTGGTGATTTTGTCCATGCGCTTACCGGTAATCAGCGAGCGTGGACGGGCAATCGGCTGTGCCTTGCTATCAGCCGGTGCGTTGTGCAGCGTCTGGTAGTCAAAATCAAACGGCTCGTAGTAATCGTCCAGACCCGGCAGATGCGGGTTAGCGAAGATTTTACCCAGCAGCAGCGCTTTATTACCCATGCGCGGCACCAGTTTGCCGTTGATTTTACGGATCCAACCGCCTTTGTATTTTTCCTGGTCTTCCCAGTCGGTCGGGAAACCAGTACCCGGCTTGGTTTCAACGTTGTTGAACCACGCGTACTCGGTCCCTTCACGGCTGGTCCAGACGTTTTTACAGGTCACTGAACAGGTATGACAGCCGATGCATTTATCGAGATTCAGCACCATGCCGACTTGTGAACGAATTTTCATTTTACGCTCTCCTGTACCTGGTCATTGCCTTCGCCGTCCAACCAGTCAATGTTCTTCATCTTACGTACCACCACAAACTCATCACGGTTCGAACCCACGGTACCGTAGTAGTTAAAGCTATAAGCCAGGTGCGCATAGCCGCCGATCATATGGGTCGGTTTTGGCGTGATGCGGGTCACTGAGTTATGGATACCACCGCGTTGACCGGTAATTTCTGAACCTGGCAGGTTAACAATACGTTCCTGCGCGTGGTACATCATGGTCATCCCAGCCGGTACACGCTGGCTCACAACTGCACGTGCCGTCAGCGCACCGTTGTTGTTGAAGACTTCAATCCAGTCGTTATCTTCGATACCGATCTCTTTGGCATCTTCTTCGCTCATCCACACCACCGGACCACCGCGACCTAAGGTCAGCATCAGCAGGTTGTCGCTGTAGGTTGAGTGAATACCCCATTTCTGGTGCGGGGTCAGGAAGTTCAGCGCCTTCTCTGGGTTACCGTTGGATTTCTTACCCATCACCTCTTTCACCGAACGGGTGTCGATAGGTGGGCGGTAAACCAGCAGGCTTTCACCGAAGTCACGCATCCACTGGTGGTCCTGATACAAGGACTGACGACCAGACAGCGTACGCCATGGAATCAGCTCGTGAACGTTGGTATAGCCAGCGTTGTAAGAGACGTGTTCGTCTTCCAGACCGGACCAGGTTGGGCTGGAGATAATCTTGCGCGGCTGCGCCTGAATATCACGGAAGCGTATTTTTTCGTCTTCTTTATTGAGCGCCAGGTGCGTGTGGTCACGACCGGTAAACTCGCTCAACGCTGCCCAGGCTTTCACCGCCACCTGACCGTTGGTTTCCGGCGCCAGGGTGAGGATCATCTCTGCCGCATCAATCGCCGTATCCAGCATCGGCTGGCCTTTCGCCGGGCCTTCTGCTTTGGTGTAGTTGAGCTTACGCAGCAGATCCATTTCGCTCTGGGTGTTCCAGGCAATCCCTTTACCGCCGTTACCGATTTTTTCCATCAATGGCCCGATGGAGGTAAAGCGCTCGTAGGTCGCCGGATAATCACGTTGAACCGGGATAATGTGCGGTGCGGTTTTACCTGGGATCAGGTCACATTCGCCTTTTTTCCAGTCCTTCACGTCTAACGGCTGTGCCAGCTCGGCCGCAGAGTCATGCTGAATTGGCAGCGTAACGATGTCCGTTTCCTGGCCGAGGTGACCCACGCAGACTTCTGAGAATTTCTTCGCAATGCCTTTGTAGATTTCCCAATCGCTTTTTGATTCCCATGCCGGGTCAACAGCAGCAGACAGCGGGTGAATAAACGGATGCATATCCGAGGTATTCATGTCGTCTTTTTCATACCAGGTTGCCGTTGGCAGCACGATATCGGAATACAGACAGGTGCTCGACAGACGGAAGTCCAGCGTCACCACCAGATCCAATTTACCGTCGAGACCGTTGTCCTGCCATTCCACTTCTTCAGGCTTCAGGCCGCCCTGCTTGCCCAGATCCATCCCCTGAATACCGTGTTCGGTACCCAGCAGGTATTTCAGCATGTATTCATGACCTTTACCGGAGGAGCCCAGCAGGTTAGAACGCCAGATGAACAGGTTACGCGGGTGGTTTTTACCGTTTTCTGGCTGTTCAGCCGCAAAACGAATGGTGCCTTCTTTCAGCGCCTTAACGGTGTAATCAACCGGATCCATCCCGGCTTTCTTCGCATCATCAACAATACGCAGTGGGTTTGTGCCTAACTGCGGTGCAGACGGCAGCCAGCCCATACGTTCTGCACGGACGTTAAAGTCCAGCAGATGACCTGTGTAGCGAGATTTATCCGCCATCGGTGACAGCAGTTCCTGCGCGGTAACCGACTCATAACGCCATTGGCTGGAGTGGTTATAGAAGTAGGAAGTACTGTTCATGTGACGCGCTGGACGCTGCCAGTCAAGACCGAATGCCAGTGGCTGCCAACCGGTCTGCGGACGCAGTTTTTCCTGGCCGACATAGTGGGCCCAACCGCCGCCGCTCTGACCGATACAACCGCAGAACACCAGCATGTTAATCAGGCCACGATAGTTCATATCGAGGTGATACCAGTGGTTAAGGCCGGCACCGACGATGATCATTGAACGACCGTGCGTTTTATCGGCGTTATCGGCAAACTCGCGAGCAATACGAATAATCTGCGCACGTGGAACACCGGTAATTTTCTCAGCCCACGCCGGGGTATATGCCTTGATATCATCGTAGCTGGTTGCACAGTTTTCATCGTTCAGACCACGATCCAGGCCGTAGTTAGCCATGTTCAGGTCGTAAACGGTGGTCACCAGCGCGGTAGTGCCGTCGGCAAGTTGCAGACGTTTCACCGGCAGTTTGTGCAGCAGAATGTTTTCTAGCTCGACACTGGTGAAGTGCTCGGTGCCTTCACCACCAAAATAAGGGAAGCCCACCTGAGCAATCTCATCGTGGCTACCCAGAAGGCTCAGTTGCAGTTCGGTTTCATCACCGGATTTGCCGTCACGTTGCTCAAGGTTCCATTTACCTTTTTCGCCCCAACGGAAACCGATAGAACCATTCGGTGCCACCATCTCGCCATCAGTATTGACGGCAACGGTTTTCCATTCTGGGTTATTTTCCTGGCCCAAAGCGTCAACCAGGTCAGCAGCACGCAGCATACGGCCCGCAGCGTAATAACCTTCGCGCTCTTCCAGCATCACCAGCATCGGGAAGTCGGTGTAGCGGCGAACGTAGTCGGTAAAGTATTGGCTCGGTTTGTCGAGGTGGAATTCACGCAGCATCACGTGGCCCATCGCCAGCGCCATCGCCGCATCGGTACCCTGCTTAGGAGCTAACCACAGGTCGCACAGCTTAGCGATTTCCGCGTAGTCCGGGGTGATGGCAACGGTTTTGGTGCCTTTATAGCGAACTTCAGTGAAGAAGTGCGCATCCGGGGTACGGGTCTGCGGAACGTTGGAACCCCAGGCGAGGATATAGCTGGAGTTATACCAGTCGGCGGATTCCGGAACATCGGTCTGTTCGCCCCAGGTCTGCGGAGAAGCCGGTGGCAGGTCACAGTACCAGTCGTAGAAGCTCAGGCAGGTACCGCCAATCAGTGAGAGATAGCGTGCGCCAGAAGCATAGGAAACCATCGACATCGCCGGAATTGGCGAGAAGCCTGCTACACGGTCAGGACCGTAGGTTTTGACGGTGTAAACGTTGGACGCTGCAATCAGTTCGTTCACTTCCTGCCAGGAGGAACGTACGAAGCCGCCGCGACCGCGCGCTTGTTTGAAGCTTTTTGCTTTGTCGGCGTCTTCAATGATGGATGCCCAGGCATCAACCGGATCGCTGTGCAGTTTTTTCGCTTCACGCCACATTTTCATCAGGCGTTTACGCATCAGCGGATATTTCAGACGGTTGGCGCTATAGAGGTACCATGAATAGCTCGCCCCACGCGGACAGCCGCGAGGTTCGTGATTTGGCAGATCCGGACGGGTGCGCGGATAGTCAGTCTGCTGGGTTTCCCAGGTAACCAGACCGTTTTTGACATAAATTTTCCAGCTACAGGAACCGGTGCAGTTTACGCCGTGCGTGGAACGCACAACTTTATCATGCTGCCAGCGCTGGCGGTATCCATCTTCCCAATCCCGGTTGGTATCTAGAATCTGTCCGTGCCCATTGGCAAATGTTTCACCCTTCTGTTTAAAGTAGCGAAACCGGTCCAGGAATTTACTCATCGGGTCTCTCCTGTTTGGAGCCTCACGGCTCTCTGATAAATCGACATTGCTGAATTTGCAGCGAAGTTAACGCGCTGAAAGATGAAGGGAATTGATAACGATCAAGGCGGCACTGCTTAACAAATGCCGAAAAAAAGGCACATACCACCAAGGTGGTATACATTATTATTTTTCACTACATTGATAAATAAAGCTTTTTTATAGAAAGTGCATATTTCAATATGTAAAATTTAGCCCTGACGGTATTAAGGGGTAGAGCCATTACTGGCCGACGTTCTTCCACCCAGGCACAATGCCAACAGAACGTTAAACCATAAAAGTATGTTGTAACTAATCAGGGATAAAATAAAGGCGCGAAAACTCGCGCCTTTGTTGCAGAAATAACGTCAGCCGTTATTTTTTCGCTTTACGACCGTATACCGCCCAGGTCACCACGACGCAGACAATATAGAACACGAGGAATACTTTCATCGCGCCCGCCGGTGAGCCGGTTAAATCCAGCGAAGTCCCGAACGCTTTCGGAATAAAGAAACCGCCGATTGCACCAATCGCTGAGATAAAGCCCAGCGCTGCCGCCGTATCGGTAGCTGCTTCACGCATCGCTTTCTCGTCGGAACCACCCTCTGCTTTCACCCGATCCATCGTCAGCTTACGGAAGATAACGGAAATCATCTGGAAGGTAGAACCGCTACCCAGCCCGGCCGTCAGGAACAGCGCCAGGAAGACCACGTAGAAGGCAATGAAGCTGCCGCCTTCGCCGTTGGTTGGCAGGGTCATAAACAGCAGCGCACTGAATACCGCCATCAGAATAAAGTTAATCAGCGTCACGCGAGTCCCGCCCAGACGGTCGGAAATAGCCCCGCCGGCAGAACGTGCCAGCGCACCGATAAACGGACCGAAGAAGGCGTAATGCAGGATCTGAATTTCCGGGAACTGGGTTTTCGACAGCATCGCGAAACCGGCGGAGAAGCCGATAAACGAGCCGAAGGTCGCCAGATACAGCAGGCTCATGATCCACAGGTGACCACGTTTCAGCACCGGCAACTGCTCTTTCAGCGACGCTTTAGAGGTAGCCAGTTCGTTCATGCCAAACCAGGCCGCTACGGTGAAAATCGCCAGGAACGGTACCCAGATCCACGCCGCGTTCGCCAGATACAGCTCGCTGCCGTCCGGCTGCGTTACGCCATGACTACCAAAAACGGCGAAGATGGAGAGGGAGATCGCCAGTGGAGCTACCAGCTGCATCACGCTCACGCCCATATTGCCGAGGCCGCCGTTAAGGCCAAGCGCACCGCCCTGCTTCGCTTTCGGGAAGAAGAAGCTGATGTTCGCCATGCTGGACGCGAAGTTTGCACCCGCGAAGCCACACAGCAGAGAGATAATGATGAAGGTGCTAAACGGCGTGGAGGTGTCCTGAACGGCAAAGCCCAGCCATACGCAAGGAATGATAAGGATCCCGGTGCTGAACGCCGTCCAGCGACGGCCACCCACCAGCGGTACCATGAAGGAATACGGTACGCGCAGCAGTGCGCCAGAAACGGAAGGTAACGCGGTCAGCATGAACAGCTGATCGGTTGTAAACTGGAAGCCCACTTTTGGTAAATTGACGGCGACCGCGCTGAACAGCATCCATACGCAGAAAGCCAGCAGTAAACATGGAACGGAAATCCACAGGTTCCGGCTTGCAACACGGTGGCCGCGTTCTTGCCAGAACGCCGGATCTTCCGGTCGCCAGTCGGTAATGACAGCGCCGGTTGCCCTTTCGGGGGCAGTGGAGTGACTCATAGACACCTCTGATTATTAATATCAACCCTTGCCACATTAGGGTTTACACCACGCGGTAAGTTGATATAAATCAAAGGAAAAGTTGACTTAATCTTGTGTAAAAAAACATCATCACCCTTTATGGGTAGTTTTTTATTGATAAAAAAACCTGTTTTATCACGTGGCTGTTACGCTTGTACCCCTCTACCCCAGACGCCTCAGCTATTATGGAAATAAAGGAGTAACTCTTTGGGGGTATGGGTATACTCCAGGCGATAGTCGAAAATAACGCCACTCGCCGGAGAGTCTTCCGCCAGGAGCCGTATCGCACCATGTTTAGACGTTTTTTTACACCACTCACGCTGGTGAATCAACTGGCCCTCATCGTACTGCTGTCCACCCTCATCGGCGTGGCGAGTATGATGATTTCCGCACGCCTGGTGAACGGCGTCCAGGGCAGCGCGCACGCCATTAACCAGGCGGGTTCGCTGCGTATGCAGAGCTACCGCCTGCTGGCCGCAATCCCGGTGGAACAGAACGACGAGCCGCTGTTCGCTGAGATGCAAAAAACCGTCTTCAGCCCAGAATTACAGCTGGCCGCCGAGCGCGATGGTCAGGTAACTCAGCTTCACGAACTCCAGCAGTACTGGCTGAAGCATCTGAGCCCGGACATTCGTGAGGCGAGAAATCCGGATGACGTCATAGATGATACCGCCGGATTCGTCGATCGCATTAATCAACTGGTGACGGTTTTCGACCACACCACCGAAGAGCGCATTTCCCACGTGGTGTGGATGCACCGTCTGATGGCCTTTTTGATGGCGGTACTGCTGATCTTTACCGTCTTCTGGCTGCGTACACGGCTGCTGCACCCGTGGCGACAGCTGCTGCGCATGGCCGATGCTATCAGCCACCGCGATTTCACCCATCGTGCGCAAATTAGCGGTCGCAACGAAATGGCGACCCTCGGCATGGCGCTGAATAATATGTCCGCCGAACTGGCGGAAAGCTACGCCTCACTGGAGCGTCGCGTGCAGGAGAAAACCGCCGGTCTGGAGCAAAAGAATGCCATTCTCTCCTTCCTGTGGCAGGCTAACCGCCGCCTGCACTCCAGCGCGCCGCTGTGCGAACGTATCTCTCCGGTGCTGAATGGCCTTCAGGAACTCACCCCGCTGCGGGAAATTGAAGTCCGGGTTTACGATACCGAAGATGAAGATAACCATCAGGAATTTAGCTGCCACTCCGGCTGGGAGTGCGACGACAGAGGCTGCTACCTCTGCCCACGCGACGTCGATACCGCAGCCCATGACGGCATCACGCTAAAATGGCGGCTGACCGACCCGCGTAACCAGTACGGCATCCTGCTGGCAACCCTGCCGCACGGCCACGAACTGAGCCACGATCAGCAGCAGCTGGTTGATACCCTGCTCGAGCAAATTACCTCGACGCTGGCGCTGGATAAACAGCTGGAGCGCCAGCAGCAGCTTATTGTAATGGAAGAGCGCTCAACGATTGCCCGCGAGCTTCACGACTCCATCGCCCAGTCGCTCTCCTGTATGAAGATGCAGGTCAGCTGTCTGCAGATGATGCAAAAAGAGCAGTCGTCTCCGGAAAGCCGCGAACTCTTGAGCCAGGTGCGTAATGAACTCAACACCTCGTGGGCGCAGCTACGCGAACTGTTGACCACCTTCCGCCTGAAGCTGACCGAATCCGGCCTGCGCCCGGCGCTGGAAGCCAGCTGCCAGGAGTACAGCAGCCATTTCGGCTTCCCGGTGCAGCTCGACTATCAGTTACCGCCGCGCTACGTACCGTCGCACCAGGCCATTCACCTGCTGCAGATTGCCCGTGAGGCTTTAAGCAACGCGCTTAAACACTCGCAGGCGACAGAAGTGAAAGTCAGCGTTACCCAACAAAAAAACCAGGTCAAACTGGTGGTGGCCGACAACGGCTGTGGCGTCCCGCTGCACGCCGAACGCAGCAACCATTATGGCCTTATTATTATGCGTGACCGCGCACAAAGCCTGCGAGGCGATTGCCAGGTTCGTCGTCGTGAAAGCGGCGGCACGGAAGTCGTGGTTACGTTTGTCCCCGATCAATCGCTTTCTACTCCCCAAGGAGATACCCATGAGTAATCAGGAACGGGCTACTATCCTGTTAATTGACGATCACCCTATGCTGCGTACCGGTGTCAAACAGCTGGTCAGTATGGCATCAGATATTCAGGTTGTAGGCGAAGCCAGCAATGGTGAACAAGGAATCGAACTGGCAGAAACCCTCGATCCCGATCTGATTCTGCTCGATCTCAACATGCCTGGCATGAACGGTCTGGAAACCCTCGACAAGCTGCGTGAGAAATCACTGTCTGGCCGTGTGGTGGTGTTCAGCGTGTCCAACCATGAAGAAGACGTGGTTACCGCGCTCAAACGCGGTGCTGATGGCTACCTGCTGAAAGATATGGAGCCGGAAGATCTGCTGAAAGCCCTGCAACAGGCTGCCGCCGGTGAGATGGTCTTGAGCGAAGCGTTAACGCCGGTGCTGGCTGCCAGCCTGCGCGCCAACCGCGCCACCTCTGACCGCGACATCAACCAGTTGACCCCGCGCGAGCGCGATATTCTCAAGCTGATTGCCCAGGGTCTGCCAAACAAGATGATTGCCCGCCGTCTGGACATTACGGAAAGCACCGTGAAGGTTCACGTGAAGCATATGCTGAAGAAAATGAAGCTGAAATCCCGCGTCGAAGCCGCCGTGTGGGTGCACCAGGAACGTATTTTCTGAAAATCGCCGCTACGGCGTCATCTCCAACCAGCTATTGCCCTGCGGGGCAAAGCTGACGACAGGTTCGGTCAACGCCAGCGTGATCTCATTCGAGGTGACGCGCTGGCCCTTGCCATCTTCCACCACCACCGACAGATGCCAGATATTGCTGGCCCCCTCCGTCGGATCCCAGGCCGGCATGATAATGCTCCAGCCATCGGTGCTGTTGCCCGCGGCTGGCGGCGTCAGGCTTAAGGCTTCGGTATCGCCCTGCCAGCTGATTGATTTGATCCCATATTCGTCGTGAACCTGAATTTTCAGCGCCACCGTTTCGTAGCCCGTGAGATCCCACGGCGGAGTAGCGAGATACACGCTCAGGCTTTTGCGCTGACGAAACTCCATCACAGGCTGGTTGTTACGCTCTGGCGCATCGTAGCGGCTGCCACGCAGCGTGCGGGTTTGCGCCACCTCATCGGCGGCAAGCTGCTTCTTCAGCGGCACGCCAAAGCGGTAGTTGACCTTCATGCCGAGGTTGTTCTGATTTACCCCGCTCTCCCCCTGCTTATGTTGGGCGCTGAAGGTAAATAATGGTACCGGGGTGTAGTTCAGGCCCAGCGAGACCGCGACCGGATTACGGTAGCCCGTGCCGCTGCGAAACAGATCGACGCTGTCGCCAAAATACTGCTCGACGCTGAGGCTGGTGTTGATGTGATTGTAAGCCGGGATCCATGCCTGTGCGGTCAGGTCATAGCCGCGCGCCATGCGCTGTTGCAGCGTGGTGCCGCTGTTTTGCCAATCGTGCAGTGGATAGTAGTAGTTCGCCGAAAAACGCAGGTTTTCGCCCCACGCTTCCGCGCCAAGCCCGCCGCGATTGAGATGGGCATCGAGCAGGCTGTCATAAAAGGTGTTGTAGCCAAGCAGCCACTGCCCGGTGACCCAGCGCTGTCCCAGCCCCAGATTACCCACCAGCCCTTCGTCATGCTGCGTCAGGCCAAGCTGGCTCCAGGTGAGATACTGCGTATTGTCCTGCAGCGGTACAAACCAACTTCCGTGGCTGCCGGTCATTTTGCCCTGATCGTCCACCAGCAGCTGAATATTGGTATTGCCCCAAGGAGAGAGCCAGCTTTCGAGCTGCTGGTTCATCTGGCCGTTAACCTTGTCCTGCAACTGCGTCATGGCAAATAGCCGCGCCTGCTCGCCGGTATCCAAACCGTTATCGGTCATACTGGCTTCGCCGAAGGCCTTCACCATCTCGGCAAAGTGTTTCTCCGCGTCATGATTTTCCGGGGCGATACTCAGATCCGGCAGGCTATCGGCCTGATTATCGAAGGGATGTTCCGCCTCTTCGACAAACGACGTCAGCGCATACGCGCTTGTGCTGGTTAACGCCAGCAGCACGAAAAATGACGAGTAAAAACGCAAAGACAAAACCACAACCTCATAGCCAGCTTCAATGCAGGCTGAAAAAATCAGCCCCAAAGCCATTAGTCTAGCGCCTTTGCGGACAGGGTTCAGCCCTGGTGGCCTCTTATAAGAATTGCCTGAAGGTCATAAAATCGTCACCTTCATTGCCGTGCTGGCGAGCAGCGCCTTCAGCTCCGGTATGCAGGATCCGCAGTTGGTGCCGCATTTCAGCCGTTCGCCCAGCTCGCCCGCCGTGCGGCAGCCCTGTTTTTCAATCGCTTCAAGGATGGTTTTTTCACCAACGCTGAAACAGCTGCAAACAATTTTCCCCACCGCCGGACGTGCCAGATCCTGGCCGCTCAGCAGCGCATGACGCGCCGCCAGCGTCTGTGGCGCCTCATTAAACGCCCGGCACACTAATGCATCATCCACTTCCGGTAGCGCATCGCCGCTCCAGAAGCCGAGCATCAAGCGTCCGTCCTGCCACGCCAGCAAATGCCAGATATCGCCAGCGTTGGCGAGTTGCACCTGCCAACCCTGCTGCTGGCACCAGGCCAGTATCTCGTGTTGTACCAGACGATCGCCGCAGAGGGTGACGTGGTGCAGCCCCGGCGCGGCTTTACGCCACCAGTGCAGATGACCCGGCAGCGGCACTTCGCTGCGGGAGTAAAGCTCACCCTGCCACAACGGCTGCCACGGCGCGATGCGCACGGCGGTCTGCTTACTTTCCGGCTGCCCGGAGTGCGGGTCGACCACCGAGGCCACCAGCCCGTTTACCTTCCCCTGACGGGCAAAGCAGTCGTTCCAGTGCATCGGCGTAAACAGCGAGCCACGGCGCTGACTCTCCGTCACCACCACCTTCGCCACCATCACGCCATGCGGCGAACTGATGCGCGCCAGGCCGCCCGGTAACAGCGCAAAATGCGCAGCATCCTGCGGCGAGACTTCCACTATCGGCTGCGCAATATGCTGCATCAGGCGCGGCACACTACCGGTGCGGGTCATGGTGTGCCACTGGTCGCGAATACGCCCGCTGTTGAGGATCAGCGGATAGAGCGGCTGTGTTTGAGCCAGCATGCCGCGCGGTGTGACCGGCACCATACGCACCCTTCCATCCTCTCGCCAGCCACGATGCAGATCCAACGAGACGTTACGGCGGCTGACCGGCCAGCGCACCGGCGCAAGTTCATCCCACGCCTCGCGGCTTAATTCGGCAAGCCCGCTGATATCAAACGCCCGCTGGCCGTCATTTTCAAAACCGGAGAGCGCCGCATGTTCACTAAAGACCTCATGGGGATGCTGCCAGGCAAACGCCGCACCGCAGCCCAGGCGCTCGGCAACGCGGGCGATGATCCACCAGTCGGCCCGCGCCTCGCCGGGGGCCGGCAGAAACGCCCGCTGGCGCGAAATACGCCGCTCGGAGTTGGTCACGGTGCCGTTTTTCTCCCCCCAGCCCAGCGCCGGGAAGCGAATATGTGCGTACTGCGAGGTTTCCGTCTGCGCGGCAATTTCGGAGACAATCACCAACGGGCAGCGCTTCAGCGCCTGGCTTACCGCGTGGCTGTCCGGCAGTGATACCGCCGGGTTGGTGCCCATGATCCACACCGCTTTCACCTCACCGCGCCCGATAGCAGCGAAGAGATCCACCGCCATCAGCCCCGGCGTTTGCGCCAGCCGCTCGGTACCCCAGAAACGCGCCACCCGGGCGAGGTCGGAAGGTTCGAAGTTCATATGCGCCGCCAGCATCGTCGCCAGCCCGCCCACCTCGCGACCGCCCATCGCATTTGGCTGCCCGGTCAGCGAAAAGGGGCCGCAGCCTTCGCGACCAAATTTGCCGCTGGCAAGGTGGACGTTAATAATCGCGTTGCATTTGTCGCTGCCGCTGGAGGATTGATTTATACCCATGGTGTAGAGCGTGATAGCCCTCGGGGCGGCAATAAAGTCCTGATAAAACGCGGCGACCTCCGCGAAGGGCAGCCCGCAAAATGCCGCCACGCGCTCAATGCTCCAGGATTGTGCCGCCTCAAGCGCGGCGGGCGCATCGGTAAAATCGTCCACCTTTGCACCGCGCTCGGCAATGGCATGTAGCAGCCCAACAAATAGCCCGGCATCCGTGCCGGGGGCAATCGCCAGATGGCGGTCGGCAATATCGCAGGTGGCGGTACGACGCGGGTCAATAACAACGACCTTCATTTGCGGGTTTTGCTGCTTCGCCTGCACCAGTCGCTGATAGAGCACCGGGTGCGCCCAGGCCGCGTTGGAACCTACCAGAACCACCAGGTCACTGCGTTCTACGTCCTCAAAGCTGCATGGCACCACGTCCGCGCCCCACGCACGTTTATAGCCTGTCACCGCCGATGACATACACAGCCGCGAGTTGGTATCGATATTCGCCGCGCCGATAAAGCCTTTCATCAGCTTATTGGCGGCGTAATAGTCCTCGGTCAACAGCTGTCCGGAGGCATAAAACGCCACCGCCTGCGGGCCGTGCTCGTCGATAATCGCCTGTAGCCGCTCACCGGTCGCATCCAGCGCCTGCGCCCAGCTGACATTCTGGCCGTCAACGGACGGATGCAGCAAGCGCCCCTCCAGACCGGTGGTTTCGCCGAGCGCCGAGCCCTTCACGCACAGGCGGCCAAAGTTTGCCGGATGTGCCTCATCACCCTTCACGCTGACCTCGCCGTCAATCACCGTAGCCAGCACCCCGCAGCCAACGCCGCAGTAAGGGCACGTTGTTCGGGTTTCTGTCATGAAGCCTCCGCGCGCATCACCAGTTCCTGGCTACTGACCCACACTTTGCCGCCTTCAACTTTCACCGGCCAGGCGCGCACCACCGGCTCGCCGCTCTCCAGATGGCGACCGTCGCGCAGGCGAATACGCTGCTTATAGAGCGGTGAGATAACAATCGGTTCACCGCTGGCATCGCCCAGCAGGCCGCGCGACAGGACGTTAGCCTGGCTGCCGGGTTCCTGATTATCCAGCGCATAGACGTGGCCGTTGAGGCGGAAAAGTGCAATCTGCATCTCGCCCAACCGCGCGCCAATCCCAGCCTGCGCCGGGATATCTTCCAGCGAACACACCGCCTGCCACGGCTTGCGGCTGCCTGCCAGCGTCGGCATCACGGTGACGGGCGACAGCTGCGGCTGCCCGCGCACGGTTTCACGCTGCACCGCTTCGTCTGGCGTGTCGCTGTTTACGAAAGAGCGGAACAGCGTCAGGCGCTGCGGGTCATTGAGCGTGGTTTGCCACTCGCACTGGTAGCTATCGATGACCCGCGCCATCTCCTGCTCCAGCTCTTCGCCAATGCCCAGCGAATCGTCGAGGATCACGCTGCGCAGATACTCCAGCCCACCTTCCAGATTATCCATCCAGGTACTGGTGCGCTGCAGACGGTCGGCGGTACGGATGTAAAACATCAGAAAACGGTCGATGGTGCGCAACAACGTCGCGTCGTCGAGGTCGCTGGCGAACAGATCCGCATGACGCGGTTTCATCCCGCCGTTACCGCACAGATAGAGGTTCCAGCCCTTGTCGGTGGCAATCACCCCAACGTCTTTGCCCTGCGCTTCCGCGCACTCTCGGGTGCAGCCGGAGACCGCCATTTTAATTTTGTGCGGCGCGCGCAGCCCTTTATAGCGGTGCTCCAGGGTTACCGCCAGCCCGGTGGAATCCTGCACCCCATAGCGACACCAGGTTGAACCGACGCAGGATTTCACCGTGCGCAGCGACTTGCCGTAGGCATGTCCGGTCTCAAAACCGGCCTCCACCAGCTCGTGCCAGATAGCGGGAAGCTGCTCCAGCCGCGCGCCAAACAGGTCAATACGCTGGCCGCCGGTAATTTTGCTGTATAGCGCGTAGCGTTTGGCTATCTGCCCGATGGCAATCAGCCCGTCCGGCGTTACCTCGCCGGCAGGCATACGTGGCACCACGGAATAGGTGCCGTCTTTCTGGATATTGGCAAAGTAGCGGTCGTTGGTGTCCTGCAGCGGCAAATGCGCGGGCTTCAGCAGGTACTCATTCCAGCAGGAGGCCAGCACCGACCCCACCAGCGGTTTGCAGATTTCGCAGCCGTCGCCGTGGCCGTAGCGAGCAATCAGCTGTTCAAAGGTGTGAATTCGGTTGACGCGCACCAGGTGATAGATCTCCTGACGCGAGTACGGGAAGTGTTCGCAGATGTCTTTTTTCACCTCCACGCCCTGCTGCGCCAGCTGATACTCCATCACCTGTTTGACCAGTGCGCTACAGCCGCCGCAGCCGGTGGCCGCTTTGGTGCAGCTTTTAATGGCCCCCATCTCGCTGGCCCCGTTGCTCACCGCATGGCAGATATCGCCTTTGCTGACGTTGTGACAGGAGCAGATTTGCGCGCTGTCCGGCAGCGCCGCCACGCCAAGCGCTTTCGGCGCGCTGCCGGAGAGCGCAGGCAGGATCAGCGATTCCGGGTGCGACGGCAGCGCAATATCGTTGAGCATCATTTGCAGCAGCGTGGCGTAGTCGCTGGCATCACCTACCAGTACGCCGCCGAGCAGCGTTTTGCCATCCGCGCTGACCACAATCTTCTTATAGATTTGCTCCGGGCCGTGAACCCATTGATAGCTCTGGCTTCCGGCGGTGCGCCCTTGCGCATCGCCAAATGAGGCCACGTCGACGCCGAGCAGCTTGAGCTTGGTGCTCATATCCGCCCCGGTAAATTCGCTCGTTTCACCTGCCAACGCCCCGGCGGCTACCCGCGCCATTTGATAGCCGGGCGCCACCAGGCCATAGATTTTGTTATCCCACAGCGCGCATTCGCCGATGGCAAAGATGTCGCTATCGGAAGTGCGACACTGGTTATCAATCGCGATGCCACCGCGCTCACCCAGGCGGATGCCACTGCTGCGCGCCAGCGCGTCCTGCGGGCGAATCCCCGCCGAGAACACCACCATATCGGTAACCAGACATTCACCGTCGGCAAACTGCAGCATGAGCCCTTCGTCCGTCTGGCGAATCTCGGTGGTGGCTTTGCTAGTGTGCACGCTTACGCCAAGCTCGGTAATTTTCTCCCGCAGCATGGCGGCACCGCCGTTATCCAACTGCACCGCCATCAGATTCGGCGCGAACTCCACCACGTGAGTCTCCAGCCCCAGCTGGCGCAGCGCGTTTGCCGCCTCCAACCCCAACAGGCCGCCGCCGATCACCACGCCGCGGCTCGCCGTTTTGGCGCAGGCGGCAATCGCATCAAGATCGTCCAGCGTACGGTAGACAAAGCAGCCGGGTAGCGTGTTGCCGGGGATTGGCGGCACGAACGGGTATGAGCCGGTGGCGAGCACCAGCTTATCCCAGTGCAGTTCATGTCCCTCAGCGTCGCGGATAATCCGGGCTTCGCGGTCAATTTCCGCTACCGGCTGCGACAAGCGCAGCTCAATGCCGTTATCAGCAAAGAAATCCTCCGCCACCATCGAGAGCGACTGCGCGCTGCGACCGGCAAAATATTCCGACAGATGCACCCGGTCATAGGCGGCATAACGCTCTTCGCCCAGTACCACAATCTGATACTGCTCATGCAACTGATGGCTGACACACTGCTCAAGAAAATGGTGGCCGACCATCCCGTGCCCGACGACCGCTAATGTTGGTTTTGTCATGGTATGCGTTCCTGCAGCCGACGGCTGCGTGGTAAAGGGGCCGAATATCCAGCTCGCCTGTGCGGGCTGGACGGTATGCAATAAATCGGTAAAGGCGGCGGCGCTGGTGCAGTCGCCAAGCAGCAGGACTCCGGCCAACTGGCCGTTTGCCACCAGCAGCCGCCGATAGTGCCCGGTCTGCGGGTCATAGGATGACCACTGACAATCCCCGTCGATGGCCCGAACCCGCCCGGCGCTGAACAGGTCGATGCCGGTCACCTTCAGGCGGGTGCCACGGTCCTGCCAGTGGAAATCGGCCCGTGGGTTGCCGCAGAGCCTTGCTGCCAGCACGTCCGCCTGCTGCATGCAGGGCGCGACCAGGCCGAAGGTTTGTCCGTCAATTTCGCAGCACTCTCCAATGGCGCTGACGCCGGGGATACCCGTTTCCAGCTGGCGGTTAATCACAATGCCGCGCTGACAGGGAATTCCGGCCTGCTGCGCCAGCGCGATATTGGGCCGCACGCCGGTTGCCATCACCACGCGGGTTGCCGGAATGACGCGCCCGGTGTTTAACACCACCGCGTCTGGCGTAATCTGCGCAATACCGGCGCTCAACTCGCAGTCGATACCGCGTTCGGCTAATCGCTGGGTCAATAGCTCGCCCGCCATTTCGTCTAGCTGCTGTTCCATCAGTCGTCCGCTGCGATGAATCAAAGTGACGGCGTCACCTCTAAGTCGCAGCGCGGCGGCGGCTTCCACTCCCAGCACCCCGCCGCCAATCACCACCGCATCGCCCGGCGTGGCAAGAATGGCCTCCACGTCAGCCAGGGTGCGAAAGGCAAAAACGTGCGGCAGGTCGATGCCCGGCAGCGGCGGCAGGAAAGCCTGCGAGCCGCAGGTGAACACTAATTCATCCCACTCCAGCTCACGCTGGGTGGTGGTCACCCGGCGCGTCTGCACATCAACCGTCTGCACCGTTTCACCGAGGTACAGCGTGATGTGATGGTCGAGATACCACTGCGCCGGTTGTAGCAGCGTCTGGCTAAAATCCTTTTCCCCACCCAGCACCGGAGAGAGCTGAATGCGGCTGTAGGCCGGATGCGGTTCATCACCGATAAGGGTTATCGCAAACGCTCCTGGCGCACTCGTGACCAGCATTTCCGCTAGCCGGGTCGCCGCCATCCCGTTGCCGATCATCACCAGTCGCCGCATAGAACCCCCTTACGCCGCTTTCGGCTGTTTTTCGTAAAGGAAGTGGAGGATCTGCTGGCGCAGGTGGTGATAGCGGCTGTCATCCGCCAGCTGCACGCGGTTACGCGGTCGCGGCAAATTCACCTCCAGCACTTCACCCACCGTGGCCGCCGGGCCGTTGGTCATCATCATCACGCGGTCAGAGAGCAGCACGGCTTCATCAACGTCGTGGGTAATCAGCACGATGGTGGTGTTCAGCGACTGTTGAATTTGCATTACCGAGTCCTGAAGATGGGCGCGGGTGAGCGCATCCAGCGCACCAAACGGCTCGTCCATCAGCAGCACCTTTGGCTTCATCGCCAGCGCTCGCGCGATGCCCACGCGCTGCTTCATGCCGCCGGAGATCTCGCCTGGACGTTTGTCCATCGCGTGGCCCATCTGGACGCGGTCAAGGTTGTGCGCAATCCACTCTCGACGCTCCGCTTTGTTCATGGTTTGGCGAAACACCTGGTCAACCGCCAGCGCCACGTTGTCAAAGCAGGTCAGCCATGGCAGCAGTGAATGGTTCTGAAACACCACCGCCCGCTCCGGCCCCGGCCCGGCAATTTCGCGGTTGTCACACAGCAGCCCGCCTTCGGTCGGCAGGGTAATGCCAGCAATCAGGTTGAGCAGCGTCGATTTACCGCAGCCCGAATGGCCAATCAGGCTAACGGTCTCCCCTTCGTGAATATCAAAAGAGACGTTTTGTAAGGCCAGAAACTCACCGCTGGCGGTATGAAAACGCTGGCTCACGGCCTGGACCTGAATTAATGGTTTCATGATGTGCTCCTATTTCTCTTGCCAGCTAAAACGACGTGCAATCAGCATCAGCCCCTGCTCCAGCAGCAGCCCCACCACGCCGATAATGACGATGGCGATAAGGATGTTTTCGACGTTGAGGTTGTTCCATTCGTTCCAGATCCAAAAACCGATACCCAGCCCGCCGGTGAGCATCTCTGCGGCGACAATGACCAGCCAGGCGATACCAATCGACAGCCGCACTCCGGTGAGCACCGACGGCAGCACTGCCGGGAAGAGGATTTTGCGCATCACCGTCCACTCCGATAGGTTCAGCACCCGCGCCACGTTGAGATAATCCTGCGGTATGCGGCGCACCCCTTCGGCGGTGTTAATCACCATCGGCCAGATGGAGCAGATGAAAATCGTCCAGCTGGAGGCGGGTTCCGCTTTCTGGAACAACAGCAGGCCAATTGGCAGCCAGGCCAGCGGGCTGACCGGGCGCAGCAGCGCAATCAGCGGGGTGAACATGCGCGAGGCAAAGGTAAAACGACCGATCAGGAAGCCAAGCGGAATACCCACCAGCGCCGCGAGGCCAAAGCCCACCGCCACGCGCTGTAACGAGGCCAGCACGTTCCAGCCTACGCCGACGTCGTTGGGGCCGTTGTTGTAGAACGGGTCAGAAAAGAGGGTTATCGCCGAGTCCAGGGTACTGAGCGGCGTCGGAAAACCTTTGCTGTTGACGGCGGCCAGCTGCCAGACCAGCACCAGCAGGCCCAGCCCCAGCACCGCTGGAATCGTGCGCTCTGCGAGCTCACGAAGATGGCGGCGCAGCGCAGGTGGCCTACGGCGAACCTGCACCGGCGGCATGGCGATCACTTCGCCAGCAGGTGCTGGCGCATCGATAGGTTTGGTTTTGGTGTTCATCTCATGCCCCTGTACGTTGAATGGCGAAACTGCGGGCGTATCCAGCGGGGTCAGCCCCGGTCCAGACAGAACCGTCGATTAACTTGCTGCTGCGCAGGGTTTGCGTTGGGACGGCAACGCCGCCAACCGCCTGCGCCGCCTCTTTCCAGACATCAATACGGTTAATGCGCTGGGCGACGGCCAGGTAGTCCGGGTCACTTTTCAGCAGGCCCCAGCGGCGGAACTGGGTTAAGAACCACATGCCGTCGGAGAGCCACGGGTAGCTCACCTCACCCTGTTCGAAGAAGCGCATCGGGTGCGCATCCTTCCAGCGGCGACCGATACCGTTGTCGTACTCCCCCAGCATTCGCCCGGTGAGGTACTGTTCTTTGGTGTTGAGCCAGCCACGATGAGAGAGGATCTGCGCGGTTTCGCGTTTGTTATCGTCAGAGGCGTCAATCCAGCGGGCGGCATCCATCAACGCGGCTACCAGCGCACGCGCGGTATTTGGGTTTTGGTCCACCCAGTCACGGCGCGCGCCGAGCACTTTTTCCGGATGCTCCGGCCAGATGTCCTGGCTGGTGGCAGCGGTAAAACCGATGCGATCGTTAATGGCGCGGGCGTTCCACGGCTCGCCGACGCAGAAGCCGACCATGTTGCCGATGCGCATATTCATCACCATCTGCGGTGGCGGCACCACCACTGTGCGCACATCGTCAAACGGGTTGATCCCGCCGCTCGCCAGCCAGTAATAGAGCCACATGGCGTGGGTGCCGGTCGGGAAGGTGTGGGCGAAGGTATAGGTGCCCGGCGCGCTTTGCCCGACCAGAGTTTTCAGCGCACCGAGGTTGGTGACGCCCTTTTCCTGCAGATCGCTCGACAGCGTGATCCCCTGACCGTTTCGGTTGAGGGTCATCAGGTTCGCCATCGGCTGCGGTTTCGCCGCCACGCCCAGCTCCAGCCCGTACAGCAGGCCGTAAAGCACATGCGCCGCGTCAAGCTCGCCGTTAACCAGCTTGTCGCGCACCGCCGCCCAGCTGGCCTCTTTGCTCGGTACCAGCGTAATGCCGTACTTTTTGTCGAAGCCTTTCAGTGAGGCAATCGCCAGCGGCGCACAGTCGGTCAGCGGAATAAAGCCCACCTTAACCGTCTCTAGTTCCGGCTTATCGGAACCTGCAGCCCAGACCGCCTGAGTCATGCCAGGCAGCAGCATAGCGCCGCCAAGTGCCGCTCCCGCCTGCAACAGACGTCGCCGTGATAGTGAAACCGTTTCGCCCATACTCGCTCCCGAATGCAAAAAAAAAGCGCCCGGCAATGCTTACGCATTGCAGGACGCCTTTATCCTCGTGGTGTACAGGCCGCCATTGGCCCGCCACCGACTATTTACTTTCTGACTTAACTAATGCAATTCAGATGCCAGTTTTCAGACCGTGATATTCGGGGAAAAACGTGCGCTCGATCGCTGTTTTTGCACCGACGCAAGGCATTCATGCCCGTTCATTGTGCAACGGCGATGCCGGTTCGTTCTGCCACAGCGCTTTCACCGCCAGCAGTGCGCGGGCAATTTCCACCATACGCTGGTTCTTATCCATCGCCATTTTGCGCAGGCAGTGCCAGGCCTGTTCTTCATTCATCTGCCGATGGGTCATCAGCACGCTTTTGGCTTTATCAATTAACCTACGCTCCTCCAGCGTATCCTTGAGCGAGGCCAACTGGCCGGAGAGCTGCTCCAGCTCCCTCGCCTGCTGGCGCACCAGCGGCAGAAGCTGGCGGTCGAGATGCAGCATCAGGTTATCACTAGCCGGATCGTCGCCAGTCGGATCCAGCGCCTGCCGTTCTTCATCATCGAGCAGCAGGTCATCCACCGCCGACATCAGCTCGCTAATCAGCGCCTCTTCCAGCCCGCGCATCTGCTCCAGACGCTGGGTTTGCAGCTGAAACCAACGCAGCGCGCTGGCACCGTCATCCGCCGGGGGCTGGCGAGTACAGGCAATGCGCCGCAGTTGTTCAATGGCGATACTCGCCTGACATTCGGTATAAAACAGCATCTTGAGCGGGCTGGTCGCCAGCGATAAAAAGCTGTCAAAGCAGGGCTGCTGACCGTCGATACGATCCACCAGGCGTTGGCGCAACTCGCTGCTAAAGCTGCCCTGCGCAAACCCCTGCGCCCCCAGCGCGCGCTCCTGACCCACCAGCTCTTTTCCCTGCATAAAGCTGTACAGCGCCACCAGCCGCCCGGCGAGCGTCGGGTCATCGATACTGTCGTTGAGCTGCGGGATGATATTCAGCAGATGGCGGATAGTGCGGTTGAACTGGCTGGTTGCCGTTTCCGCCGAGACCTGCAGGCTGGCAACGCTCTCTCTCAGCGACGGTAACTGCTCCAACGACCAGACGGCTCGGGCAATACGCTGGCATAAACCGCTGGCGGAGGGTAAGTACTGGGGCTTGAGATGGGCAAGCAGTTGACGGTTCTGTTC
Organism: Kluyvera sp. 142486; assembly: GCF_046569695.1. Classification (NCBI taxonomy): domain Bacteria; kingdom Pseudomonadati; phylum Pseudomonadota; class Gammaproteobacteria; order Enterobacterales; family Enterobacteriaceae; genus Kluyvera; species Kluyvera sp. 142486. The sequence goes on from NZ_JBKHUI010000001.1 coordinate 460,364, forward strand.
ATCCACCAGCGCGGCGCTGGCGCGACGCTCGGCAGCGTACAATCGCCCCTGTGAACATAACCAGATGTTGGATGCCCCGCGTTCACACTGTAACATGTGCACCACGTGGCTTAGCTGGCTAACCAGTTGCCCCTGCTGCGCCAGCTGCCGGAGCTGTACTTTCTGCACCTGACGCGCGTAACGAAACCACTCGATAGCGCCGGGTGTATCATCTTCACGGTTTATCATGCGCTCTCCCGTTAGAGGATTTTCTTACCATCCTAACGTCTAGCAATAACCGTGCCTTAAAGGAGTTCAGATGCAACGTATCGTCATTATCGCCAACGGTGCTGCCTACGGCAGCGAATCCCTGTTCAATAGCCTGCGTTTAGCCATTGCCCTGCGCGAGCAGCAGGACGATCTGCAGCTGCAGCTTTTTCTGATGTCTGATGCCGTGACGGCGGGCCTGCGCGGGCAGAAACCGGCGGAAGGCTACAACATTCAGCAGATGCTGGAAATTCTCACCGCTCAGGGCGTGCCGGTGAAACTGTGTAAGACTTGCACCGACGGGCGCGGCATCACCGCCCTGCCGCTGATTGACGGCGTCGAGATTGGCACGCTGGTAGAACTGGCCCAGTGGACGCTGGCGGCCGACAAAGTGCTGACCTTCTAATTTGGTATCGCCAACGCCCCCATCAGCGTAGCCCGCTAAAATCAGAGCCATTTAAAGGATATTATTTCACCTTTGCGACATCCCTCACATCTTTATCACGATAGCTGAATGGTTTCAGGGACATTGTCATTTTTGTTGAAGTGTTACGGCATTTTTTGATCAAAATCAGCATCGGTGAGGTCAGGGTTTGGTGTTATGCGGTGAGTGATTTGTGAACAACATCACAGGCAGGATTAAGGCGTAGGGAGTGCGCAGACTCATTTGCAGCGGGGTATTTTGGCGATGGTAAAGGCAAGTTTGACGTTATTTGGTGGGGATACGGTAGTGGTGCGTTGTTCAGAGCGTTGCCATATTCATTTAATGAGCACGCAGAAGAGTACCAGCAGCAGCGGTTCCGATATTTTAAGCGTGCAGAACGAAGAGAAAGCGTATCTGACCGTGCCTTACAGTGGCACCTGGAATGTGCTGATCGACAGCCACAGCCAGTCTCTTGAACACTCCATCAGCTACGTTGCCGCCTGATGATTCACCCCGGAAGCACGCACTTCCGGGGTTTTTATTGACCTACTTCCCAGCCACCAGATGCCGCACGTTGTTAATCAGCTCATTCAGGCCGTCGTCCGGCATTCCCAGCTTCTGTAACTCCTGCTCCAGCGAGAAGAGATACTGCGCATTGGTTCCCAATGGTCCGCTAGCACGGGCAATCAGCGGTGCGATCAGCTGCACGCTGGTATCAGACTCATACAACGGATGACGCGGGTCCATAATAAACACCAACGCATTGACCGTCCGGCCATCATCGAGCGCCAGCTTGCACCAGGTCGGCAGGTAGCAGCCGGTGATCATCTCTCGCTTCCACAGCAGCGACAGCTCGTTTTCAATTTCATCATCCGGCAGACGGTAAGCCACTCCTGTGGTACGCCCGCCCTCTTTCAGCGCCAGCATACGCCCTGGCTGACAGGCGCTGCCGCGCCCCGCCGTCAGGCGCAAACAGAATGCCCGATGCCAGCCCACCAGCGTACCGGTTACCGACTCGCTAAAATTCAGCGCCGGGTTCCACATCAGAGAGCCATAGCCGAAAATCCATACCGGCCCATTATCTGGCCGACAGGCCAGCGTCGCCGCCAGCGACGCCGCACGCTGTTCAGCAGACCAAAGCAGAGATTCCTCAATGGCGCCAAACGCCGTTGTACAATCCGCCTTCATTAAGAAATCACGCGTTAACACTTTAAACCTCCACCGCCACTTCTCTTCCCTGCTTTACATGCGTTCTTACGGGAACGGATGGCGACCTCCGGAGCTGTCTTTGATGAAATATTATCCAGCTTTATGGTTCAGGATGCAATTTGTCTCCCATTGCTCTCCGCTGCTCAAGCCGGTTTTACCGATAAGTAAAATAGGAAAACCAGCGCATTAATACGCTGTTATTTAAAAAATATTTAGTCAGTATTTTATATTATAGCCATCTATTAGAAAAAATGGCGCTATGGGTAAACTTTAGTAAAAGATCGCAATCCTGGTGGAAAAATTTGTTAATTTACGCAGCTGATTTTTTCTATAATTATAAATACCTGCAGATATGGAGACAAACATGACCCACGTACAAGAGGCGGTGAAAACTCGCCATAAGGAGACGTCGCTCATTTTCCCGTTGGTGGCGCTGGCAATTCTGGCCTTCTGGGGAAGCAGCCAGTCATTGCCAGTGGTTATCGCCATCAATGCCCTGGCGCTGGTGGGTATTCTGAGCAGCGCCTTTAGCGTTGTTCGCCACGCGGACGTTCTCGCACACCGTTTAGGCGAGCCCTACGGCTCTCTGATTTTAAGCCTTTCAGTGGTTATTCTTGAGGTAAGCTTAATCTCAGCGCTGATGGCGACGGGCGATGCCGCACCAACGCTGATGCGCGATACGCTCTACTCCATCATTATGATTGTGACCGGCGGTTTAGTCGGCTTCTCGTTATTGCTCGGCGGGCGCAAGTTTGCCACGCAATATATGAACCTGTTTGGTATTAAGCAGTATTTAATTGCCCTGTTCCCGCTGGCTATTATTGTGCTGGTATTCCCGACCTCGCTGCCGGGCGCTAACTTTACTATTGGCCAGTCGCTGCTGGTAGCCCTCATTTCTGCCGCCATGTACGGCGTATTTTTGCTTATTCAAACCAAAACGCACCAGAGCCTGTTCGTCTACGAGCATGAAGATGACAGCGACGACGACGACCCGCATCACGGTAAACCGTCGGCACACAGCAGTCTGTGGCATGCGGTATGGCTGATTGTGCATCTGGTTGCGGTTATCGCGGTCACCAAAATGAACGCCAACCCGCTGGAGACACTGCTGACCAGCATGAATGCGCCGGTTGCCTTTACCGGCTTCCTGGTGGCGCTGCTGATTCTCTCCCCTGAAGGGCTGGGCGCATTGAAGGCGGTGCTGAACAACCAGGTCCAGCGCGCGATGAACCTGTTCTTTGGCTCGGTGCTGGCGACTATCTCGCTGACGGTGCCGGTGGTGACGCTGATTGCCTATATGACCGGGAATGAACTGATGTTTGGTCTTGGCATGCCGGAGATGATTGTGATGGTCGCCTCGCTGGTGCTGTGCCACATTTCGTTCTCAACCGGGCGTACCAACGTGCTGAACGGTGCGGCGCATCTGGCGCTGTTTGCGGCGTATCTGATGACGATTTTTGCCTGAGTGCTATCCCCGGCGGCGCTTCGCTTGACCGGGCTACACGCCGTTTGCAGGACGGATAAGACACACCGTGTCGCCATCCAGCAACCGCAATAAAAAAAGCCGACCCAGAGGTCGGCTTTTTTTATCCATTTGACCCGTCCTGAATAGCGTTGACACGTTCCTGACTTAAATCCGGAGAACGTGATGATGACTGAGTTCAAACGCACCCAACGTGATTATTCTCTA